>NZ_FNTG01000002.1:1509692-1811631 GCF_900104795.1 Burkholderia sp. WP9
GCGTCGGACACCGGCCGCGAGGCGCCCGACGACGGCGTGGCGTTCTACCGTCGCGCCGGCTGGAGCGCGGCGGCGATCGAACTCTATCGCGCACGCTTCGGCCGCTTCGGGCAGCATATTCATGCGCTGCCGGACAGTTTTCGGCGCGTGCATGACGCGGAGGAAATCGTGATTGGCCGGCACACGTGGCATGTGATCGTCGGCACCGGCCATTCGCCGGAGCACGCGTGTCTGTATTGCCCGGAGTTGAAGGTGTTGATTTCCGGCGATCAGGTGCTGCCGCGAATCTCATCGAATGTCTCGGTGTATCCGCTCGAACCGGACGCCAACCCGATGGCGGACTGGTATGCGTCGATCGCAAAACTGAAGGAGCAGGTCCCGGACGACGTGCTCGTGCTGCCCGCCCATAACGACTGTTTCCGCGGCCTGCATGCGCGGCTGGATCATCTGCGACGCAGCCAGGACCGCAGCCTCGATCGGTTGCGGCAAGCGCTCAGCGAACCGCGGCGCGCCGTCGACGTGTTCGGCGCGCTGTTTGCGCGCAAGATCGGCGAAGAGGATATGTCGCAAATGAGCCTCGCGACAGGCGAAAGCCTCGCGTGCCTGAACTACCTGATCGGGCGTGGTGAAGTTCGGCGCGAACTTCGTAATGACGGGACCAACTGGTATTCGCTGGTGTCGTAAAAATGCAGAAGGGGGCATCGCCGCGCGACGCGGCGATGCCCCCTTCTTGCCTTCCATGCTGCGTTGAGAAGCCTCAGATCGCGTTGACCAGTTGCGGCACGGCATCGAACAGATCGGCTTCCAGGCCGTAATCGGCGATGCTGAAGATCGGCGCCTCCGGATCCTTGTTGATTGCGACAATGACCTTCGAATCCTTCATGCCCGCCAGATGCTGAATCGCCCCCGAGATTCCGCACGCCACATACAGTTGCGGCGCGACGATCTTGCCCGTCTGGCCCACTTGCCAGTCGTTCGGCGCAAATCCCGCGTCCACCGCCGCGCGGCTCGCGCCCAGCGCGGCACCGAGCTTGTCGGCGAGCGGTGTGAGGACTTCGTTGAATCGATCGCTGCTGCCAAGCGCACGCCCGCCGCTCACGACGATCTGTGCGCCGGCGAGCTCCGGCCGGTCGCTTTTCGCGACCACGCGTTCGACGAAGGTGGACAAACCACTGTCCGCAACCGCGTCGACCGTTTCAATGTGCGCCGCGCCGCCTTCGGCCGGCACGGCATCGAATCCCGTCACGCGCACGGTCAGCACCTTCACCGGGTCGCTGCTTTGCACCGTCACCAGCGCATTGCCCGCGTAGATGGGACGCTGGAACGTGTCCGGACTCACCACCCGAACGATATCCGAGACCTGCGCCACGTCGAGCAGCGCCGCGACGCGCGGCGCGACGTTCTTGCCAGCGCTAGTGGACGGAAACAGGATATGGCCGTAACCCGCGGCGAGCGCGAGAACCTGAGCCGCGATATTCTCGGCGAGACCGTCGCCGAGATGCGGCGCGTCTGCGTGCAGCACGCGCTTCACGCCTGTGATCGCAGCGGCGGCTTTTGCCGCACCGGTTGCTTCATGCCCGGCTACGAGCACATGAACCTCGGCGCCGCATTGCAGGGCGGCCGCAACCGTGTTCAGCGTGGCGGTCCTGATCGAAACCTGGTCGTGTTCAGCCACGACCAGCACTTGATTGGATGCAGTCATATCGATTCCCTCAGATGACTTTCGCTTCGTTCTTGAGCTTCGCGACCAGCGCCGCGACATCGGGCACCTTCACGCCCGCACTGCGCGCGGCCGGCTCCGTCGTGCTGAGCGCCTTCAGACGCGGCGCGACATCCACGCCGAGTTGTTCCGGCGTGACGACATCGAGCGGCTTTTTCTTCGCCTTCATGATGTTGGGCAGCGTCGCATAGCGCGGTTCGTTCAGGCGCAAGTCGCTCGTAACCACCGCCGGCAGCTTGAGCCGCAACGTCTCGAGCCCCCCATCGATTTCGCGCGTCACCGTCGCGCAATCGTTCGACACCTCCACCCGGCTTGCAAATGTAGCCTGCGGAAAACCAGCGAGCGCCGCCAGCATCTGCCCGGTCTGGTTGCAGTCGTTATCGATCGCCTGTTTGCCGAGGATCACCAGCTGCGGTTGCTCCTTGTCGACCAGCGCCTTCAGCAGCTTGGCGACGGCGAGCGGCTGCAACTCTGCATCCGTCTCGACCAGAATGCCGCGATCGGCGCCGATCGCCATCGCCGTGCGCAAAGTCTCCTGAGAGGCGCCCGTGCCGCACGACACCGCGATCACTTCGCTGACCACGCCTTTTTCCCGCAGACGCACCGCTTCTTCGACGGCGATTTCATCAAACGGATTGATGCTCATCTTGACGTTCGCCAACTCGACGCCAGAGCCGTCCGACTTGACTCGAACCTTGACGTTGAAGTCCACCACGCGTTTCACCGCGACCAGTACTTTCATCTTTTGTCTCCAAACCCAACTTGTCTTTTCTGATGGCGCTTTACGCTTCAGGCCGGTAGCCCAAGCCGTGATCGCGCATGCGTGCAACAGCGGCTTCGTCGAAGCCCCAATCGCGTAATGCGGCCAGGCCGTGTTCACCGCGCTGCGGGGCCGGCTGCGCGATCTTCGAAGGCGTCGCGGAAAAGCGCGGCGCAGGCGCCGGCTGCACGACACCCGCTACCTCGACGAAGCTGCCGCGAGCACGGTGTTGCGGATGCGCCGGCGCTTCCGAGAAGCTCAACACCGGCGCAACACATGCATCGCTGCCTTCGAACACCGCACACCATTCATCGCGCGTGCGCGTGAGAAAGGCCGCTGTGAAGCGTTCGCGCAGCACGGGCCAGCCGCTGCGATCGTGCTGCGCCGGCAGGCCCGCTTGCGCGAGGCCGAGCTTCGACAGAAGCTCCGCGTAAAAGCGCGCTTCGACCGCGCCAACCGCCATGTAGCCGCCGTCTTTCGTGCGATAACTGTCGTACCAGGGCGTGCCGCCATCCAGCAGATTGCTGGCGCGCTCTTCCCGCCAGTTACCCGAGGCGAGCAGACCCCAGATCACCGAGCCCAACTGCGCCGCGCCTTCGATCATCGCGGCGTCGACGACCTGGCCTTCGCCGCCGCGCTGCACGTTGAACAATGCCGCCACCACACCCAACGCCAGCAGCATGCCACCACCGCCGTAGTCGCCCACGAGGTTCAACGGCGGCACGGGCGGCTCACCGGCGCGGCCAATACCCGACAACACGCCGGACAGTGCGATGTAGTTCAGATCGTGGCCAGCCCGCTCGGCGAGTGGCCCGGTTTGCCCCCACCCCGTCATGCGCCCGTACACGAGCCGGGGATTGCGAGCCAAAGCGGCTTGCGGTCCAAGCCCGAGACGCTCCATCGTGCCGGGGCGAAACCCTTCGATCACGACATCGGCGCGCGACATCAGATCCAGCGCGGCCTCGACCGCCTGCGGCTGCTTCAGATCGAGCGTGACCGAGCGACGGCCGCGCCCTGTGACGTCCGCACGCTTGCCGTTGGTCTTCGGACCCAGATCGGCAGGTGGAAGCGGCCGGTCGATACGCAAGACATCTGCGCCCATATCGGCCAGCAACATGGCGCCGAAGGGCCCCGGACCGATCGCCTCGAATTCCAGCACGCGAATACCGCTCAAAACACCCATCGTCCCTCCACTCTGCGTTTTGCATGACGGTGCGCCGCGCGCACCGTTATTGGTTGGCACCCACCGTTGAAGTCGGCCCTGCCTGAGTAGAAGTAAGCCAGAATGCGCGCAAACCGGCACCACCCCGGTCGGGTAGCAGGGCGGATCAATCTAACGGCCACTGATACAGCGCGGGCTCTTTTTGACAGAACGCTGACCCGCTGTCACTAGCTGACCTGGCGATCCTGACCCACCCAGTACTTTGCGCGAATGGCTTTCTTGTCGACCTTGCCGATCGCCGTCAGAGGCAAAGCAGTTTCGAAGAATAGAGTCTTCGGCGCCGACACAACGCCCTTGCGCGCAGCAACGAACTCGATCAACGCGCTTGCGCTCACCGTCGCCTGTGGTTTCAGCACGACCACGGCGGTCACCGCTTCGCCCCACTTCGGGTCGGGCACGCCAATCACGGCAGACATGGCCACCGCCGGATGGAGCGCGAGACAGTTCTCCACTTCGCTGGAATAGACGTTGAAACCGCCGGAAATAATCATGTCCTTGGCCCGGTCGACCAGATACACATAGCCCTCGGCATCCCTACGTGCCATGTCGCCCGTGTGCAGCCAGCCACCCGCGAAGGCTTTATCGGTTTCGTCAGGCCGGTTCAGGTAACCCGACATGACCAGCGATCCACGCACGCAAAGCTCGCCGACCTCGCCGGCCGGCACTTCCGCGTGATCGGCGTCGAGCAGTTTGACTTCGTTGCCGGGAAGTACACGGCCACAAGAAGCCAGCAAATGCGGCCTCGCAGGATCGTGCTCGTCCGAGCGCAGATAGCTCACCGTCATGGGGGCTTCCACCTGACCATAAATCTGCCCAAAGATCTGACCGAACTTCTGCAGTCCCTCCTGCAGACGCGCGGGCGTGATAGGAGACGCCCCGTACCAGAGGCGTTGCAGACTCGCCAGGTTGTAGTCGCCGAGGACCGGCGACTCGAGGAGCCCGTAGATCTGGCTGGGCACAAGAAACGTGCAATTAATGCCGTGGGTCTGAATAGTCTCGAGGAATCGCTCCGGGTGGTACTTGTCCATAAAGAAGACCGTGCCGCCGCGTAGAAAGGTGGGCAGGATGAACGCGCCCGCTGCGTGGGAGATCGGCGTTGCCGCGAGGAAACGAGGCTGCGCCGGCCATTCCCAGCACGCCAGTTGCTGCAGTGTCATCGTTACGATTGCGCGATGCCGTTGGAGCACGCCCTTGGATTGCCCAGTTGTGCCTCCGGTATAGGAGATCTTCGCAATGTCGTCGGGCTGGGCGTCATATTCCGCTTCGGAAGGATCCATGCTGGCCGAGGCCACCCGGATATCTGTGCCAAACGCAGACGGACCCAGCGTGAGCACGTGCCCGACGATACCCAGGCGTGCCAATGCGGCCCCGCGCTCGGCATAGCGGGCGGTGTCCACCACCAGCACTTTCATTCCGCTATCGCGCAGCACATACGCTTGATCATCCTCAGAGCCAAGCGGATGCAACGGGATAAGACGCAGTCCGAACAGTTGCGCGGCGATCAGCACGACCACCGCATCAGGACTGTTGCCTGACAATAGCCCGATGCCATCCTGGGGGCGAACTCCGACGGACTCGAAATACGCCACCATACGCTTACAACGGCAAGCAAGCTCTTCATAACTTAGCCGCACGCCATCACCCACGAGGGCTTCGCGCGACGCAAAGGCCTTAAAGGCCGAACGGTACAGCGCGCCTACCGTGGCGCCTTCATGGGGGGCAATCTTGCTGGGCATTTCAACGTCCTTTTTGCTGTAGTGCTCGGGCACACGGGAGCTGACCGGTGCCCGGGATCGTTGCGCTGCCTCGCGGGAGGCAGCTTATACAATCGATCCACGCCTGAGCGCGTGACGGTTCACGCGAGGTTCACGCGAGGTTCACGCGAGGTTCGACGGGTATTCGACCGGTGCGGAGCCGTCGGTTGCGGAACGTTTCAGCCACAGCGCCACCGCCTGGATCAACAGTGGAATCGCCAGCAGCGAAAACACCGTGCTCACGTCGAGGTTGAATTTCAGCATCAACCCGCCTGCAACCGGACCCAACATACCGCCGAACCGGCCCATGCCGGTCATCCACGACACGCCGGTCGCGCGGCCACTGGTTGGATAGAACGACGCTGCCAAAGCCGCCATCGACATCACCGCGCCATTCACGCACACGCCGGCAGCAAACGTACTGACCGCGAGAAGCATGAGACTGCCCTTTTGCTCGCCGAGTAGCCAGATGGCCAGCGCCCCGCCGGCAACGGCAATCGCCACGACGCTGTTCTTCTCGAAGCGCCCCATCAACCACCCCAGACAAAGGGTGCCTGCCATTCCGCCTAGCGAGAACAGCCCGGTAATGAAGGAAGCCTGACTAGTGGTAACGCCGCTGCCCCGAAGCAACAGCGGCATCCAGCCGTTCAACAGGTAATACACAAACGCAGCACAGAAGTAGGCGCACCACAGCATCAGCGTACCGAACCGGAAACCGCGCGACAAAATCACTGACACGCCCTGCTTTCCCCGGGTTTCCGCGTCCTCTGAAATCACGAAGTGAGCCCCGTCGAAGGATGTATCGGGGGCGATGCGTCGCAGCACAGTTGCCACGCGCTCAGACGGCAAGCCTCGCGATACCATGAATCGCAGCGGCTCGGACAGCACGAATATCGACACTACGGCGAGGACAAGCGGTACCACGCCGCCGACGACAAAAATGCTCGCCCAGCCAAACGCGGGGACCAGGACCGCCGCAATCAGTCCACACGCCGCCGCGCCCAGCATGACGCCACAATTCACAAAATTGACGAGAAGCGGACCGCGGCGAGTCGGGGTGTATTCGTACACAACCGTTAAAGCCACCGGCATCGCCGCCCCCAACCCCAGGCCGGTGATAAAGCGCAGTGCCGCGAGTGCGGCAACGCTGCCGGCCAACGCGGTCAGAATGCTCCCGATTGCGGACGTCATCATCATGATGATCAACACCCGTTTAGGGCTGCTCCAGTCTGACAGCGCCCCCCCGAGCAGCGCGCCAGCCGTCATTCCCAGCACGCCAGCACTCATTGCAGTGCCCAATTGGGCTTTCGTGATATGCCACTCGCCAATGAGTGATGGCGCCGCATAGCCGATGGCGGCAATGTCATACGCGTCGACTGTGAGAATCAGAAAACACAACGCGATGACGAGCCATTGATAGTGCGAGAAGCTTCGGTTGTCGATGAACTGCTTTACGTCTATTGTCTGCGATGGCAAATGCATGCCCGTCTCCTATTCTTACCGGTCCGCAACATTCACGGAGTTTTAGAAATATCGTCATTCATGGCACGCGGAATGAGTGAACCGCCGACCTCATTCGACTGCTACTGGGAACATCAAGCAGGCAATTCGATTCCGCCTGGAAGGTTTGTCGCATCCCTAGATCCACACCCGTCGCTCCGCTTGCCATGTCCATCAGCGTCATTGCCAGAGCGACTTCCTCACAGATTTTTCTCCTTTTGTATTAGTTATACTTATTTAAAAAATAACAACTCAATCCATTTGGTATGGGTAGTACTGGTGTCCTCAACCACATCGAACGCCATGGCGCGCGATGGCGAGGCTGGTTAATTAATGTTGCGTTGCCTGCCCGCCCAGTACGGCGCACGGATGTCCCGCTTCAGAACCTTGCCGGCAGCCGACAACGGCAGTTGCTCCCGGAACTCGACGGTCTTCGGGCACTTATAGGCGGCGATGAACAGGCGGCAATGTCCGCGAATATCGTCTTCGCCGAGCGTCTCGCCAGGCTTGCAGACCACCACGGCATGCACGGCCTCGCCCCACGTGTCGTGCGGAATTCCGATGACCGCGCAGGCGGCGACCGCGGGATGCCGCGCGATCACGCTCTCCACTTCGGCGGAGTAAACGTTCTCGCCACCGCTGACGATCATGTCCTTGATGCGGTCCACAATGTAGAGATAACCCTGCGCGTCCATGTACGCGCCGTCGCCGGTATGCAGCCAGCCGTCGCGAACGGCCTGCGCGGTCTCCTCGGGCTTCTTCCAGTAGCCGGCCATGACGTTCGGCCCGCGCACGACGATCTCGCCGACCGTGCCACGCGGCACTTCCTCGCCGTCGCTATCGACCACCTTCACCATCAGTCCCGGCAAGCCGCGACCGATCGAGCGGTACAGGCCGCTTTTGCGGCCCGCTTCATCGTGGTTGGAAGGTGAGTTCGCCGAAATGCTCGGACACGCCTCGGTCATCCCGTAAGAATGCGCGAGCTGCAGACCAGGCAGGGCTTCGATCAGCCGGTCCAATAGCGTTTCCGGGATCGGCGACGCGCCGTAGGTGAGGCGCTTCAGGCTGGTCAGATCGGTGCGGGCAAAGTCGGGATGATTGAGCACCGTCTGGATCATGGTCGGCACGAGCAGCGTGTCGCTTACGCGCTCCTCGCCGATCGCCTTGAGCACCTCGCCCGCGTCGAAGGCCGGAATGACGACATGCGCCTCGCCGGCGATGAACTGCACGAGCGCGCGTCCGAGCCCGGCGACATGGAAGAACGGCGCCGCATGCAAAACCGCGCTATCGGGCAAGGGCGCGGACTCGGCAATCCGCATGATGCACGACGACCAGACGTTCAGATGCGTCTGCATCACGCCCTTCGGAAAACCGGTCGTGCCGCCGGTGTACATGATGCACGCGAGATCGGCGCCACCACGGCCGGCGTCCGGCATCGGCGCAGCGGCCGCGATCAACGCGTCGAACGAGAGCATGCCGGGCGGCGCCGCGCCGTCGCCGGCATGAATCAGGATCGGCGCGGTCCGGGCGAGCGCGCACACTTCCGGCGCGATATTGGCGAAGTGGTCGTCGACGATCAGGATGCGCGTGTCGCAATCGTTCAGCGAATAGGCGATCTCCGCCACGCTCCAACGAATGTTGACCGGGTTCAGCACGCCACCGCCCCACCACACGCCCATTACGTATTCGAGGTAGCGGTCGGAATTGAGCGCGAGCATGGCGACGCGATCATCCGCTGCCATGCCGATTCCACGCAACGCGGCCGCCAGACGCGCGGCCCGATCCGCGAACTCGCGAAACGTCCGCCGACGTCCCTTGAACGAAATCGCCACCCGGTCCGGGTTCTGCTGAAGCGAGCGATGCAGGCCCTGGGTCAGATACATGCTGGTCTCCTTGGCTGTGTATGAGCGTTTAAGGCCGCCGTGCTGCGAACCTCACCGGATCTCGTGCACGCACGCGAGGCAAGAGGTGTTCAGGCCACGGACGTGGACGCGGGACACGAGCGCGCGTCCGCGCCGACAACGCGCTGCGCGAACGCGTGCGCTGCCTGCGCCGCGTCGCCGATCAATTGCTCGACGATCTGCGCGGCCGGAACAATCGCGTCCGCGAAGCCGCCTGCCGGTCCGAGCGACACGATGCCGGCCTCCACGTCGCCGTCCTGATAGACGCGTTGCCGCGTCCGCGACGACAGGATCAGATCGCCGAAGTCACTGTGCCGGCGAGCACCCGCGGCTTCGAGCCGCTGGACCTCGCGCGCCGCCTCGTTATCCAGCACGCGCCAGGTATCGCCGAGCGATGCGAGGATCGCGGTCGAGCAATGCGCGTCGGCGGCGACAATGCGCTGCTTCAACGCATCGTGTGCGGCGATTTCCGAGGCGACCATGAAGCGGCTGCCCATCACCACGCCGTCGGCGCCTAGCGCAAGCGCGGCGGCAATCTGACGACCGTTGCCGATACCGCCGCCGATCACGAGCGGAACATGAATCTTCTCTAGCGCATAAGCCCCGTTCACGAATGCGGAAAGCTGATTGGCGCCGGGATGGCCGCCTTCTTCAAGGCCGACCAACGCGAGTGCATCCACACCGAGGCGCTGCGCGCTCACCGCATGGCGCACGCTCGGGCATTTGTGAATCAACACACCGCCGCCCTGTCGAATCGGCTCTACCAGTTGCTCGGGCGACGCGCCCGCGCTTTCAAAGTGACGCACGCCCTCTTCGAGCGCGATCCTGATCCAGTCGGCGACGTCGCGATTCAGTTCCGCGCGGCGCGACAACGTCAGATTCACGCCGAAGGGCCGGCCCTCGGTCAGCGTTCTGCAACGGCGTAGATCGCCGCGCAGTGCATCCGCACTGCTGAACGAGCGCGCGGTGATAAAGCCCATCGCACCCGCGTTCACCACCGCCGCGACAATGCCCGACTGGCCGAGGTGATGCATGCCGCCGAGCAGGATCGGATGGCGAATGCCGAAGCAATCGGTAATGCGTGTGCGAAAGCGCTGCGTGGTTGCCGGCTCGCGAGCGCCTTCGCATGCCAGACGATCGGCGGCCGCTCTATCCATTGAACGACGGCGACCGTTTCTCGATGAACGCCGCAACCGCCTCGCGATGGTCTGCCGTTTGATGCGAGAGCGCCTGATAAGCCGCCGACATTTCCAGTAGCGTATCCAGCCGGCAATGCATGCCTTCGCGCAGTAAGCGCTTGGCCAGCCGCACTGCGTGAGGCGGGTTGGCGGCGATCGAACGCGCGAGGCCTTGCGCGACGGTGAGGAGTTCGCCGTGTGGCACGACGCGGGAAACCAGATTCCATTCGAGCGCCTGTTGCGCGTCGATCATCTGGCCCGTGAAGGTCAACTCCGCGGCGCGCGACAAACCGATGATGCGCGGTAGCAGCCACGCGCCGCCGTCGCCGGGAATGATGCCGAGCTTGACGAAGCTCTCGGCGAATTTTGCAAGCTCGGACGCAATGCGGATATCGCACATGCAGGCAAGGTCGAGTCCCGCGCCGATCGCCGCGCCATTCACGGCGGCAATGACCGGCACCTCCAGATTGAACAACGCCAGCGGAAGTTGCTGAATACCGCGCCGGTAGTCCTGGCGAATTTCCATGCCGGGCAGCGTGCCCGACGCATGCCGTTCCATGTCGTGGATATTGCCGCCCGACGAGAACGCCGTGCCGGCGCCCGTCAGGATAACGGCCCGCACGGAACGGTCGGCTTCGATGCGCGCGATCGCCGTCAGAAACTCCTCCACCGCTGTGTTGCCGGTGAGCGGATTGCGCCGTTCCGGTTCGTTCATCGTCAGCGTGACGATGTGTCCGTCCTGTTCGTACTTCAGAAATTGGCTCATAGGATGTCTAATCGTCTCCGCTGCTGTACAGGTTTTCCGCTGACGCCGGAGCGGCGTGAGCAGATGCGCTCTCTGCCATTCGCCTCTTCATGCGGCGGCGCATGGCGCGGTTCGCGCGAAGTCCGCGAACGTGCCGTGCTCCTGCGCGAGCACCGCGTTCCCCACCATGCGATTCCAGAATGCCTCCGAGCCGTCCGCCATGCGCCATTCATGCAGCCTGCGCGTATAGAGCTGGAGATCGTATTCGGCGGTGACGCCGATTGCGCCATGCAACGCATGCGCCGTCGACGCCACCAGCGGCACCGCCATGCTCGTGCGCGCTTTGGCGATCGCTGTCGCGAGCCGCTCGGGCACGGCGCCCGCGCCCGAGAACGCCAGTTCGGATGCCATCCCGGCCGACGCCACGTGCTGGGCCATCACGCTCAACTGATGCTGCACCGCCTGAAATTTGCCAATCGACTTGCCGAATTGCGAGCGATCGTTGCAGTACTGCAGCGTCATGGCGAACACGCGATCCATCGCGCCGGCGATAGCTGCCGCATGGATCGCAGCACTAAACCGCAGCACCTCTTCGCCGTTCGCGCCGAGCGGCGCGGGCACGGCATTGATGCCCCAACTCAGCGTGCCGCTAAAGCTGCCGTGCACGCCGCAGGGTTTGCGTTCGGCTCGCGCGGCGTCGAGCAGCAGCAAATCACCGTCGACATTGGCCAGTACGTGATCACAGGTCATGCCGAACGGCACCTGAGGCGCCTCCAACGCGCCGTTCTCGCCACTGCGGCAAGCGCCGGCGAGCGTCGTCATGCCGCCAGGCGCTGCGACTCCGGTGCCGCGCAGAAGCGCGCGCGCCGCGATGCTCTGTGCGAGCGGCACGGGGACCGCATAGCGCCCAAGGGCCGTGAAAACCGGCGCGCTTGCCGGCAACGACAGTCCGGCGCCGCCGTCGCTTTCCGGCGTCAGCAACTCCAGAAAGCCGGCCTCCTCCACTGCGTTCCAGATAGACGCGGGCGTGCCGCCGTTCTCGATCGCGCGGATCGCTTCGGGGGTGGCGCGGTCGCGCAGAATAGCTTCAATGGCTTCGGTGAACATGCAGGTCTCTTCCTCGTCCAGATGGGTTAGCGCAAACCAAGACCGCGCGCGATCATGCCGCGCAGCACTTCGCGCGTGCCGCCGCGCAGCGAGAAGGTCGGCGAGATCTGGCTGAGGTAGGCCACCGTGCGATACAACTCGGGATCGATGGTCTGGGCAGCGTCGGCGCTGATCGCCGCTTCCAGTTGCGCGGGAATGGCCTGTTCGAACTCGGTGCCGATGTCCTTGACGAGCGCCGCCTCGACCACCGGGCTTTCGCCATGCGCGAGTCTCGCGGTCACCGCGATCGACAGGCAGCGCAGCGTGGCCAGTTGCGTTGCGAAGCCGCCGAGCAAGGCGAGGTCGGCGTCGTTCGCGCCGTGGCGGCGCAGTTGCGCGCGCCAGCAGTCGAGCAGCACCACGCTCGAATAAAGCCGCTCAGGGCCGCTGCGTTCGAAAGCCAGTTCGGCTGTGACCTGCTGCCAGCCGGCGCCTTCGTCGCCGATCAACGCATCGTCGGCTAGGAATACGTTGTCGAACGTCACTTCGGAGAAGTGGGCGTCGCCAGTGAGATCCACGATCGGCCGCACGTCGACGCCGGGCAGCGACAGATCGACGATGAACTGCGACAGCCCCTTCTGCCGATCCTCCGGCACGCCCGACGATCGCACCAGCGCGATCATGTACTGGCAATGCTGCGCGTTGGTCGTCCAGATCTTGCGCCCGGTCAGACGCCAGCCGCCGTCGCAGCGCACCGCACGGGTTCGCACGCTCGCGAGATCGGAACCCGAGTCGGGCTCGCTCATGCCGATGCAAAAGAACGCGCTCGCAGCACAGATGCGCGGCAGGTAGAAGTCCTTCTGTGCCTCGGTGCCGTAGCGCAGAATCAATGGGCCGCTTTGACGGTCGGCGATCCAGTGTGCCGCGACCGGTGCACCCGCGGCCAGCAGTTCCTCGACCAGCACGAAGCGACGAAACGCGTCCATGCCCGCGCCGCCGTAACTCGCCGGCAGGGTCAACCCGATCCAGCCGCGCGCCGCGAGACGTCGGCTGAATTCCGCGTCGAAGCCCATCCAGGAACGGGCACGAACATCGTCCGGCGCCGCTGGCAGGTGCTCGTCAAGAAAGTGCTTCACGTCCGCACGGAACGCTTCGGCCGCGGCGGGCAGCGCCGTCAGGTGGAAAGCATCCAACAGGTTGTTCACGTCTCACTCCAGAT
The DNA here is from genome assembly GCF_900104795.1 of Burkholderia sp. WP9. NCBI lineage: Bacteria > Pseudomonadati > Pseudomonadota > Betaproteobacteria > Burkholderiales > Burkholderiaceae > Burkholderia > Burkholderia sp. WP9. The sequence continues at coordinate 1,522,778 of NZ_FNTG01000002.1, forward strand.
TTTTGTAGTCGCCTCGCCGCTGCGCGTCTGCGGGTTATGAATCCGCACGCTCCGCTCGTGCGTCATAGCGCTCGCGCAGTGCCTGCTTGTACAGCTTGCCGGTAGGCAGGCGCGGCATCGCGTCGATGAAATCGATCGAGCGCGGCACCATGTAGCGCGCCACTCGCGTACGCAGGTAGGCCAATAGCCGTTCCGCGAGCGCGTCCGACGGCACCACGCCGGGCATCGGTTCGACAATCGCTTTGACCTGCTCGCCCATCTCGGCGTCGGGCACGCCGATCACCGCCGCATCCTGCACATCGGGATGCACGGCCAGCGCGTCTTCGATCGCTTGCGGATAGATGTTGACTCCGCCGGAGATGATCATGAACGCCTTGCGATCGGTCAGATACAGATAGCCGTCGCTATCCACATGACCTATGTCGCCGACCGCCGTCCACGCCGGATAGCGGGGATGTTGTGCGGCACGGGTCTTGTCGGGATCGTTGTGGTAGTGGAACGGCAACTGGTCCCGCTCGAAATAGACGGTGCCGGTTTCGCCGACCGGCAACTCGTTGCCGTCGTCATCGCAGATATGAATGACGCCGAGCAGCGGGCGGCCCACCGAACCGGGATGCGCGAGCCACTCCTCGGTGCTGAGCGTGGTCACGCCATTGCCCTCAGTCGACGAGTAATACTCCTCGATGATCGGCCCCCACCAGTCGATCATCTGCCGCTTGACCTCCTGTGGGCACGGTGCGGCCGCATGAATCGCCACCCGGTGGCTCGACAGGTCGAATGCATCGCGCAGCGAGGGGCCGAGCTTGAGCAGGCGGATCAACATGGTCGGCACCCACTGGCTGTGCGTGACGCGATAGCGCTCGATCGCCCGCAGCGCTTCGAGCGGATCGAACTTCTCCATGAAGACCACGGTGCCACCGCCAAACTGCGTCTCGATTCCGTAGCCGAGCGGCGCGGTGTGATAGAGCGGAGCCGGTGACAGATACACCGTTTGCGCGTCAAAACCATAGCGCTCGAACTGCGGGCGGCGCGCGGAACCGGAACCTTCTGTCACCCGGCCCTGAGGCTGCGCGCGAATAATGCCCTTCGGACGGCCGGTCGTGCCCGAGCTATAGATCATCATGGCGCCCAGCCATTCGTCCTCAAGACGACTGGCGGGATAGCGGCCGGTCATGGCTTCATAGCTTTCCCAGCCGGCAATGGTGCCGTCGACCATCAGCCGCAGACGGCACGTCGGCATCATGCTGGTCAGTCCGGCCGCGAGCTCGCGCATTGCATACGAACTGACCACCACTTGCGCGTTGCTGTCCTCGATGATGCCGGCTGCTTCCGCCGCGGTCAGATAGCGGTTGACCGGCGTGATCATCAAGCCGGAACGCAGCGCCGCCCAACACACCTCGAAGCAGCGCATGTTGTTCTCGAGCACCATCGCGATATGGTCGCCGCGCCGCAGCCCCGCTGCGTACAGACACTGCGCGAAGCGATTCGAACGCTCGTCGAGTTCGCGATAGGTCAACACCTCGCCGCTCGTGCTGTTGATCGCGGCGGCCTTATCCGGTGTCAGTTCGGCATGGTCGCCGAGGTATTTCGGGGTTCCGCTCATGCAGACTCTCCTGCGATGCGTGAGGGTTTCGGGCGCTTACGCTACCGTCTCCGGAATTTCGCCGGAGGTCAGCGCATTCGGCGCGGCCTGCTCCACCAACCCCGGTATCAAAGCACCGAGTTCCGCCGCATCCCAACGCCCGTCCTTCTCGATGCGCGGGCCGGCATGCCAGCCTTCGGCCACCGTGATACGGCCACCGCGCACGCCAAACACACGCCCGGTGATACCGCTCGACGCACTGCTGCCCAGCCATCCCACGAGGGGCGCGACATTGCCGGCATCCAGCGGATCGAAGCCCGGTGCGGCGCCCGCGGTGAATTCGTCGCGCCGCTTCGCGAAGATGTCCTCAGTGAGCCGGCTCATTGCGGTCGGATAGATCGCATTCACGGTCACACCATAGCGCTCCAGTTCGCGAGCCGCAATCACCGACATGGCGGCGATACCGGCCTTTGCCGCGCCATAGTTGGCCTGGCCAGGATTGCAGTACAGACCCGACGACGAACTGGTGTTGATGAGCCGCGCCACCCGCTCGCGACCCGCCTTGGCCTCCTCGCGCCAATATGCGGCGGCGTGGCGTGACGGCGCAAAAGTGCCGCGCATGTGCACGCGAATCACCGAGTCCCAGTCTTCCTCGCTCATGTTGACCAGCGTGCGATCGCGCAGAATGCCCGCGTTGTTGACCAGCACGTCGAGTCCGCCGAAAACGGAAATCGCCGTGTCGATCATGTTCTTCGCGCCCTGCCAGTCGGCCACGTCGTCGAAGTTCGCGACAGCTTCGCCGCCGAGCGCTTCGATTTCGGCGACCACATCAAGCGCGGGGCCGCTCGCCGCGCCCGAACCATCTCCCTTGCCGCCGAGATCGTTGACGACGACTTTCGCCCCCTGACGGGCGAACTCCAGAGCGTATTCACGTCCGAGGCCTCGACCGGCGCCGGTGACGACTACAACGCGATTCTTGCAAAGCTGCTGCATGGGAAATCCTCAGTGCTGTTTGCTATCCAGACGTTTGCGCAGGAGACGACTTGCCGCCGGCCTGCGCTCACGCGTTCAGTGCTTGCCGTACAGCGTCACGACACACGCGCCGCCCAGGCCCAGGTTGTGTTGAAGCGCGAGCTTCGCGCCTTGCACCTGGCGCTGGTCAGCGGTGCCGCGCAACTGCTGGGTCAACTCATAACACTGCGCGAGGCCGGTCGCGCCCAACGGATGCCCCTTGGAAAGCAGGCCGCCCGACGGATTGACCACCACCTTGCCGCCATACGTGTTGTCACCGTCGTTGACGAACTTCTCGGCGCCGCCTTCCGGGCAGAACCCAAGCGATTCGTAGCAGATGACTTCGTTGTGCGCGAAACAGTCGTGCAGCTCGCACACGTCGATGTCTTCCGGTCCGATACCGGCCTGTTCATAGACCTTGTTCGCGGCCGAACGCGTCATGTGCGTGCCGACGTAGTTCAGCATCGACGGCGGATCGAACGAAGCCGGCGGATCCGTCGTGAGGGATTGCGCAACGATCTGCACACCGGTGCGCAAGCCATGCTTCTTCGCAAACTTCTCGGAGACGAGGATCGCCGCCGCGCCGCCGCATGTCGGCGGGCAGGCCATCAGACGCGTCATCACGCCGGGTATCAGCACCGTGTCGTTCATCACGTCTTCGGTCGTCACCTGTTTGCGGAACAGTGCGAGCGGGTTGTTGGCCGCGTGGCGGCTCGCCTTCGCGCGCACCGCGGCGAAGGTTTCCATGCGCGTGCCGTAACGCTGCATATGCTCGCGGCCCGCGCCGCCGAACGTGCGCAGTGCCTGCGGAAGATGCGCCAGGTCGGCGGTGAGGCCGTGCATGATCGGCACGAAACGCGCACGCGTCACCGGCCGGTCGTCCCAGTGCGATTTCAATGCACCCGCCTGCATCTGCTCGAAGCCGAGCGCGAGCACGCAGTCGGCGTCGCCGGTCGCGATTGCCTGGCGCGCCAGATAAAGCGCGGTCGAACCCGTCGAGCAATTGTTATTGACGTTGACGATCGGAATGCCCGTCATGCCCACTTCGTACAGCGCGGTCTGGCCGCACGTGGAGTCCCCGTAGACGTAGCCCGCGAATGCCTGCTCTACGAGGTCGTACGCAATGCCCGCATCGGCCAGCGCGCGGCGGGTCGCTTCAGCGCCCATTTCGGTGTAGCTCTGGCTCGCGCCGGGCTTGGCGAACTGGATCATGCCGACGCCCGCCACCAGTACTTTTTCGCTCATGATGCTGCCTCAAAAGGTAAGGAGACTTAAAGCTTGCGCGAGATCAGATCCCGCAGAACCTCGCTGGTCCCACCGAAAATGCGCGTGACGCGCATGTCGGCAAAGGCACGGGCAATCGGATACTCCAGCATGTAGCCGTAACCGCCATGCAACTGGACCATTTCGTCGATGCACTTCCACATCGCTTCGGTCGCGAAGAGCTTGGCGATGGCCGCTTCCTGCAGCGTGAGCTTGCGCTCCATGTGCTCGCGGATGTAGTAATCGACCAGCGTGCGGACCGCGACGGCTTGCGCCTTCACATCGGCCAGCTTGAATTTGGTGTTCTGGAAGTCCCACACGGTTTGATTGAAAGCGCGTCGGTCCTTCACGTATTGCAACGTCAGTTCGAGTTGCCGCTCCAGCTTCGCGGCGCAATACACCGCGATGATCAGGCGCTCTTGCGGCAACTCTTCCATCAGGTGAATGAAGCCGCCGTTCTCGTTACCGATCAGGTTGCTTGCCGGTACGCGCACGTTGTCGAAAAAGAGTTCGGCAGTGTCAGCCGCGGCCTGCCCGACTTTCTCGAGCTTGCGGCCACGGCGAAAACCGGCACGGTCGGTTTCGACCATGATCAGGCTCACGCCCTTCGCACCCGCCGACGGGTCGGTCTTGCAGACCACCACCACCATGTCGCAGTTCAGGCCGTTGGAGATGAAAGTCTTGCTGCCGTTGATCACGTAGTCGTCGCCATCGCGCACCGCGGTGGTACGGATCGACTTCAGATCAGAGCCCGTGCCGGGCTCGGTCATCGCGATGGCGAGAATCTTTTCGCCGCGGCAAATGGGCGGCAACCAGTTGCGTTTCTGCTCTTCGGTGCCGAGGCGCACGATGTACGGCGCGGTGATATCGGAGTGCACGGAATAGCTGAAACCCGACACGCCCGCACGATGCAACTCTTCCGCGACGATCGCCGAATGACCGAAATCGCCGCCGCCACCGCCGTATTCTTCCGGGACGGTCACGCACAGCAGACCTTCCCGCCCGGCCTTCAACCACGTCTCGCGATCGACACAGCCGGCCTCGTCCCACTGCGCCTGACGCGGCAGGCATTCCCGTTCGAAGAAACGCCGCGCGGTTTCACGCAGCATCTCGTGATCCTCGCGATAGACATTACGTTTGACTTCCACCGCACGCTCCTTATCGATTGAATGCGTTGGCAGCGCGGACCGGGTTTGCCGGCCGGCTGCTTCCATAAACGCATTGTGCGTGGCGGGGGTGGGGAGCGAGCCTACCCCCGTAGAGTGGGGGTAGGCGGATGGAGGACTGCGGATGAGACGGCGGTTATCGCGCGCCCGCGTCGCGCATCCTGGCGACGGCGCCGTCGCGGCCCGACACTTCGAGCTTTCTGTAGATGTTCTTCAGGTGCCACTTCACCGTATCGAGCGAAACGTCCATGACCCGCGCAATCTTCTTGTTGGGCAATGCAAGTGCAAGCAGACCCAGGACCTCGTTTTCACGTTCGCTGAGCGACTGGATCGGCACGTGCATCGCAGCCGTCTGTGGCGCGGCAGGTGCCGTTGCCTGTCCGGCTTCGATCAGCCGTTGGGCATAGAAAGCGAGGACGGGATCGAAGCCCTGTTCCGACGGCAGCGGGTCGAGAATCTGCCGGCAGGGTCCAAGCTCGTCCAGCAGGCTGCGCATCAGCCCCAGCCGGTGCCCGAGACGCAGCGCCTCGACCAGATGCTCACGCGCCGCTCTCTCGTTGTGGCGCCCCATCTCGGCAATCGACATCTGCAACCGCAACCCGGCTACGCGGCACCACCGCCCTCCCGCTTCGGACAGCGCGCTGAGGGGCTTCAGCCGGTTCATCGCGCCGTCGAAATCGTTCAGATGCAGGCACATGCGAATGCGCGCAAGATCGGCGCAGACGCTGATTTCCCATGCCGTGCTGCGTGCCGCGCCGGCATAACGCGCCGCGAGCGCTTCGCAGCGCAGCAGCGCCGCCTCGGCTTCATCGAGACTGCCTTCTTCCAGCAGCCAGCGGGAGCGCAAGCAGAGTGCGTTGGCGAGTAGACGATCCACACCATGACGCTTCGCATAGTCTTCGAGTCGATCGAGATAGTCGCGCGCCTCGAGCCGACGGCCCGCGAACCAGTGCGCGCCGGCGAGCACCACCAGCGCTCGCAACACGGTGTCCGGAATCGACACACGCTCTAGCACGTCGATGCGTTCGTCCAACAGACCGAGTGCGGCATCGACATCGTTCAGTTCGTAGAGCGCTTCGCCAAGCAGCGCCGCGGCCATGCACGCAATGCCGACGTAGGCCGGCCCCTGTTTTTCCGCTTCCGCCAGCACGTCGCAAAAGACCCGCTCGGCGAGCAGCACCTGCCCCTCGGCGGCGTGCGTCATACCGCTCATGCACCGGCCAAGCAGAATGCCGCGCGGCGCGCCGCCATGCGGCGCACCTTCCTCCAACACCTTGCGCGCCTGTTCATATTCACCACGATGGATGAACATCCACGAGAGAATATTGCCGCGACCCGCACGGGTGAAATCGTCCGCGTCCGCGGGGACGCGCTGCAGTTCAGGCAATAGCGCGACGACCGAATCCGTGTCGTCGCGCTGTAGCGCGAGGCCACCGCGAAGCAGCGCGAGCGCGTAGCGCTGACGCGGGTCCGGCCGCTCGCTGCGCGACGCTATCTGCTGGATGCTCTGCATGAGCGCATCGGTTTCCCCCGCATACATTTGCAGATAGGCGGTGATCACGCGCAGATCGAAACGCGCCGTGATCTGCGCCGGAGGCAACCGGCGCACCAGGCCCGCCAGCTGCCGGAGTTCGCCGCGCGCGAGCAGATCGTGCGCGCAGCCCTCCACGAGGTCGGCGGCAGCCTGTGCGTTGTCGGCCAGCACGGCGTGATGCACGGCTTCGTCGACATAACCTTGCTCACTGAGCCACAGCCAGGCCGCCGCATGCAGTTCGCGCAATTCCGCGGCCGGCAGCCCGGCGACCCGGCGCTGCAGCACCTCGCGCAGCAGAGGATGCAGGCGATACCAGGTTTCGCCGTCCTGTCCGACACCAATCTGGCTGATGAACAGATTGTCGCCCTCCAGGCGACTGAGTCGGGAGGCGACGTCTGCAACCGCATCTGCATGCTGCATCAAGCTCGCGCAAAGGCGTGCGCAAAATCGTTCGCACAACGCCGCGCGAGTAAGCAGAAGCAGATCGTCCGGCGCGAGGCGCACCAGCACTTCGCGTTCGAAGTAGCGGGCGAACGTCTCGGCGTCGCGCACCGTTGCAGGCGCGAAGGCCGCACCTTTGCGGGTCTTCAGGTCGATCGCGAACAATTGCAGGCCCGCCGCCCAGCCGTCGGTCAGTTCATGCACGACCTGCGCGTCCCGTTTGGCGATGTCGCCGAGTTGTTCGCGCAAGAACCGCTCTGATTCTTCGGCCGAAAAGCGCAGATCCCGTCGATCGAGTTCGGTCGCGAGACCCTGCGAGCGCAGGCGCGCCAGCGAAACGGGCAACGCCCGCCGCGAAGCCAGTACGACATGAAGCTGTGGTGGCGCGTAATCGAGCAGCCAGCGCATCGCTTCGAGAATCCGGGCGTTCTGAAGGTAATGAACGTCGTCTAGCATCAGCACGAGCTCGCGCTTGCGGCGCGCAATCCCACGAACGAGCGTGATTACCCAATGCTCGACCGCCGTCTCGTCGCTTTCACGGCCGACCAGCAGTTCCGCTTCGCGCGCGATCGCCGGATCCACGCTGGCAAGGCTCGCGAGCAGACCGTGAAAGAACGCGGTCAGGTCGTCGTCCTCAGGCGCGAGCGACAGCCAGGCCACGTCGAAATCCAGCGTCAGCATGGCTTGCCGCAGGGCCAGCATCGTGCTGGTTTTGGCGCTGCCGGCCGGCCCCTGAATCACCACGCAACGCTGCCGCCGCGCTTCGAGCAGGCGCGCCATCAAGGCTTCGCGCGGCATGAGCTGGCGCGCCGCCCGAGGCGGAATCAATCTCGTACCGGTGACGGGCTCGATAGCGAGTCTGGGGGAGACGCGCACGTCTCCTGAGTGTTCATTGGATTCGGGCATACGGGGAAAGCTGAGAGACCGGATAACGTGAGAGAAGTCTCGCGACGCGTACCGTCACGCCGGAACGCGCTTTGCCGAGTATAGGAGTGCGACGCCACCCGTCGGGCAATTTAGCGCCCACCTACCCGATTCGGGTGGGTAAAAGGCGCAGGGAGGGTTCGACTCTATGGAAGCCGTGGGTCACTTGTGCCGCGCTCAGTGAGCCAGCCACCCGCCGCCGCAGGCGCAATAGCGCATGCTTCTTGCTTCGGCAATGTGCTTGTCGGGAAGGCGACGCGCGATCATCCCGCAACGTGGCCGGACCTCCCCGCCAGTTCAGGGAGAGTCGTTATGCGAGGAATGAATGACACGGTACGCGCTGCAATTTTTGCCGTCGCGGTCTCACTGCTTTCGGCGTGCGGTGGGCACGACGGCAGTTCGAATAATGGCCGCACGGCGACGCCGGCAGGCGGCGTCCATCTGCAAATTGTCTCGTTCGGAGACAGCCTTTCGGATGTCGGAACCTACGCGCCAATCGCCGGCGCGGTTGGCGGAGGGCGTTTCACGACCAATCCCGGACAGGTGTGGACTCAGAATATCGCGCAATACTACGGCGACACGCTAAATGTCGCGTACACCATCGACATCACGCATAAGCTCAGCGCGCAAGGCGGCCTCGGCTATGCGGAGGGTGGCGCCACGGTGGCGACGCCGGCAAACCAGTCCGATTTTCTGACCAGCGTGATCGGCAACATCGAAATGCCGGTGAATCAGCAGGTTTCGAGCTATCTGGCCGCTCACGGGAGTTTCAACTCGAATCAACTAGTGCTCGTCTGGGCGGGCGCGAACGATGTGCTACGCGCCGGGGCTCTGCCAGCGGCTGCACAGACGGTCAACACGGCGGCTGCCACCCTCGCTCAGGTTGTCGGTCAGATCGTCCAGAACGGCGCCACGCATGTCGTGGTGGTCAATGTGCCGAATATCGGACTGTCGCCGCACGGCATCGCCTCGTCCGATGGCGGGGCTAACTTGACCCAGTTATCGCAGCTGTTCAACAGCAGCCTTAACGCCGCTTTGCAGACCGATGGCCTGCAGGGCAAGGTCATCCAGATCGATTCCTATACCTGGCTGAACGGAATCATGGCGAATTTTCAGGCCAACGGCTTCGCCGTGTCGAACACCGGCGTTGCTTGCGACCCCAAGAAAACGCCCGACGACACGGCACTGCTGTGCTCGCCGCCAACCTACGTGAGCGCCAACGCGGACCAGACGTACATGTTCGCCGACGACCTTCATCCGACCACGCACCTGCACGCGCTATTCGCGCAGTACGTGGAGCACCAGATCGCCAGCACCGGCCTGGGCCATTGACGCAGCACCCGGAGGCTGTCGATCTGATGAGCGCGGAGAAGGCCGCCGCGCAGCCCTTTTCGCCGATGCCTGGGGGAAGCCGCTGGCCGCGAGAGACCGTTCCCGGCCAATGTGCCGAAGCGGCCCTGTCGAATCGTTACAATGGCCAGATGACCTCCCCTAACAGCATCAAGTGCCGGACATACTGACTTCCCATTTCTGGAGTGGCGACGCCATTCGCAGTCGACGCGTGAGCGACATCGTGCTCTCAGGCTCGCTCGACGTACCTGTCCCACCTGTACGCCTGCTTGCGGATTGGGAACGGGAAATAGCGTCGCACATGGTCCTCGAACCCGGAGACGTGGAAGCCATGCCTCTCGCGCGGGCGCGGATGCGCTGGCCCGACTATTCGCGCTGCGTGCAGGCCGTGTCCGACTGGACCTCCGCGCTAGGAATGCCGGCGGTACTTGCCGCCAGCGACGTCGCCCTGATGGTCTGCCGCGGCGCGCGGTATCATCAAGACGCCGAACAATATGGCAGTGCGGCCTTCTGCAATCTCTTCATGAGTGAGGACAAGGGGCTGGACCTGCATTTCCCGTCTTTGGGCCGGCGCATTCCTCTCTCGCGAGGAACGGTCGTGATATTCGACACGGGCCAGCCACATGGCGTCATTCAGCGCCACAGCAGCGGTTTTGATGCAGCCGAGTTCGCGCCTGATCGGGATTGCATCCAGATCTTCCTGACCTGGGAGCTCCCCATCGAAAATACCCATGTGGCGCATGCACTGGGTGTCACCTTCGACACGGCCCCTTCGACCTCATTGCACCTGGATGCGGAACAAATCCGGGTGAACGGCGAACAGGCCATTGTGTGCCCCGATTCCGGCCGCTGGTGCCGGGCTGACTGATCGTCGGGGCCAGACCTCAGCGGTTTCGCGGCGAATTATTCGACGGCCCCGCTTGGGGCAGCATGCGTTGGAGTACGTGGTCTTTCAGAACAACGCGATGGAACACCGCCGCGGCCACATGCAGCGCAATCAGCGCGAACAGCACCCATGCGAGAACGCCGTGCACATCACCCATTTCGTGGCCAAAAGCCGAGCCCTGTTCGCTGAGTGCCGGATATGGCACAAGGCCCAGCAAACTGACTGTCCAGCCGCGTGAAGACGCGTTGATCCAGCCAAGCAGCGGCACCACCACCAGCGCAGCGTAAAGCAGAAAATGCGTGATGCGCGAGACGACGCTCAATAGCGGCGGCAACTCGTCCGGCGTCGGCCAGTGAGTCAAACGCCAGATCACTCTAATCACCATGACGGCGATCAGCGCCGAGCCGACGCCGAGATGCCAGGCAATCAGGCCAACGGGCTGTGTGTCCTTGTGTATGTCCGGCATCGTCCAGCCGATCACGAACTGCACCGCGATCAACAGGACAGTTAGCCAATGTAGCGTGCGTGCGACTGCGTCATAGGCCGGACGCGTACCTTGCAGAACTTTAGCCACTCCCTCTCCTCGATGTTTCCCGTACCGCATTGAATTGATAAAACGCGTGGCCGGCGACCCAGATCGACTGCCGACAAACAGATATCCATTCTAAACAATGCTAACGACCTTATCTTAAGGAAATCTGATGCCGCGCATGGAACCGGGAAATTGGCCAATGCCGCGTCCTGCCACCTGATAGGCAGGCTTCTTGCTGCACAGCTTTCAGCAGCATCCCCAAAGCCGATCGCCAAGAGAAAAAATGCGCCTATTCAAACGTCTGGTAGTTTTACTGATCTTGCCGCTGACCGCGTGCGCGATCGGCCCATCGAGTTCTGCTGATAACGGTTTCGGCGCCTCGCCCGCCATGCCGGCTCCGCAATCGACGCTGCTTCCGATGGTCAACATCGCGCCTGTTCAGGCGCGCCCAGATGGCTCTATGCCGAGCGCCCCCGACGGTTTTTCCGTCACCCGGTTCGCCGGCGGCCTCGCGCACCCACGCTGGATTTACACGCTGCCCAACGGTGACGTGCTCGTGGCGGAAAGCGATGCACCGAAAGAACACGACGAAGGAAGCGGCCTGTTCGGCTGGGTCAGACGGCAGGTAATGAAGCGCGCGGGCGCGGGCGTGAGCAGTCCCGATCGTATCGTGCTACTACGCGACGCGAACAACACGGGCGTTGCCCAGATGCAAACCGTGTTTATTGGCGGCCTGCATTCGCCGTTCGGAATGGCGCTGATTGGCAATGAACTCTACGTGGCCGATACGGACGCTCTCCTGCGTTTCGACTATGTCGAAGGCGCCACACAGATCACCGGCCCCGGGGTCAAGGTCGCCGATTTGCCAGCCGGTCCGATCAACCACCACTGGACCAAGAATATTCTCGCCGACCGCTCGGGCAAGCACCTCTATATCACGGTGGGATCGAATAGCAACGCGGGCGAAAATGGCATCGACGCCGAGCAGGACCGCGCACGGATACTCGAGTTCGACGTGAAAACCGGCGGTTTGCGTCCGTATGCGACGGGACTGCGCAATCCCAATGGCCTCTCGTGGCAACCCGACAGCGGCGCATTGTGGACGGCGGTCAACGAGCGGGACGATCTGGGCAACAACCTCGTACCGGACTACATGACCGCGGTAAAAGATGGCGCGTTTTATGGCTTTCCCTACAGCTACTACGGCCAGCACGTCGACCAGCGAGTCAAACCGCAACGTCCCGACCGCGTTGCTGCGGCGATTGCACCGGACTATGCGCTGGGCAATCATACGGCTTCGCTAGGTCTCGTCTTTTACGACCGAACGCTGTTTCCCGCGCACTATCGAGGCGGCGCATTTGTCGGCCAGCACGGCTCGTGGAACCGCAAGCCGCACGCTGGTTACAAGGTTGTGTTCGTGCCTTTCGTCGACGGAAAACCTGCTGGCGCTCCTGAGGATTTCCTGAGCGGCTTTCTGACCGCGGATGGCCACGCGGTAGGACGGCCCGTTGGCGTCGCACTGGATGCGCACGGGGCGTTGCTCGTGGCGGACGACGTAGGTAACACTGTCTGGCGAATCGCGCCACGTAGCAGCATGTGACGGATGCGCACTTGTGCGAACGGGTTTCGGGAACGGCCAAGGTCGATGCTGACGTTCAGCCGTGCCCGATTTACAGCCCGATTCACAGCCCGATCGCATTACCCATGTCAAACCAGTTGATCCTGGTCAACCGCCTCCAGCGCCCAAGGCGCCAAATAGACGTTGATGACCCCATTGCACTGTCTGCCATGTCTCTTTCGAAGATCGGGGCCGGAGATTGGTCGCCAATGGCCGTCAATCCGCGCTACTAGCGGATAGAAACTTTTCTTTGACGCCTTGACCTTCTGGAGGTACCAGCATGAAAAGAATTCTCCCGGCCCTATTGATTGTGCTCGCGTCTGTCGGCACGACGCAGGCTTGGGCTCAAAACGCCGCACCGTCCGGTGCACCGGGCGCTGAATCCAGCGACACCATTGTGCAAATGAGAAGTGAAATCCGTGCCGCAAATGAGACTTACCGTGCGAAAGTACGCGCGGCGAACAAAGTCCGGGATCGCGAAGTTGCCAAGGCGCAAGCCGAGCGGACCAAAGCCATCGAGGCCGCCCACTCGGGAGGAGGTAGTAGCTGAAGTGGCCGGAAGCCGACTCTGGCGTAGGCCACAGTCGGCTCGCAGTCGGCTGTTTCCTTGCGCCACTTCTCGTCCAAGCCAACGGAGTTCCTGTGGAAGAGCGGATACAGCATCTCTTGAACCAGATCAGCGTACTGGAGTCCGAACTGCAGACGGAGCTGCATCAACGCGAAATCAAGCTTTTCTATCGAATCACCGGCAAACGTGTCGAATTCGACGAAGCGGTGGGCAAGGTCCACCGGGAATTGAAAGTGAGCATTGTTAGCTGGATTCTTTCCAGCCGTCCACAGAACTTTCTCGCGGCTCCGTTCGTCTATGGGCTCGTTTTCCCTTTGCTATTTCTCGATGTTTGCATTTCGGCTTACCAGGCAATCTGCTTCCCGATCTACGGCATCATCAAAGTCAAACGTGCGGACTATATCGTGACGGATCGCTGGCAACTGCGCTATCTGAACTTTATGGAACGATTCCATTGCGCATATTGTGAATATGCCAACGGCCTCATCGCTTACGCTACAGAAATCGCCGCGCGCACTGAGCAGTACTGGTGTCCCATCAAACACGCTCGCAAAGTGTTAGGCACTCATGCAAGGTATGAGCGATTTCTGACTTACGGCGAAGCGGAGCAGTATCAGGCACATCTTGCGCAGTTTCGCGACGCACTGCGTAAGCAGGAGTGATAGTGCGTGGTGGACTGGTCTCCTGAATTGTCTGGATGGCTCAGATTGCTTCGAGACCGCCATCCTCAAAGAGGTTGTGGTGCACCGCGTATCGCACAAGGGCCGCGTCGTTAGGAAGGCTCGATTTTTCCAGAATCTTCGTCCTGTGGGTGCTGACCGTTTTCGCGCTCAACCCTAGTTTCTCGGCGATAGCAGTCACGGATTCGCCTGCCGCGATCAGAAGAAATACTTCGAATTCCCTCGCCGACAAACGCTGGTGAGGCAATGCGGAACCCGTATCGGCGAGGCCGTGGGCGAATTGATCGGCCATTGCAACACTCACATATATACCGCCTGTCCCAACCTTTCTCGCGGCGTCGAGGAATTCCGCGGCCGAGCAATTTTTGGTGATGTACCCGGATGCTCCCGCTTTGAATGCACGGGCCGCAAACGATTCCTCGGCGCGCATGGTGACAACGAGAATGCGCAGCGCGGGATTTTCGCTCTTGATCAGGGAAATGAGATCGAGTCCGTGGACGCCAGGCATGAGCAAGCCGAGCGTCAAAACGGCCGCATCAGTTGTTCCCGCAAGCAAGAGCGTGCTTGCGCCATCAAAGGCCTCGCCAACGATGCTGAAGTCCCCCGCGCAACGGAGAATCGCGCGTAAACCCTCCCGCACGACGCCGTGCGCATCAGATATTGCCACCTTGATCATGGAAACTCTCATGGAAAGGGAGCGAGATTGCCCTTTCATCATGTTCCGTTGACTGCGCATGTCGAACGCTATTTTGTAACTGTCCGGACCTTCCGGTTTGTTTCTTGCAGAGAGCGGATTTCACCTGTGAGCGCCTGGAACTGGGTACTTATGATTTAGAACGTCACAGCTTTGTCCGTGATGTGTTGAAAACACGTCTCGAACGAATCGAATGTCAAAGGCTAATGAACCGCTATCGACCCGGCCAGGACGCTCAACCTGAGCGAGTCGACTGTTCTTCTCCTGCTCATCGGCGACGAGATGCCAGTAAGGTTGCCCCCACGCTACCGCTACTCAATCATCTGCCAGCGGACTGCGCGACGTCTCCTTACTCGCGAGCATCGCCACGAGTGCAATGCCTGCCGCACCTACCAGATACCACGCTGGCGCGAGCTTGTTGCCCGTCACGCCAATCAACCACGTGGCGACCAGCGGCGCCGTGCCGCCGAATAGCGCATTCGCCGCATTGAAGCAGAACGCAAAGCCGCTGTAGCGCACGCGCGTCGGAAAGATCTCGGACAGAAAGCACGGCAGCGTACCGTCGTTCATCGTTAGCAACGCGCCGAAGGCAATCTGAATCATGACAATCGTCACGAAGTTTGCGCCAACCAGGCTCTTGAAAAGCGGCACGGTCAGCACCGCGAACAGAATCGACGCGCCAATCAACATCGTCTTGCGGCCGACGCGATCGGACAGCGCCCCCATCAGGAAGATGAGCCCGATGTATGCGGCAAGCGAAATCGTTGCGGCGATGAACGACTCCGTTTCGCCCACGCCCATTTCCGTCGACAGATACGTCGGCATATAGCTGAGCACCAGATAAAACGCCACCGCATTCAGGCAGGTCACGCCGAAAGCGACCAGCATCTTGCCGCGATGTACGCTCATCAACTCTTTTACCGGTGCGCGCGGAACGTGATGCGACGCTTCCATGGCCTTGAACTTTGGCGTGTCTTCGAGACGCACGCGAATATATCGCCCAATCAGTCCGAATGGCGCGGCAAGGAGGAAAGGCAAACGCCAGCCGAATGAGTGCAGTTGTTCTGTCGTCAGCACGCCGTGCAACACCGCCACGAACACCGAGCCGAACAGCAGCCCCGCCGCGGTGCTCGCCGGCACGATGCTCGTATAGACGCCGCGTTTGCCCTCGGGCGCGTACTCGGCGAGGAAGGCGGACGCACCGGCATATTCGCCGGAAGCCGAAAAGCCCTGCACCACGCGAACCAGCAAAAGCAGGACCGGCGCGAGCACGCCGACTTGCGCATACGTAGGCAGAAACGCGATGACGAATGTCGAGCAGGACATGATCAGGATAGAAAGCGAAAGTGCCGTTCTACGCCCGATCTTGTCGCCGAAATGGCCCCAGACTATGCCGCCAATCGGCCTGACGATAAATGAAATCGCGAACACGCCGTACGCGGCAAGCAGTCCTGTCGCCGAATCCGTCTTCGGGAAAAAGACGACCGCAATGATCGTCGCAAGATAGCCGTACGACGCGTAATCGAACCACTCGACAAAGTTGCCGATAAAGCTCGCCGTCGCCGCGCGTTTAAGCAGACGTCCGTCGGCATGGTTACGCCCCTGCGCGGCGCCCGATCCTTGCAATGGAGCGACGCCACCCGGCTCCATCACGCCGGCACCTGCTGAATGACCTGAAACCGCTTTTCTGGTACTCATCTACGATCTCCAAACGTGAAAGCATGAAACTGTCAGGATGCCTTGACGACTCTTGAGACGGTCTCTACGGGTCTCGTTTGCTCGACACACGCGTAGGCCGTTTGCGCCAATCATCGGTAGCCAAGTGCGCTGTGGCGCCGGTCAGCTTGACGCCGAGCGCCCGCATCGGTTGGTAGGGTTGGCGTCAATCGGGGCACGAGCAAATTCGAAAGTGCTGCCGCTCACCTCGCGGCTTACGCTCAAAAACCCGCATACACCGGAAAGCGTGCGCACAATTGCGACACCTGTTCGCGCACACGGTTTTCGGTTTCTGCGTCGTTAAGGTTGTCGAGCAGGTCGCAGATCAGCGTCGCGGTCAGTGCCGCTTGAGCCTCTCCGAATCCGCGCGTCGTGATCGCGGGTGTGCCGATGCGGATGCCGCTTGTCACGAAGGGCGACTGCGGATCGTTCGGCACCGCATTCTTGTTGACCGTGATATGCGCGCGCCCAAGCGCAGCGTCCGCGTCTTTGCCGGTGATGCCGTTTGCGATCAGGCTCACCAGGAACAGATGATCGTCGGTCCCGCCGGACACGACGTCGTAGCCGCGCTCGTTGAATACGGTCACCATCGCACGTGCATTCGCCAGCGTTGCCTGTTGATAGGCCCTGAATTCCGGGCCCGACGCTTCCTTGAACGCCACCGCCTTGGCCGCGATTACGTGCATCAATGGGCCACCCTGCGTGCCGGGAAACACCATCGAGTTCAGCTTTTTCTCGATCGCCTCGTTCGCCTTCGTGAGAATCAGGCCGCCACGTGGCCCGCGCAGTGTCTTGTGCGTGGTCGTCGTGACCACGTCCGCAAACGGCAGCGGGTTCGGATAAAGGCCTGCGGCAACCAGTCCCGCCACATGCGCCATATCGACAAGAAGATAAGCGCCCACACGATCCGCAATCTGCCGGAAACGCGCAAAGTCGAGTACACGCGAATACGCGGAGAAGCCGGCCACGATCATTTTCGGCTGATGTTCGACGGCCAGACGTTCAATCTCGTCGTAGTCGATCAGACCGGTTTGCGGATCCACGCCGTATTGCACGGCGTTGTAGAGCTTGCCCGAGAAGGACACCTTCGCGCCGTGTGTGAGGTGGCCGCCATGCGCGAGACTCATGCCGAGAACCGTGTCGCCGGGTGCGAGGAGTGCCAGATACACCGCCGCGTTCGCCTGTGAGCCGCTATGCGGTTGCACGTTTGCATAATCCGCGCCGAAGAGAAGCTTGGCCCGCTCGATAGCCAGCGACTCGACTACATCCACGTGTGCGCAGCCGCCGTAATACCGCTTGCCCGGATAGCCCTCCGCATACTTGTTCGTCAGCACCGAACCCTGCGCTTCCAGCACACGCGGGCTCGCGTAGTTTTCCGACGCAATCAGCTCAATATGCGCTTCCTGACGCTTGCGCTCGAGGCGCATTGCGTCGGACAACTCCGGATCGAATCCGGCGATGGTGTGTTCTTTTGAAAACATCGAAACGTCTCCTGCAACATCATGTTTACGCCTGCGGCCCCAGCCGCAGGACCAGGTCGCGACTGATCCGGTTCAGCCCCTAGCGAGCTTTGATGATGTTGTGGTCTGGGCCGTACTTGAAACCGGTGATGTTGGTGGCGTCTTTTTCGCCCACCACCAGGATGTCGTGCTCGCGGTAACCGCCCGCACCGGGCAAGCCTTGCGGCACCATGATCATCGGCTCCATTGAAACGACCATGTTCGGTTCGAGTACGGTGTCGATGTCTTCACGCAGTTCGAGCCCCGCTTCGCGGCCGTAGTAGTGCGAAAGCACACCGAACGAATGGCCGTAGCCAAACGTGCGGTATTGCAGCAGGTTGTACGCCGCGTAAATCTTGTTCAATTCGTGAGCGATATCGCTGCATCGGGCACCGGGTTTGATCAGCTTCAAACCGGCTTCATGCACTTCGACGTTGACCTTCCACAACCGCAAATGCGCATCGGAACAGTGATCGAAGAACATGGTGCGCTCGAGCGCCGTGTAGTACCCGGCAATCATCGAGAAGCAGTTCAGGCTAAGAATGTCGCCCTTCTGAACTTTGCGCGTAGTGACCGGATTGTGGGCACCGTCCGTGTTGATTCCGGACTGGAACCATGTCCACGTATCCATCAGTTCGGAATCGGGGAAACGTTTGGCGATTTCGCGGACCATCGCCTGAGTCGAGGCCAGCGCGACTTCATGTTCGGGCACGCCTTCGTGCACGGCCGCCGCGAGGGCCGCGCCGCCCACGTCGCAAACGTTGGCACCGTGCTTGATGATTTCGATTTCTTCGGCCGACTTGATCATGCGCATGCGCATGGTTTGCGCGCTGATATCCACGAACTCCACGGACGGAAGCGCCGCTTTGAGTTTTTCCAGCACCTCCACCGGCACGTGATCGAACTCGATGCCCACGCGCCCCCTGTTAGCGATTTCCTGCTGCACGCCGCGAAAGAAGTTGTCGCGCTGCCAGTCTGTATAGACCACGTTGTAGTCGCCGACCGTTCGACGCCATGGCTGGCCACCGTCGATATTCGCCGAAATGGAGACCACTTTTCCCGGCGTCACGACGAGCCCGTACTTACGGCCGAACGAGCAATACAGGAAGTCCGCGTAGTAGTTGATGTTGTGATACGACGTGAATAGCACGGCGTCGATATTCTCGTTGGCCATCAACGCGCGCAGCTTGCCTTGGCGGTTCGCATATTCCGCATCCGAGAAGGTGTGCTTTACCTTTTCGCCATTCTCGATTCGAATCAGATTTTCCAGTTTCATGCGCTCGCTCCTTGGTGAAAACGCCAGTAGGTGTGAGCGAATGGTAGGAGTTCGGTGGTTTCGAAAGTTTTCTAAAGCGACACTACATTAATTGAATTCGACATCGAGGGTTTACCACGGCGGGGGGCTTTCCGGCTATACAGCTTTACAGTGCGTTCTGGTAGCGCCGGCGGTCCGCCATCGGCGAAATCTGGAACTGCGCCTTGTAGCGCGTCGCGAAGTGCGTCATGGAAGCGAAGCCAGTGCGCGCGCACACTTCTTCGAGCGGCTTGCCGGTGCGATAGAGCAACTGCCGGGCACGCAGCAGCCGGATCTCCAGATACGCCTGAGCCGGTGTCTTGCCGAGCCGCTCACTGAACCAGCGTTCGAGCTGGCGTTGCGAGACGCCCAGATAAGAAGCGACTTCCGCCACGGAGAGTGGCTCTTCCACGTTGCTCTCCATGATTTGCAGCGCCTCGTCGAGCTTGACATGTTCGGCGCCCATGTATTGCCGCAGCGACGTACGTTGCCGTTGCTCGTGACTGCGCCGCTCGGCGACCAGCAATTCGAGCACGCGCGCAGCAAGTGACCGGCTGCCGGGCGGCATGCCGAGCAGATGCACCATCAGGTCCAGTGGCGCGACGCCGCCGCTGCAGGTATAGCGGTCACGATCCACCTCGTAGAGACGGTTGGAGACGATCAGTTTCGGGAATTGCCCTAGCAATACATCCTGATCTTCCCAGTGAATCGTACAGCGGTAACCATTCAGCAAACCCGCACGGGCGAGAAAGTAGCTGCCCGTGTCGAGACCGCCTAACGCCGTGCCGCTGCGTGCGTGCAGACGGAGCCAGTCGAGCACCGCGCCAATGCCTTTGCGTGGAATCGGATTGGGGCCGACCACGAACACGGCGTCGAACGACCCCGAGTCGGCGATCGTTGCATCGGGCAGGACCTTGATGCCGTCGCTGGACTGCGCATAGTCCCCGCCCGTTCCGATCAACTGATAGTCGTAGACTCTGCGCCCAACGATCATGTTCGCGATTCGCAAAGGATCGACTGCAGCGCCAAGCGCGATCAGGGAGAAATTGTCTAGCAGCAGAAATCCATATTTTCTGACGCCAAGGTCATGCAGCCCGTTCGGGTTGGATTCTTCAGACGCGACCACAGTGGCTGGCATAAATGGAATGCGGACGGGACGAACAATGGAAGGCGCTTGATGGTGCAGCCACCATCATAACGGCGTTTCCTTCGACTGCCGCAGAGATCAAAATTCCCAGCCGGACAAGGCCTCGGCGCTTTCTGTCAATCTTGTAATCAAGCGGTGGGCGTCGCGTCACCTTCAAAGTCGCAATATGGTGTCCAGACGTTCACGGAAAGCGAGCCCGGAGCGCCTCTCTCCGATGATAGTTCGACATGCAGCCCCAAGTATTCTCGCAAAATGCTCGCCAATTAAACATCGCATTTATTTAGGAGTATCAAATCATGAAGAAAGCTCTTGTTTGTCTCGCCCTCGCCGCAAGCGCCCTGTCCGCACCGATGCTCGCCCTCGCGCAATCAAACGCGCCGGTGACACGCGCCGAAGTTCGCAGCGATCTCGTGAAGATTGAAAAGGCAGGCTACAACCCGGCCGAACGTGATGACGCTACCTATCCGGCTGATATCCAGGCCGCAGAAGCGAAGGTCGTGGCGCAAACCAGCCAGCAACAGGCGACGCAGGGTTATGGCGGTTTGGCGCACAGCGGCAGTTCGTCCTCGGGTTCGCGCTCGTACGCCGCGACGCATACCAACTGCGTCGGTCCGGCCAGCTTCTGTACGCCGTACTTCGGCAGCTGAATGGTGCAGTCTCAGGTCTCTTTCGGGTCTCGTGCCGTCACTGCGCGCGCGGGGCCTGACTTGATCCTGATGTGATCTTCGCCATTTGATTTTCAACACCACTCACTCGCTTTCGTCGAAAACGGAGTCTCTCGTGAGATTGATGCCTCTCTTAGCCTCAGCCTTGTCATTGTCAGCCGGTCTTCTCGCGTCGAGCGGCGCAATGGCACAAAGCGCCCCGCCCAAAACCGCTGCAATCAAGAATATCGTTCTGGTGCACGGAGCGTGGGTGGACGGATCCGGCTGGAAACCGGTGTACGACATTCTGACCAAAGACGGCTACCACGTCAGCCTTGTGCAGGAACCGTTGACGTCACTTGAAGACGACGTAGCCGCAACGAAGCGCGTTCTCGATTTGCAGAACGGCCCGACCATCCTCGTGGCTCACAGCTATGGCGGCTCCGTCATCACGGAGGCGGGCGTTCATCCGAATGTGGTCGGACTGGTCTATGTCGCCGCGCATGCGCCGAACGTCGGCGAAGACGAAGCGGCGCTCGGCAAAGGCATGCCCAGTTACACGTCGCAACAGGCCGGCGCGATCAGGAAAACCGACGATGGCTACACGTACTTGAACCCCGCGGATTTTCCGAAGGACTTCGCCGCCGACCTGCCGCTCAAGACAGCAACATTCGAATCGAATGCTCAGATCCTGACTGCGGCGAAGGTGTTCTCGACCCCGCTGACGGCCGCCGCCTGGACGACCAAGCCGAGTTGGGGCATCGTGGCCGCCGACGACAAGATCATCAATCCCGATCTCGAGCGCTGGTACTACGCGCGAGCGCATAGCCACACGACGGTCATTCCCGGCGCGAGCCACTCGGTGTATGAGTCGCGTCCGAAGGAAGTGGCGGCAGTCATCGAAGACGCCGCACGGCACGCGCACGACTAACGCGCGACAGGGTCGGGAATCCGCACGCAATAGGCGTCCGGACAGCACGTCCGACCGTCCCTCGCTGCCCGCGTCCCGGCAAGGAACGCGGGCACGCCGCACTCCGCGCCTATACCCCCGCCAGCGCAGGCAGATCTATCGCGAACGAAACGCTGTCGCGTCGGCCGCTTACCTCATGCGGACGTGTCACCTGCGTCGAACGCGGCGCGTCCTCCATACGTCGTGGCAAAGGCGCTGGATAGCGCGCGCGTTTTTTTCCGAGAATGGCCTGACTCAGAAACTCGGCGCTATAGGCGTTCAGCAAGTGCCCATGGTGCGCTTCGATATACGCGGCGATCTGCGCCTGTTCGCCGTCGATCATAGCCAGCGACGCGAGCGTATGCGCATCCCAGCGGAAGCGCAGGCCGAGTTCGTCGAAGGCGGCGTTGTAAGCGCATAGTTGCGCCTGGATTTCAGCATCATGCGCGCTGTCGCCAGCGTTAGATTGGGCGGGATTCACGGTCTTCTCCTTCAGGCAGGTAGCAGGACGAAGAGTAGAAGCACGCACGAATAAACAACAGTTAAAGTTATTTCGAAAAACAATAACCTATTGTTTATATTTTGGTTTACCCCAACCCGCAAAAAGCGATCGAAATCCGTCCGTCCGCAGAGGGATTCCCACCCCAGATCGCCCTATGGATAAGGGCTGCGCCCCATCCATTATGAATACCTAATGCAAACCATAAAATGTTTTAACTTTCCCTTATTCCTGTTCTCGCGCAGCATCTTCTCAGACGTGCTGCACCTACGATTAGGGTTTTCATTGGTGCAGTTCTTTCTGGCCGACCATTGGCGCTTCACTGCCTGACAACCAACCGGCGACGAAGCGATTCGATCATGTAAGTCCAGCGTGCCGCTCGAGCGCGACGGAAGAGACAGGAGACGGAGACATGGGACATTCCGACGTATCGGACAGAGGCCGTACCGTGTTCACACATCACCGCTGGGTGCAACTCGCCATCGGCATTGTCTGCATGGGGCTCGTCGCGAATCTGCAGTATGCGTGGACGCTGTTCGTCGTGCCGATGGACAACGCCCACCATTGGGGACAAGCGGCGATCCAGAGCGCGTTCACGATCTTCATCGTTACCGAAACCTGGCTCGTGCCAGTCGAAGGCTGGCTCGTCGACAAGTTCGGGCCGCGCCCGGTTGTGATCGGCGGTTCGGTATGCGCGGCGCTCGGCTGGATCATCGACGCGCATGCCAGCAGTCTGACCGCGCTGTACGTTGCAGCGGTCATTGCCGGCATCGGCGCCGGCTGCGTGTACGGCACGTGCGTCGGCACGGCGCTCAAATGGTTTCCGGACAAACGCGGTCTCGCGGCAGGCTTGACCGCGGCGGGTTTCGGCGCAGGCGCGGCAGTCACCGTGATTCCAATCGCCGACATGATCCAGCGTTCGGGCTACGAGCACACGTTCATGTTCTTCGGCATTTTCCAGGGTGTTTGCATCCTGTTGCTCGCCACCATGCTGATTCGGCCGAAGCCGCCCGCCACCGCGGTCGTCGCCAAGCGCGTGGTGGCAAGCAAGATCGACTACACACCTGGCGAAATGATCCGCTCGCCGCTCTTCTGGGTGCTGTATCTGATGTTCGTGTTCGTCGCCGCTGGCGGCATCATCGCGACCGCGCAGCTCGGGCCGATTGCGAAAGAGTTCGGCTTTGCCAAGCTGCCGGTGAGTCTCATGGGCATCACGCTGCCGCTGCTCACCATGACGCTCTCGATCGACAACCTCTGCAACGGCTTCACCCGTCCCCTGTGCGGCTTTCTGTCTGACCGCATAGGCCGCGAGAACACGATGTTCATGATCTTTCTCGGCGAAGGGGTCGCGTTGCTGGGATTGATGCAGTTCGGCCATAACCCCTACGCATTCATGTTCTTCGCAGCCGCCGTGTTCCTGTGCTGGGGCGAGATCTTCTCGATCTTCCCCGCCACCTGCGCCGACACGTTCGGCAGCAAATACGCCGCCGCCAACGCCGGGACGCTTTATACCGCGAAGGGCACCGCTTCGATGCTGGTGCCGATTGCCTCGGTGTTGTCGGCGAACGGCGGGTGGAGCACGGTGTTCATCTCGGCGGCCGTGGTGTCGATCGCGGCAGCCGTGTCCGCCAAGTTCGTCCTCGCCCCCATGAGAAAGCGCTGGATCGAAAACTCGGGTGCGCGAGCCGGCGTGGTCATGGCCGAAGCGCGGCTGCAGCCGTCGTCCGGCGGCTCCCCCGAATAACCGACACCGTGAGCACCCAGCTCGCGACACACCCCACAACGCCCCGCCAACAAGGAGAGATGTCATGGCAGAAGCCGACCAGCCCACAACAGACGAAACGTTGAAACAACAGGCGACCGAAACGACCGACGGATTCCATCTCGTCATCGATGCGCTGAAACTGAACGACATCGACACGATCTTCGGCCTGGTCGGCATTCCGATCACCGACCTGGCGCGGCTAGCACAAGCGGAAGGAATGCGTTTCATCGGCTTTCGCCATGAACAACACGCGGGCAACGCGGCGGCCATTTCCGGCTATATGACGCAGAAGCCGGGGATTTGCCTGACGGTCTCGGCGCCGGGCTTTCTGAACGGCCTGACCGCGCTTGCCAACGCGACCACCAACTGCTTCCCGATGATCCTGATCAGCGGCTCCAGTGAACGCGAAATTGTCGACTTGCAGCAAGGCGATTACGAAGAAATGGATCAGTTGAACGCGGCCAAGCCTTATGCGAAGGCCGCTTATCGCGTGCTGCACGCGGAGGATATCGGCATCGGCGTAGCGCGGGCGATTCGAGCCGCCGTGTCGGGACGACCCGGTGGTGTGTATCTGGACTTGCCCGCCAAGTTGCTCGCACAAACGCTGGATGCCGTGAAGGCGCAGCAGTCGCTGGTACGAGTGGTCGACGCGGCGCCGCGCCAGTTGCCGGCACCGGAGTCGGTCAAGCGCGCAATCGATGTCCTCAAGAGCGCCAAACGGCCGCTGATTCTGCTCGGCAAGGGCGCCGCATACGCCCAGGCTGACGCGGAGATTCGCGCGTTCGTGGAAGAAAGCGGCATTCCGTATCTGCCGATGTCGATGGCCAAAGGCCTGTTGCCGGACACGCACGAGCAATCCGCCTCGGCGGCGCGCTCGTTCGTGCTGCAGGAAGCCGACGTCGTCGTGTTGATCGGCGCGCGTCTGAACTGGCTGCTGTCGCATGGCAAGGGAAAAACGTGGGGCGCGGCACCGAAGAAGTTCGTTCAGGTGGATATCTCGCCGACCGAAATCGACAGCAACGTGGCGATTGCCGCGCCGGTGATCGGCGACATCGGTTCGTGCGTAGCGGCGCTGCGCGCCGGCATCGCTGCGGGTTTCACGAAGCCGGCCACGGAGTGGACCGGTGCAATCGCGGAGCGCAAGAACAAGAATCTCGCCAAGATGGCCGCGACGCTCGACAAGAACCCGTCGCCGATGAATTTCCACAGCGCGTTGCGCGCGATCCGCGATGTGCTGAAAACACGCCCTGACATCAACGTCGTGAATGAAGGCGCGAACACGCTCGACTACGCGCGCAGCATCATCGACATGTATGAACCGCGCAAACGCTTCGATTCGGGCACGTGGGGAATCATGGGTATCGGCATGGGCTTCGCGATCGGCGCGGCGGTCACGAGCGGCAAACCCGTCGTCGCGATCGAAGGCGATAGCGCATTCGGCTTCAGCGGCATGGAGCTCGAAACCATCTGCCGTTACGAGTTGCCGGTCTGCACGATCGTATTCAACAACAACGGCGTGTATCGCGGCACGGACGTGAACCCGACCGGCGGCAAGGATGTCGCGCCGACCGTGTTCGTGAAGAACGCGCGCTACGACAAGATGATCGAGGCATTCGGCGGCGTCGGCTATCACGCCACCACGCCGGAAGAACTGACGAAGGCACTGCTCGAATCGATCGCCTCAGGCAAACCGAGCCTGATCAACGCCGTCATCGACGAAGCGGCCGGCACCGAAAGCGGTCGACTGACCAATCTGAATCCGCAAAGCGCGGCAATGAAAAAGTAATCTGGGCAACCACGGAGATTTCAACATGACCAAACCTCTCGAAGGCATCAGGATCATCGACTTCACCCATGTTCAAGCCGGTCCCGCCTGCACCCAGTTGCTCGCCTGGTTCGGCGCGGACGTCATCAAGGTGGAACGGCCGGGTTCGGGCGACGTGACGCGCAATCAGTTGCGCGACATTCCCGACGCCGACGCGTTGTACTTCACGATGCTCAACAGCAACAAGAAGTCGCTGACGTTGGACACAAAGAAGCCCGAAGGCAAGGAAGTCCTCGAAAAGTTGATCCGCGAGTCCGACGTGCTGGTGGAGAACTTCGGCCCGGGCGCGCTGGACCGGATGGGCTTTTCGTGGGAACGCCTGAACGAACTCAATCCGAAGATGATCGTCGCCTCGGTGAAGGGCTTCAGCGACGGTCACCACTACGACGACCTGAAAGTCTACGAGAACGTGGCGCAATGCGCGGGCGGGGCGGCCTCCACTACCGGCTTCTGGGACGGTCCGCCGACTATCAGCGCGGCCGCGCTCGGTGACAGCAATACCGGCATGCATCTGGCCATCGGCATTCTGACCGCGCTTCTCGGCCGCGACAAAACGGGCAAAGGCCAGAAGGTCGCCGTGTCGATGCAGGATAGCGTGCTGAATCTGTGCCGCGTGAAGCTGCGCGACCAGCAGCGGCTGGAGCGCGTCGGCTATCTCGAGGAGTACCCGCAATATCCGCACGGCGAATTCAGCGACGTGGTGCCGCGCGGCGGCAATGCGGGCGGCGGCGGCCAGCCGGGTTGGGTGCTCAAGTGCAAAGGCTGGGAAACGGATCCGAATGCGTACATCTACTTCACGATTCAGGGCCACGCGTGGGAGCCGATCTGCAAGGCGCTCGGCAAGCCCGAGTGGATCGATGACCCGGCCTACAAGACCGCGGAAGCACGTCAACCGCATATCTTCGATATCTTCCAGACCATCGAAGCCTGGCTCGCCGACAAAACCAAATTCGAGGCGGTCGACATCTTGCGCAAGTTCGACATTCCGTGCGCGCCAGTGCTGACCATGAAGGAACTGGCCAACGACCCGTCGTTGCGCGCGAGCGGCACGATCGTCGAAGTGCCGCACAAGAAACGCGGCACGTATCTGACTGTCGGCAGCCCGATCAAGTTTTCGGATCTGAAGCCGGAAGTCACCGCGTCGCCGCTGCTCGGCGAACACACCGAGGAAGTGTTGGCGAGCCTCGGCTACAGCCAGCAGCAAATCTTCAACCTGCGCGAAGTCAAAGCGGTTTGATGGTGCTACGCTAGCCCGGCCATCGGCTCGGGCTTGCGGATACGGCGTCGCTGGCGACGCCGTATCCCATTCAGGCATCCGTGTTTTCACAATCGGGGGGGCGTCATGCAACATGCCATCGACTTCGAGCAACTTGCCAACGCAATCGGCGACGCGATCGTCATTTCGGATGCTCAAGGCAGCATCACATTCTGGAACCCCGCGGCCGAACGCATGTTCGGGTTTGCGCCAGGCGAAGCGCTCGGCAAGTCGCTCGACCTGATCATTCCGGAACGGTTGCGCGGCCGCCATTGGGACGGCTACCACAAGACCATGGCAACGGGCGAAACCCGCTATGGCAACGACGTGCTGCGTGTGCCCGCGGTGCACAAGGACGGGCGGTCCATGTCGATTGCCTTTACGGTCGCGTTGCTGCATTCGCCGCAACACGAGCTCACCGGCATTGTCGCCGTGATCCGTGACGAAACCAGCCGCTTTCAGGAGGATCGTCTGCTTCGCAAACGGCTCGCGGAACTGGAGGCGTCCGCCGGCGCATGAGCACGCGCATTGGCACACGCACACACGCATAATCCGATACCCACAGACCCACTGAAGGCCGGCGCGAGCCGCATCACCTGCGCCGGCTTCAAACCGTTCTCGCCGCTGCCCGCGTCCACGCTGTAAACTCTGCCGAATCCCGCTCTCAATCACGCCCGGATCAGGCAACATGGACCGCATCGACGCAATGAAGGTGTTCGTCGCCACGCTCGACGAAGGGAGCCTGGTCGGCGCGAGCCGTCGACTCGGCCGCTCACCTGCGGCGGTGAGCCGGGCTATCGCGTTCCTCGAAGAACATGTCGGAACGGCTCTGCTGCATCGCACGACGCGGACGATCAGACTGAGCGAAGCCGGCGAACGATACGCCGCCGCTTGCCGCCGCATTCTCACCGACCTGGAAGAAGCCGATCTGCTGATCGCCGGCGAGCGCTCCGCACCGCGCGGGCTGCTCACGATCACCGCACCGGTGGCGGCCGGTCAGGACATGCTGCGGGCGATCATCGACGATTTCATCGATCGCTATCCGGCCGTCTCGGTCCGGCTGGATATGCTCGACCGCCCAGTGAGCCTGATCGACGAAGGAATCGACGTGGCGCTGCGCATCGCTCACCTGCCCGATTCGACGCTCGTGGCGATCCCGGTGGGCGAAACGCGGCGGGTCGTCACGGCGTCGCCTCGCTACCTGGCCAAGCACCCGCCGATCGTCGAACCCGCCGATCTTGCCCGGCATCAGATCATCTCCATGAGCCACTTCGGCCTGGATTCATGGAGCTTTCCGCCGCCGAATGGCTCGACGATTCCACGTGTCGTGCAGTTCACTCCGCGCTTTATCGTCAACAGTATTCAGGCGGCCGTGGCTTCGGCCGTCGCGGGACATGGCGTCACCCGCATGTTTTCCTATCACGTCGCCGAGCAGGTCAAGGAAGGATCGCTCGAGATCGTCCTGAGCGACAACGAACCCGCCCCGCTACCAGTCCACCTGTTGACGCCGCAAGGGCGTCTCGCGGTTCCCAAGGTGCGAGAATTCGTCGATTTCGCGGCGCCGCGCCTGCGCCGCCACTTCACGCAACCCCAGCGGACTACGAAGCGCAATTGAATCGACTCGCGGAAGAATGTCTGCCGGTCTACGTGGATTCTCTCTGCAATCGGTTCAATCTAGACTGTGTTCATCGAGATTGCACAGCTCATGCCTTCGGGCCGTACCGGCGAATTCACTGACACGCCCTTCCCCGCACCCGACTCGAACCGGCATTCCTCGTAACGGGCATTAGCCCACGCATAGACGGCGGCAACGGCGTCGACGCCCAAGGCACTGCATGTCACGTTGCAACTCATTGTGGATTTGATTTGCGATCCTCATGAAATGCATGGCGAGCTGTGAGTTTCGCGCTTATCGCGTCGCGGCCGCCCGGCGGCCGGGTCGGCGCGTAACGGAACAGTGGAGGCAGTCATGCAACGAGCAGTCGCCAATGGATCGATCGCGCCCGCATTCAATGTCTGGCGCGGCACGCTGGCGGGAGCCAGCGCGAGCCTTGTCGGGATAGGCCTCGCGCGTTTCGCCTATACCCCGTTATTGCCGGCTATCGTCAGCGCGCACTGGTTTCCGGCGTCGACTGCAGCCTATCTCGGCGCAGCCAATCTCGGCGGCTATCTGGCCGGCGCGCTCGCAGGCGGCTGGCTGGCGCGGCGATTCGACGCCGCGTCCGTGCTGCGCGCGATGATGCTGCTCGCGACCGTTGCGTTCGTCGCCTGCGCCTTTCCGGTTTCCTTTCTCTGGTTCTTCGTCTGGCGCTTCGCATCCGGCTTGTCGGGCGGTGCACTGATGGTGCTGGCCGCGCCGACGATCCTCGCCCATGTGAACCCATCGCGCAGAGGCTTTGCAAGCGGCGCGATTTTCAGCGGTATCGGTTTGGGTATCGCGGCGTCCGGGACAATCGTGCCGCTCCTGCTGCGTCAAGGTCTGACCCAAACGTGGCTGGGTCTCGCCGCGCTCTCTCTGGCGCTGACAGCCGTCGCATGGAACGGTTGGCCCGGGCGGGCCGAACCCGCCGTGCAGCACGCGGCGCCTCACGCCGGCCACGGCCGCGCCTATCCGGCGGCCTCGATGCGCGCGCTGTACGCCGAGTATGCGTTGAATGCCACGGGCCTCGTCCCGCACATGATCTTTCTCGTGGATTTCGTGGCGCGCGGTCTTGGCAAGGGTCTCGATGCCGGCGCGCAATACTGGGTGCTGTTCGGACTGGGAGCGATCGCAGGCCCTCTGCTGACCGGTCACCTGGCCGACCGTGCCGGGTTCGGTCCTGCGCTGCGCGCGGCCTATGTCCTGCAGATCGCCGCAGTCGCGTTGCCGGCTGTCGTACCGGGACCCGTCGCGCTGATCGTGTCGAGCGTCGTGGTCGGCGCGTTCGTGCCGGGCATCGTGCCGCTCGTGCTCGGCCGGGTCAATGAATTGCTCGCGCACCATCCCGCTGCGCAAAAGGGCGCGTGGAGCGCGGCGACCACCAGTTTCGCGGTATTGCAGGCAGTCGCGGCGTATGGCCTGTCATTTCTGTTCGCGCACGACGGTGGCAATTACGCGAGCCTATTCCTGATCGGCGCGACCTCGTTGGCGCTTGCGTTGGTGGTCGATCTATTCACGGCGCTTCGCGGCGCTCCGAAGCAGCAATAGCGTTGGCGTCACCCCGTTTTCAGCCGACGGCATCCCTCACTCGAACTGGGAGAACCCCATGATCCCGACACACGGTCCCCGCAAGGACTGCGCACCCGTGAACGAACTCGCCGAAGCAGAGGCTCGGCTGTACGCACATTCGGTGTTGGAGAAGACGATATGAGCGCGCGTCCCAATCTCGCTTTGGAGGCCGCTCCGGATATGCGCGGCCTCGACTATTCGGCGCGACACGAGCGTTACTGGCGCCGTAATCTGGCCGTGTGCGTGTTCGGCTCATTCACCACGCTCGTCAGTCTGAGCATGCTGCTGCCGTTTTTGCCCATTTACGTCCAGCAACTCGGCGTGCAGTCGCAGTCCGCCGTCATTCAATGGTCGGGAATCGCGTTCGGCGCCACGTTTCTCGGTACGGCCGTCACCGCGCCCTTGTGGGGACGCCTCGCCGATCGCTATGGCCGCAAGCCGATGCTGGTGCGCGCGGCCGTCGGCATGGCGGTGGTGATGTCGTTGATCGGCATCGCCCACAACGTGCACGAACTCGTCGGCCTGCGCTTGCTGGCTGGACTCGTGGGCGGCTATTCGTCGGCTTCGACGGTAATGGTCGGTACGCAGGCTCCGAAAGCGCGCGCCGGTTGGGCGCTGGGCGTGCTCTCGACCGGTGCGCTCGCCGGCAATCTGATCGGGCCGCTCGTCGGCGGTTTTCTGCCGGGATGGCTCGGCATTCGCGGCACGTTCTTCGCAGGCGGCGCCATGATCGCGGTGGCCGCTTTGCTGACGATTTTCGTCGTCAAGGAAGATTTCGACCCGGCCACGCATTCAAGCCGGCGAGCCGCGGAACATGTGCCGGCGAGCACGCATCGCAACGATTACCCAGTGGTCGCCGCATTGCTGGTCACGGCGATGATGGTGCTGCTCGCCAACATGTCGATCGAACCGGTCATCACAGTCTATGTCGGCAGTCTCGGCGTGCCGTCGCTTCATCTCGCCCGCGTGGCAGGTGTCGTAATGGCCTGTTCGGCTTTCGGCAGCATGCTGACGGCCGCGCGCCTCGGCGCGTTGGCCGATCGGATCGGCAGCTGGAACGTGATCGTCGCTTGCCTGGTGCTGACCGGTCTCGTGATGGTTCCGCAAGCGTTCGTTCACGCGTGGTGGCAACTGGCCGGATTGCGCGCGCTGATGGGCATGACGTTAGCCGGTCTCCTGCCTGCGATTGCGAAACTGGCGCGCCACGCAGTGGAAGAACACAAGACCGGTCAGATGCTCGGTTATCTGCAGTCGGCGCAATTCAGCGGACAGGTGGTCGGTCCGATCATCGGCGGCGCGATCGCTGTTCATCTCGGGCTGCATGCCGTGTTCTTCGTGACCGGTTCGTTGCTGGTGGCGTGCGCCGCGCTCGCGCACTGGGCGCGTACCCGTCAGCGCGCGGTGCTTTGATCGGGGCGATCGCTCACCTCATTGACCTGCGACGGCTCCGCCCGACGGATTCCTCACCTTTGCGTGCAACTGCGCGCGAACCTCGTTCCCCACCGCCGGCGGCAGCGGGATATAGTCCAGGTCCTCTGCGGCCTGGTCGCCGTTGGTTAGCGCCCAGTCCAGGAATTTCAGCGTTGCCTCACCGCGTTCCGGTTTGTTCAGCGTGCCATGTAGCAACACATACGTCGCGCCGACGACAGGCCACGCGTTCGCGCCCGGTTCATTGGTCAGCATTGGAACGAGAGATCTGGACCAGTCCGCGCTCGCGGCAGCGGCCTTGAATGTCTCGGGTCCCGGCTGAACCACGGTACCCGCGGCATTTTCCATGGCCGTGTACGACATATGATTCTGCTTAGTGAAATCCCATGCAACGTAGCCGATTGCGCCTGGCAGATGTTGCACGAAAGTGGCGACCCCTTCATTGCCTCTTCCGCCTATGCCGCGCGGCCAGCGCACTGAACTTCCCTCACCAACCCTGCTCTTCCACTCGGGGTTGACCTGCGCCAGATAATGCGTCCAGATCAGTGAGGTCCCGGAACCGTCGAGGCGACGCACAACGGCGATTGGCGCGTCGGGCAGCTTGAGCCCGGGATTGATGGCAGCAATGGCTGGAGCATTCCAACTGATGATTTTGCCGAGATAGATATCCCCAAGCACACGCCCCGAGAGAACCAGCTCACCGGGCTTGATACCCGGCAGATTGACGACCGGCACGACACCGCCGATCACCATGGGAAACTGGAGCAGGTCGTTCCTGGCAAGCTCGTCGTCGCTGAGCGGCGCATCCGACCCGGCGAAATCCACCTGACTCTCCATGATTTCCTTCACCCCTTCGGTCGAGCCGACACCGCGATAGCTCACCGTGCCGCCGCCTGCCCGCTGGTATGCGCTGGCCCATTTCGTATAGATGGGTGCGGCGAAGGTACTGCCAGCGCCGGTGATGTCAGCGCTGTGCGCTGTGACCGACAAGAACGCGCCGATCACACCGGTCAAC
The DNA here is from genome assembly GCF_900104795.1 of Burkholderia sp. WP9. Lineage (NCBI taxonomy): Bacteria > Pseudomonadati > Pseudomonadota > Betaproteobacteria > Burkholderiales > Burkholderiaceae > Burkholderia > Burkholderia sp. WP9. Next base: position 1,555,271 of record NZ_FNTG01000002.1, read on the forward strand.
AGTGTTTGTGTATAACTCACGAAAGACCTCACTTTAGGTTTGTTGTTGAGGCTCATGAAGTGAAGCTCGCCGAGTAACGAAACCAGTTCTCCCCATTACAGGATGCTGAAGGTCGGGAGGCAAATTGAATCGCTCTATCACAGCCGCATTGCTTCCAACGCGATGCCGGCATGGTTTTGAAAATTGATACGCTGTAGGATTGAAATCGCAGTTTGCAAACTGCCTGACCCGCGCCACCTTACGTTCACCTCACTACCGTCCGCTTCGGGGACTCAATCGATTTGAACCGATGAACTCCACACCACCCATGCGCGACGTTGCTTCTGCAGAAGAGCGGGTTCCGGACGATTCCGGCAAACGCGGCGGGACGGTTTTGCCGGACATGTCGCCGGCCGTGGCCTTCTCGACACTGGTCACGCCAATGGTCGCGCAGGTGGCGCAACGCGTGGGCACTCTATGCGTCAGTGCCGATCCGGAAAGTCTGCACAAACTTCGTGTCGTACTGCGTCGTCTGCGCTCGCTGTGGTGGGCTTACGATCCGCTTATCGACGGATCGCGAGCGAGGCGACAGCGGCGCGAATTCAAGGCGCTGGCCGACTCCGCTGGTCAAACACGTGACTGGGATATTCTGAAACACTTACTGGCAGAGGAGACGGCAATGCCGCGTTCTTTTGCGGCGCTGATCGAAGGTGTCGATTTATTGCGCGGCGATGCGCTCCTGCACAGTCGCGCAACGATCGCCGACGCCAACGTTGAAGCAGTATTGAACCAGGCAATCGCGGGCGTGATGCAGCAACTCGAACCTCGTTCGTTTGACGAGTCGCTTTCGGTATTCGCCGCGAACCGTATTGCAACGGCCAGGAGGGCGCTGCGAAAACGGATGAAGCGTTTGCTTAGGGATCCCGATTCCGGATACGCGGAGTTTCACGAGGTCCGAATCGCCGCGAAGAAGGTGCGCTACCTGCTGGAGTTTTTTGCGCCCCTGATCCAGAGCGGAAACGGGATAGGCATCGTCGAACTCACGCAAATGCAGGACGAGCTGGGAAAACTCAACGACATCGTTGCGAGTGAATCGCTGCTTCTCACACATGCGCTTCGCCTCGGCGAGCGCGGCGTTGCCGACGATGCAATCGCGTATCTGAGGAATCTCAAAGGCGATCGCATGCAGAGCGCCGAAGCATTGTTACGCGCGCTCAGCGATAGGCTCGCTGACGAGCGTGCCGGCTTTGGCATCAACTAGCGGTACTGCGAGAAAAGCCGCGAACGCTGAAATCGGGCGCATTGCTTCGCGCTGGCTTACCCTACCGTTCCTTGCGCCGGCGAAATGCCCACCATCCGGCCAGCCCTGTAAAACCGGCCACGAGCAACACCATCACCCAGAAACCGTGCCGGTTCTCAGCGAGCGGAATACCACCCACATTCATTCCGAAAAAACCCGCAACGATATTGATCGGCATAGCCAGTACCGTCACCAATGTCAGCGTGAAGAGCGTGCGATTGTTCTGCTCTTCCAGACGGGAAATGATCTCCTCCTGCAACAGCCTGACCCGTTCGATCAGACCGGCCACATCCGAGAGAACCACCGAAAACTCCTCGGTCGACTCGCGCAGATCCTGCACGTCATCTGAATGAAGCCAGCGCGGCGGTCTCGCCAGCAGCCGGAAGATCGCGCCAGGTTCAGGCGCGAGCATGCGTTGCAAACGCGTCAGCATACGACGCATCGCGCCCAGATCGATGCGATTCTGCGTCGGCCGTTGCGACAGGAATCGGTCCTCTATCCGGTCGACGTCGGCGCTGGTTCGGCGCACGATCTGCACGAGCAGGTCGGCCTGGTCGCGCATCAGGTGAACCAGCAATTCCGCCGGAGACCTGAAAATCTCGCCTTCCCGAACCGACGCGCGCAATCTGTCGACCGAACGCAGTGGCTTCAGACGCGCGGTCACGATAATCCGCTGGTTCGCGTAAATCCACAGCGTCGCTATTTCGGAGGGAATGAACTCGAGATTGAACATGACGTCGTTGACGACCGCGCGCAGCGCGCCGTCCGCATGCTCGATGCGCGTCGAGTGCGAGCCTTCGCGCAATGCGTCGAAAAAAGTCTCGGGTAGATCGAGTTGCGCTCTCATCCAGCGTTCGCTCGCACTATGCGCCAGATTGAAGTGAAGCCAAAGAAACTCGCTCCCTTCTCTTGCGGTGCCGTTCGCGTCGTGCGCCTGTAACCATTCGACGACTTCATCCGCGTCGACGGGCCGGCCGGCATGAGTCGAAGAAAAGAGAAAGCCACAGACCATGCCGGACGAGTCGGCGCCGTAGGTTTGCAGTAGCAGGTCAGATTTCATAGGTCATTCAGCGTTTGCTTCCCATGCGGGATTGGCATATCCAGTAATTTGCCGGCCGATAATGGAAGCGTGACGATCGCCAACCGATGCCGGCCGCAGGCGTCGCACGGATTGAACTGGATGCAAAGGCCCGAGCATATCGCGACCCATCAAAAGAAGGTTAACGTGGTCGTTCTCGCTTGATCGACCTGGATGATCCTTATAATTCCGCAGTCGAATCATTTAACCTGAACGGTCACGAGAACGTCATATTTCAGCCTTAAGTTGCAGCCCATCGAAGGCGACCTCATCGCCACAAGGAGTCTCGACATGAAACTCAAGCAACTTACGCTGTTTCTGTGTGCGCTGTGTGCCAGCGCCGCGCACGCCGCCGACATAACCGGCGCCGGCAGTACTTTCGCCGCGCCGATTTACACGAAATGGGCCGATGCCTATCAGAAAACAGGCGGCGGCAAGGTCAACTATCAGGGCATTGGTTCGTCGGGCGGCATCAAGCAGATCATCGCGAAGACCGTGGATTTCGCCGGTTCGGACGCGCCGCTGAAAGACGACGAATTGGCCAGGAACGGCCTGTTCCAGTTCCCCACGGTGGTCGGCGGCGTGGTGCCGGCGATCAACGTGCCGGGTCTGAAGGCCGGCGAACTGGTGCTGTCGGGTCAAGTGGTCGGCGACATCTATCTGGGCAAGATCAAGAAGTGGAACGATCCCGCAATCGTCGCGCTGAACCCGAAAATCAAGCTCCCTGATACCGACGTCGCGGTGGTGCGCCGCGCCGACGGTTCGGGCACGAGTTTCATCTGGACGAACTACCTCTCCAAGGTGAACCCGGAGTGGAAATCGAAAGTGGGCGAAGGCGCTACGGTGAACTGGCCGACCGGCACCGGCGGCAAGGGCAACGACGGCGTGGCGGCATTCGTGCAGCGTCTGCCGGGCGCGATCGGCTACGTCGAGTGGGCCTATGCGAAGCAGAACCACATGACCTACGCCGCGCTGAAAAATGCATCGGGGACTGTGGTCGAGCCGTCGACCGACACATTCAAGGCGGCAGCGGCGGGCGCCGATTGGTCGAAGTCGTTCTATCAGATCCTGACGAACGAGCCGGGCAAGAACGCGTGGCCCGTGGTCGGCGCGACGTTCGTGCTATTGCATACGACGCAGGACAAAGCACCGCAAGGCGCGGAAACGCTGAAGTTTTTCGATTGGGCATTCAAGAACGGCGGCAAGGCAGCCGACGATCTCGACTATATTTCGCTGCCCGAGTCCGTGACGGCCGAAATCCGCTCGCAGTGGAAACAGAAGGTCAAGGACGCGTCAGGCAAGCCTGTCGCGCCCTAGGCTGCGGATAAATTCGGCGCGCGCCGTTCATCAACACGCAACCGCCCATTCGGCGCCCGTCAGGTCACGACCTTCGACATCACCGCCGTGGCCGGGTCATAGCGGTAGCCCTTTTGCGCGAGCTGGTGGCTCATCGTCGAGCTGATCAGCTTCTGCTGCGTCTCTCTGGCGATCAACTCGTGATCCGGCTTGAGCCGTTCCAGTTCGGATGAAAGCCGTCTGACGAGCGCCACCTCACCGGTGCTGCGTGCGTCGATGAACAAGATCCTCTCGCTTGCCAGACCAAGCCGCTGTTTGAGGTCTTTCGCGTGGGCGACCCATTGTTCCGCCGTGCCGCGAAGCTCGCTGAGCGCCTTTGCATGAGCTTTGGCTTGCGCTGATATCTGGCGTTGCAACGCCGCGATCTCCTCCGCGCCCTCGGCCTCGTCGGTTCGAGCTTGTTGTGCAATGGCTTCGGCTTGCGCGGCCAGCCGTTGTTCCAGTTGCGCAACCTGCTGTTCGGCGGCCTCTGCGCGGTCTCTCGCGGCAGACGCATCCTGCGATAGCCGAGCCAGGTCGGCGCTCGTGGCCACCTTCGCCTCGTTCATGCTCTCGATCTGCCGCCGCGTCTCTTCCAGTTCCAGGGTGACGCGCTGCAGTTCGTTAAGGTGAACCGACATTTCGTCGGCCCGCGCCGCAGCTGCCTGATGCTCCGCTGCCAGCGCGGCGCGAGCTTGCTCCAGTTCGCCCTCCAGCGTTGCGAGTTGTGTGAGGCGCTCGCTTGCCTGCGCCTCGGCGGCTTTCGCGTGCGCCAAGGCCGCGTCCAGCTCCGTCGACAACTTTGCCGCTTCTTCCGTTTTGGCTTGATGGGCATCGTTCAAACTGAGGAACTGCTGCTGCGCCTGGTCGCGTTCCTGAGTGGCGCGCGCTATTTCTTCGTTCTTGCTCGACACAGTTGCGGACAACTCCGCTCGCGCCTTGCGCTCTTCGTCCAGCAATGCCGTCGTGGCTTGCTGATCGGCAGCGTGTGCCGTTTCGCGCTGCGTGAGTTCTTCAACACGTGCCTGTGCCGCTTGCGCAAGTGACGTCGCCGCGTTCAGTTCGTCGGCGAGTCGCGTCACTTCTTCTGACTTTGCCTGATGGGCGTCACGCAGAGTGGCGATCTGCTGCCGCGCCTGCTCGTGCTCCTGAGTGACTCGCGTTATTTCGTCGTTCTTGCCGGAGATGACCGCGTTCAGTTCATCACATGCTTTGCGCTCTTCTTCCAGCGACGCATTGACCGCGGTCAGATTGGCCTGATCCACCGACGCACGCTGCACGAGTTCTTCTACACGTACCTCGGCTGCCTCGGCGCGTGACGTCGCCGCATTCGCTTCCTGTGACCAGCGCGTCGCTTCCTGCGAGCTTGCCTGATAAGCGGCGTCCAACGTCGCGACCTGCTGCAACGCCTGATCGCGCTCGTGCGTGACTCGCGTTACTTCATCGTTCTTGCTCGAAACAATTGCTGCCAATTCTTCACGAGCCTTGCTTTCGGCTTCGAGCGACGCCGTCGTCGCTTCGAGGCTGGCATCTTGCGACGCTACACGCAGCGCAAGTTCTTCCACGCGCGCTTCCGCGACCTGTGCACGCGATGCAGCCTCGCTTGCCTCTTGCGACCATTGCGCGACTTCTTGCGACTTGGCCTGATAGGCGTCGCGTAGAGTGGCGATTTCCTGCTGAATCTGATCGCGCTCCCGAGTGACGCGCGTGACTTCATCACTCTTGCTTGCGACATCCGCCGACAACTCTTCACGAGCTTTGCGTTCTTCTTCGAGCGATGCGTTCGCCGCTTCCAGGTTGGCGTGGTCCACCGACGCACGCTGCGCGAGTTCTTCGACGCGCGCCTCGGCCGCCTCAGCACGCAATGCGGCCGCGCCTGCCTGCTCCGACCAGCGCATCACTTCTTCTGTCTTCGCCTGGCAGGCATCGCTCAATGCGACGATCTCCTGCCGCGCCTGATCTCGCTCCTGAGCGACCTGAGCAACTTCATTGTTCTTGCTCGCGAGCGCCGTGGCCAACTCTTCGCGTGCGAGGCGTTCCTCGTCGAGCAATGCCTTCATGGCCGCCAGATCGGCGTCTTGTGCAGACACACGCTGAGCGAGTTCTTCGACATGAATTTCAGCCGCCTCCGCCCGGCCCGCAGCGGTTGCGAGTTCCGTTTCGAGGCGCAGAGCGGTACTTTCCGAGGCACTCAGCGCATCCGTCAGCGCGACGACCCGATTGCGCCCCGTTTCGACGTCGTCGATCGCTTTCTGATACTCGGCGAGGGCTTCGTCCCGTTCCGCGCGGGCAGCTTCGAGGTCCTGGTTCACTGCAGCCAAACGCTGATTGAAAGCCCGTTCGGCGTCGTGCTGGGATGCCGTCCAGATGCGATCCGCCGCGCTCATCACTGTCTCAGCGAGGCCCTCCGGCAACCCGGGCTGGACCTGCGGTGCCGGCGTTTCGGCCTGCCGCGCTTCGCGCCAGCGCTGCAAGGCCGCGACGATCGACGCAAGCGAACCGCCGCGAACCTCTTTCCAGATCGTCACCGGCGAAACTCTTCTGCCTTCTTCGACCATGCGATCGGCGATGGCGGCGATCTGTTCATCGGTGATTGTGTCTGCGTCCGTGGACATAAGCGCCTCAAGAATCAATGTAACGGGGCGAAAGGTTAAATCTTCAATACGTTACTACGTCTGCAGACGTCCGGCGACGTTCGCAATACAAGGCAAATGACAGGTAGCCTGACGCGGATGGCATCTTATAGCTCAATGACTTTTTCGAATCCGGGGAACAACGGACCATAACGCTGCCAAATCGCCGCGCAACGCCTATCGGAGACGGGTACTAGCGATACCGGTAGAAGCTCCCGCCTTGTTGGCCTGCGGCGACGTTGCAACAATGCAGACGAATCGATTGGCCCGCCCTTGGGCGTGAACGCCACGAACCGGCATCGGCACGATGCATCTGATTCACGCAACTTCACCGAGGCATACGGCAATGCGTATTTCGTTTTTGCACACGATGGACGGGAACCGGCAAGTCTTTGAGCAGGCCGCAAAAGCACTCGGCATGCGTGCTGATGATCTTCACCACGAAGTGAGAGCGGATCTGCGCGAGGCGGTCGGTCTGGCAGGGACGTTCTCACACGAATTGAAAGCCGAGACAAACCAGCGTCTTCTCGCGCTGGCAGCCCATTCCGACGCCGTTATTCTGACTTGCGCCACGCTTGGGCCGGCCGTGGCGGATATCGAGAGTCCACCGGTGCCCATCGTCAGGGCGGATATCGCCTTGGCCGCTGCGGCAGCGGAGCTGGGCGGGAAAATCGTCGTGTTGTGTGCCGCTGACTCTGCAATCGAATCCACCAGAATGCTGTTTGCGGAGCACATACACGGAACCGGTGCGTCAGCGGAGGTCGTTCACCTTCCTCAGGTTTGGGCACGGTTCAAAGCGGGTGATTTCGAAGCGTGCCTGGCTGCAACCGCATTGGCCGCGGAAGTCGCATACGAGGCGGGCGCGACGGTTGTCGCATTCGCTCATCCGTGGATGGCGCCCGGCGCGGACCTCGTTCGAACGGGAAAGCGGCCGCTCGATAGTCCGAGCGCGGCGCTTCGCGCTGCAATGCAACGGTTCGGCGAACACCCGAGCGACGCCTGACTCCGAGCGGCACTCAATCCGCCATCACAGGCTTAAGCCCGCAATAGCTTCGCCAATCAAAATAAATCTAAAGGCGAAGCGATTATCTCGCCCGGGATATGAAAGAGACGCGCCGCCGAACTGGTCACGCGACACGTGCAAGGCGCGACCCAGTCTGCACCCGCGGAAGTTTCCGATGAGAAAAGCACCTGAATGCTTCTCCGCCACCGATCAACCTCAACAGCGCCGTCACTCAGGCCATGCACAAGCGATCCGGGCATTTTCCGCGGACGCGGCCGCAGACGTCCCACCGCCTTCCGATCGGAACCCATCCCTCCAAATGTTATTATCGGAAACAACACCGTCCCCTCAAAGCGTGCATTCGAAGCATCAAGCCCCATGGACACCCATCTCGCAAAATCCGCCGACCCGTCCACCACCGACCTCGGCCGCCGCGTCCGCGCCGCCCGCCAGGCGCAGGACCTGACGCTGGAAACGGCCAGCCGCCTCTGCGGCGTTTCGCGCTCGACGCTCTCCAAGGTCGAAAACGGCCTGATGTCCCCCACGTTCGATGTTCTGCAGAAAATCGTCCTCGGACTGAAGATCGAGATCGGCGAGCTGTTCGGCTCGACGCCGAAAGTCAGCGCCAGCGGCCGCCGCGCGCTCACCCGCAAGGACGAAGGCCAGCGTCATGCCTATCGCGGCTACCAGATGGAACTGCTTGCCACGGACCTCGCGCACAAAGCGATGCTGCCGTTTCGCATCCGCATCTCCGCGCACACGCTCGACGCCTTCGACGACTGGGGCCGTCACGAAGGCGAGGAATTTCTGTATGTGATCAGCGGCAGCGTGTGCCTGTATTCGGAGCTGTATGCGCCGACGCACCTGAACGCCGGCGACAGTCTCTACTTCGACAGCCGCACCGGCCACGCGGCGGTCTCCACGAGCGAAGAAGACGCCGAAGTATTGTGGATGGCCACCAGCGCCGACATTCCGCACGCCCCGCCCGCCACCGAATCGACAAAGAAGTAACGCATGCCCCCACACCGCGCAGCAAGCGGGCTTAACGAGCCGCCAACGCCCGCTGCGCGAGTTGCGCAATATGCATTGCGTGACGCCCCGTGCCTTGCTCGATCTGTTCGCGGCAACTGAAGCCATTGGTCAGCACGATCGTGTCCACGGCCGCCTCGCGCACCGCCGGAAATAGTCTGTCTTCGCCGATCTTTTCGGAAAGCGCGTGGTGCTCTGCGTTGAAGCCGAACGATCCCGCCATGCCGCAGCATCCTGTATCGAGAAGCTTCCATTTCACGCCGAGCTTGTTCAGCAACGCAGTGTCGCCCTGCATGCCGAACAGCGCCTTTTGATGACAATGTCCGTGCACGATCACGTCGGCGGTCAGCGTCGGCCAATCGAACGGCTGCCGCGCGACGAAATCGGAGAACAGGAACGTCTGCGCGGAGAGCTTCTTCGCTAACGCATGACCGGGCAGTTGCTTCAGCAATTCGTCCTTGAATACCGACAAACAGCCCGGTTCGAGACCGACCAGCGGCACGCCCGCGGCGATATCGTCCGCGAGGTCGTCAAGGATGTGCGCGAGAAGTTCGCGCGCACGTTCGAGCAGGCCAAAGTCATAGAGTGGACGCCCGCAGCACAGCCGGTTCTTCGGCAACACGACGTGCCAGCCCAACTGCTTTAAAACGTCGGCGGCGGCTTCAGCGACCTCGGGCGTGAAGTGATCGTTGAAAGTATCGACCCACAGAATGACCTTTTTCGCTTCGCCGCGAGAGGCGGACGCTGTTTGCGGCGAACGCCGTGCGATCTGCCTGTAAGTGGCGCCTGCGAACCGTGGCAGTTCGCGCGCTTGCGCCACGCCTGCCACCCACTTGCCGAACGAAGCCAAGCCCGGCGCCGACGTCATGAAGTTCGTCAAACGCGGGAAGCGCGCCGCCCACGGCGCCCATTCACCGATGCGCCCCATGAACAGCGCCTGCCGTGGCCGTCGATTCGTCTCGTAGTAATGTGAAAGAAATTCGGCTTTGTATGAAGCCATATCCGTATGCGTCGGGCAATCGGATTTGCAGCCCTTGCACGCAAGGCATGTATCCAGCGCTTCTTTCACTTCGCGGCTTTGCCAGCCATCGACGATCACGTCGCCTTGCAGCATTTCCCAGAACAGATGCGCACGGCCACGGGTCGAATATTTCTCTTCGCGGGTCGCGCGATAACTTGGGCACATCGTGCCGCCTTCAAGCGAACGGCATTTGCCCATGCCGATGCATCGCTCGATCTCGCGCTGAAAGCCGTCGCCTTCCTGGCTGGCAAAGGTGAGCCTGGTTTGCAGCGTGACAGGTTGATAGGTGGGACCCATGCGCAGATTCTCGTCGGCCCGATACGCATGCACGACCTTACCCGGATTCAGACGATTGGCCGGATCCCAGATCGCCTTGAACTGTTCCATTGCCTGCATCAGCTCGGCGCCGTACATGATCGGCAGAAACTCGGCTTTGGCCTGGCCGTCGCCGTGTTCGCCCGAGAGCGAGCCGCCGAATTCGACCACCAGCTCGGCCGCTTCGCGCAGAAACTTGCGCCAAGTCGAGATACCTTCCGCGCTGCGCAGATCGAACGTGATGCGCGCATGCACGCAGCCATCGCCGAAATGACCATAGAGGCTCGTCTCGTAGCCGTAGTGATCCACTAGCGACTGGAACGCGCGCAAATAATCGCCGAGACGCAGCGGATCGACCGCCGCATCTTCCCAGCCGACCACCGGATCAGGCGTGCCGGAATCGACAGACAACGCCACCGCCGAGGCGCCGGTCTCACGAATCGACCATACCTTGGCCTGTAATGCGCGATCTTCGACGAGCATCGCAGAGACATTCGGCCCCGCCTCGCCCGAGCGAAAATAGGTGGCAGCGGCTTGCGCTTGTAGCATCACCGCCTCTTGCGTGTCCGCGCCGAATTCGAGCACGACCCACGCATCGCCTTCGGGCAGCAACGCGATCTCGTCTTTTTTCAACCCGCGCGCCTCCAGCCCGCGAATGATCGCGCGATCGAGTCCTTCGATAGCGATCGGCCCGCAGCGCATGAAATGCGGCACGGCATCCGCGGCCGTGTAGATATCCGTGAAGCCGACCACCACGATCACGCGCTTCGCAGGACTCTTCACGAGGCGCACTTTCGCCTGCAATGTCACCGCGCAGGTGCCCTCGGTGCCGACCAGGGCACACGCCACGTTGAAGCCGTTTTCCGGCAGCAGTTGATCGAGATTGAAGCCCGACACGCGCCGTTTGATCTGCGGGAATTTCGCGCGGATCTGGTCAGCGTAGGTATCGCGCAACCGTTTCAACGCGGCGTAGATTTCGCCTTGGCGGCCGCCTGCCGCGATGATGCGTTCGAGTTCGCTTTCGGATGTCGGACCGACCCAGAAACGCGCGCCGTCGAAGGTCGCGATCTCCAGCGCCTCGACGTTTTCGACGGTCTTGCCGGCCATCACCGAATGGGCGCCGCACGAGTTGTTGCCGATCATGCCGCCGAGCGTGCAGCGGCTGTGTGTAGCCGGATCGGGTGCGAACGTGAGGCCATGCTGTTCGGCGGCATCGCGCAAGGTATCGCAGACCACGCCCGGCTCGACGATCGCGACGCGCGCGACCGGATCGACCGACACGACACGGTTCACATATTTGCTTGCGTCGACCACCACCGCGACGTTCACGCATTGGCCGTTCTGCGAGGTGCCGCCGCCGCGCGCGAGAAACGGCACGTCGTTGCGACGACAGGCGGCGAGTGTTGCCAATAGATCGTCGACATCAGCGGGCACGACCACGGCGAGTGGCACTTGCCGATAGTTCGACGCATCTGCCGCATACAACGCTTTGGAGCCCTGATCGAAGCGCACTTCGCCGCGCACATGGCTGCGCAAATCGGCTTCGAGCGCCTGCATCACGGCGGCGCTGCCTGCGAAAGGCGTGGCAACACGCGGCGCATTCTTCGGCGCGCGACGGCCGGCGGCGTCCAACCCGTTCAGGCCCGCGCCCTGCTGTTCATCCAATGACGTTCCCACCGCGCTCCCTGTTTCTCGTGCCTGGACCGCCGCCCTGCGCTCAGGCAGCCTGGCTCGCGGTCATCTTGAAGATGCCCTGTGCGTTGCCCGCGTCGAAACGCAGGTCCGTTTCCCAGCGACGCGCGTCCTGATCGAAAGTCCGCTTGCGCGTGATGAACTCGTAGAACGAGCCCGGCACTTCGCGCGTCACCACGCTTGCGTCAGCCGCACGAAACTCGCGCAGCACCGTGTCCGCGCGATACGCTGTCTGAAACACGCGGCCCGAGCGCGAACGCTCCACTTCCGGTTTCATCGGACGGCCCTTGGCCTTCTCGTCGTCGGAGAGTTGAAAGACGTCCGCGACGCGATCGGTGGCGTGGTTGAACGCATTGCCTTCGGTCGCGATCCACGCCATTTCCGGCGATTCCTTCAACAATACTTCGTAATCGGCTTCGCGTGGCGTCTCGTGCTGGCGCGCAAATGCGCCGACGATGACCGGCAGCAGTTCATGGGCCGCCTCGAGCGGCAGCACGCCGTCGCGCTCGAGCTCCCACAACTGGCCGACAGCGCGCGGCGTCAACGGATCGCGCGACTGGCCGATCACGTTGGTCACCGCCTGTTGAAACTCCGCCGAGAACCGCTCGGGATGCAGCTCGCTCACGAAGAACTGGGCGATCTCATCGGGCGCGTCGTCATGCGCCCACGCGCGCCCGGTCATGCCGAGACGATCGAGCGGATACCGGCCGTTGATGCTGAAACCGAGCGGACGCAGAATGCGGGCAAATGCGGCTTCGCCAGTCGGCAGCGCGCCGCTGTGCGGCCAGCGCACCGTGCGCAGCGCGCCGTGGTCGAAGTACACGCTGCCGCCCGCCGCGACCGTCTCTTCCGTGTAGCGGCGGCCATTCGCCGAGCGCGCCAGCAGATCCTCGAAGAGCGCCATGTTCATCGCCTGCGCGAGTTCGGCGCGCGTGACGATGCCGTCTTCCCATTCGTTGAGGATCTGCGGATGATTCAGCGTCGCAAAGAGCCGGGCGGTTTTGTCGGCGCCGAGCAGCGTCAGCAGCAGTTGTTCGAGATTCGCATTCTTGATGTTTGGCATATCGGTTCTCTAAATGACTCTACGCGCGCTATCTGACGTGCTGGAGTACCACGCCGGTCGGCGCGCAAGGCACAGAACGGCATGATCAAAGGCGTGATTATTCAAAACGCCAGGGTCGCCGTAAAGAGAGATAAAATCGCCACTTAATGCGTTTTTGGAATCAACGTGCGAAAGTTCAAGATCCCCAACATGGGTGCGCTACTCGCTTTCGAAGCGGCCGCACGGCACGAGAGCTTCACGCACGCGGCGCGCGAACTCTTCCTGACCGAAAGCGCGGTGTCGCGGCAAATCAACACGCTGGAAAGCAACCTTGGCGTGCGGTTGTTCGTGCGCGTCAAACAGCGCGTGGTGCTGACCAAGGCAGGCAAGGTGTATAGCGCGCAGGTGCGGCGCTCGCTGGAACAGCTCGATCGCGACACGCTGTCCATCATCGCGCATGGCAGTGGCGGCGGTTATCTGGAACTGGCTGTTCTGCCGACTTTCGCGTCGCAATGGCTGATTCCGCGGCTCGCGGCATTCAACGCGCAGTATCCGGACGTGCGCGTGAACATGGGCGTGCGAACCGGCACGTTCCCGTTCGCCGAGACCCATTTCGAGGCCGCGATTCATTACGGCAAGCCCACGTGGCCGGGCACGTCGGCGGATTTTCTGTTCAGCGAAGAGGTCGTGCCGGTGTGCGCGGCGAGTCTGCTGAAGCGGCCTGTGCAGAACGCCGCCGATCTTCTTGACTATCCGCTCGTCCACTCCACTACCCGGCCCGACGGCTGGGCAGCATGGTTCGCCAACATGGGCGTCGAGGACAACCGGACCATGCAGGGCGTGCGCTACGAACTCCACACCATGCTGATCAGCGCGGCGGCCGCCGGCCTCGGTATCGCGCTGGTGCCGCGCTTTTTCGTCGACGCGCAGCTCGAACAACTAGGGCTCGTGATCCCGCTCGATGCCCCCGCGGTCGCCGATTCGGCGTACTACCTCGTCTATCCGACCGAGTTGAGTCACGGCAAGCCGCTGGCGAGTTTCCGCGAGTGGCTGTTGCACGAAGCCGCGGCCTACAGCGCGGTGAATCCCGAGTTGGCAGCCCCTCCCGATACCGATTGACCGCGTATCGGATGAAGCATCACGCGCCGGTTTGTTCGCGCGCCTGGGCCAACGCGCTCAGATTGCCTTCGCCGAAGCCGTGGTGACCCTGGCGCTGCACGATCTCGAAGAAGATTTCGCCGGCTCGGCGGCGCACGAAGGTCTGGAAGAACAGCAGCGGCACACCGTCGGCGCCGATTTCGCCGTCCACCAGAACGTGCGTGCGCTTGAGCCGCTCGACGTCGAGCCCGTGGCCCGGCAAGCGCGCGTCGAGTTGATCGTAATAGCGCGGCGGCGGTTCGACGAACTCCACGCCGTTCGCGAGCAACTGCTCGACGCACGCGAAAATGTCGTCGGTTGCGAGCGCGATATGCTGCACGCCTTCGCCCGGATGGTCCGGCAGATACTCGTGCATCAGGCTGGTCCGGCGCGTGCCTTCCTCATACAAGGGCACGCGGATCGCGCCGCACGGCGACACCATCACGCGCGATTCCGCCGATACATGCCAGTTGGCGTGCAGCTCGTGAATCTCGCGGAAGTTGAGCAGGTCGCGATAGAAGTCGAGCCATTCCTGCATGCGGCCCTCGCCGACCGTTTGCGTCAGATGATCGACGGCGACCAAGCCCGTGCCCGTGTGGCTCAAGTCGGCCTGCGCCGTGTCGATCTGAATGGGCCGGAAGTCGATATCGAAGATCGAGATGTCGCCAAGGCCGCCGCGCTGGCCGCCGCGGCCGCGCCAACGGTCGACGAAATAGATATGCGAGTCGCCTATGCCCTGAATAGCCGGAATCAGCAACTCGCCGGCGCCGGTCTTCTCGCCTTCGAATGCCCATGCGCCGAGTTCGATCGCACGGTCAAAAGCGCGCTGCGCGTCGGCCACACGAATGCCGATCGCGCAGATGCCCGCGCCGTATTCCTCGGCATAGCGCGCGGCGAACGAATCCGGCTCCGCATTGATGAGGAACTGCATCTCGCCCTGGCGATACAGCGTGACGTCTTTGCTGATGTGGCGCGCAATCGCCTTGAAGCCGAGTTTGGTGAAGGTTTCGCCGAGCGCTTGCGGATCGCGCGCGGCAAACTCCACGAATTCGAGGCCGGCGGTGCCGAGCGGATTGTGCTCAGGTGCCGACACGGCGCGCAGCGCGGCGTCTGGAGTGGGCAAGTCGCTGGGCATGGCAATCTCCTTTACAGTCTTTCGACGCTGTTTCCGGCGTTTCCGATGTTCGATGCTGATCTTCGCTGCAAGCCGCCGATGATCGGCATGCGCCGCAGCAACGCGGGCCGCGACGGCTTTTGCACCGTGTTTGTACACCGGCTAGCAGTCCGTTCGCAACCTTCATTTTGTACTGGATAGTTCACAGGGCGCGTAGCAGCTTATCCGACCGTCCCACCATGCTCGTGCCCAACCACACACCGACCTGAAGCGGGACGCCCTATTTGCGGCCCCGTTTCCGCACTCCTTTACCCGCTGCCTCGTCCGCCGCCTTGTCCGCATTGGCCACCATGCGCTGCTGCGCGACCTCGCGCACCGCATCGATAAACGCCCGTCCAGCCGGCGACGGCTGCGTGTCCGAGCGCCGGATCAAGCCGACCGGCTCGCCGGTGCCGGCAAAGGGCAACGGCAAACGGACCAGCATGCCGTGCGCCAGTTCATATTCGACCGCGCTCAGCGGCACGAACCACACCGCGCTGTTCTCCAGCGCCAACGCGCGGCCCGTGGAAACCGACAATACCTCCACGAACGCCGACAACGGCGGCACACCCCAGGCGCTCAGCAGACTTTCCGCCGACTGCCGGATCAACGTGCCGAACGGCGGCAACACCACCGGAAATTCTTCGAGCGAGGTGGCCGGCAATCCCGCACCCAGCGCCAACGGATGCCCGGCCCTGACCACCGCGATCAACGGCTCGCTGAATAGTTGCTCGAAACTGAGCCCGACCATCCGCTCGGGATCGGCCAACCGACCGATGGCAAATTCGATCGTGCCCGCTTTCAGGCGCTCGAGCAATTCCGGGTTGGCGCCGGTCGCGAGGCGCACGATCACACGTGGCCAAAGCGCGGCAAACTGCTTCAGCACCGGCGGTATCAAAGCCGCCGCGACGGTCGGCAAAATGCCGATTTCCAGGGTGGCCGCGGCCGCGCCTTCCGCACGTGCGAGCAGATCGACACCCTGCCGCAGCGCGCTCACACAGGCGCTCGCGTGCGGCATGAAGAGCTGGCCCTCGCGGGTCGGCACGGCGCCGTGACGGCCGCGCTCGAACAGCTTCACGCCGAGAATCGCTTCGAGTTCGGCGACCGTCTTGGAAACGGCGGGCTGGGTGATCGACAGGCTGTCGGCGGCCCGCTGGACGCTGCCGAACTGCGCAACGGCCAGAAAGCACTGAAGATGACGGAATTTGACGCGGCTATCCGCGAGACTGCGTTGCATAACGGGAGGTTATACGAAAAGGGCGAAAACGTCATTTTGCATAACCTCTCAGCTTGGATAAAGTCTCTCCATCAATCTGTATTTCACAATTCCTCCAAGGAGACACTGATGGACGATTCCTTTCTCACCGCGCGTGATTTCGCGTCGCATCCCCCGTATATCTATCCCGGCTACGGTTCCTCGGTTAAACGCGGCCCTACGCGTCCGCTGATTCCGCTGAAGGAAAAGCTGCGCGACCAGCATGTGCCGGTCTACGGCACCGAAGACCTCGGCGCGCTCGATCACGATCTGACGCGCAACGCCGTGCGCAACGGCGAGCCGCTTGGCGAGCGCATCATCGTGACGGGCCGTGTGCTCGACGAAGGCAACCGCCCGGTGCGCAATACGCTGGTTGAAATCTGGCAAGCCAACGCCGCCGGCCGTTACGTGCACAAGGCTGACCAGCACGACGCGCCGCTCGACCCGAATTTTCTCGGTGCGGGCCGCTGCATCACGGACAACGAAGGCCGCTACCGTTTCCTGACGATCAAGCCGGGCGCGTATCCGTGGGGCAACCATCCGAACGCGTGGCGCCCGAACCATATCCACTTTTCGCTGTTCGGCGACCACTTCGGCTCGCGCCTCGTCACGCAGATGTACTTTCCCGGCGACCCGCTGCTGGCGTTCGACCCGATCTTCCAGGGCACGCCCGAAGATGCCCGTGACCGCCTGATCGCGAACTTTTCGCTCGACACCACGCAGGAAGCCTATGCGCTCGGCTACGACTTCGACATCGTGCTGCGCGGCCGCAACGAAACTCCGATGGAGCGCTAAGCCATGACCACTCTCAAACAAACGCCTTCGCAGACGGTTGGACCCTACTTCGCGTACGGTCTGTGCCCGCAGCAATACGATTTCGACTTCAAGAGCCTGTTTACGCCCGTTCTGGCCGACCGCGAAGCGGCCGGCGAGCACATCACGATTGTGGGCCAGGTGTTCGACGGCGACGGCAAGGTGATCGGCGACGCCATGCTCGAAGTGTCGCAAGTGGACGCGAATGGCCGCTTCCCGGAGTCGCGTGAGGAAATTCTGAAGACGGGCTTTCGTGGCTTCGCGCGCGTCGGCACCGGCACGGATCCGCACAAGCGCTTTGTGGTCGAGACGGTCAAGCCCGGCCGCGTCGGCCCGGATGAAGCACCGCACCTCAATGTGATCGTGACGATGCGCGGCATGCTGCTGCACACCTTCACACGCGTCTATTTCGAAGACGAAGCCGCGGCGAATGAGAAAGACCCGGTGCTGGCAGCGGTTCCGGCGGAGCGCCGCAACACCCTGATTGCACGCCGCGAGCCGAATGTAGCGAACGTTTACCGTTTCGATATCTACATGCAGGGCGATAAGGAAACCGTCTTTTTCGACCTGTAATACGGTTTTTCTACACTTTCATATTGCTTTCACATACACTGAACATGATCCTTCTAGCGACTGGATCGCGAAACTCCGAGTAGTTGAGCCCGCCTTGCGCGGGCTTTTTTTTGATCTTTGGATACCGAAGCAATCGGCACGCATACGCCACGCACACCCTCAGCAGCGGAAGTGATCGATGTTCTGTCCAGCGTAAATCGCCCGCGCGAGCCAGTCCGGTTTATCGCCGTGACCGTCCCATGTATGGCCGTAGGCGTCGCGATACATCACGGCCCGGGTCGCGGCCGCATCGGCTTCGATCGATTCCGCGAGCGCTTCCATCGTAATGCCGTATTCATCCATTCGCCTGTGGATCCACACGATCAGGCGCTCACGTGCGTTTCCATCGAGGTCGAACAACCGTTGTTCTTCTCGCTCTTTCATCATGTGTCGGTATCGCGGCTATTCATGCTCGCGTTAGAAAAACAAAGGCTTCGCTAAATAACGCGAAGCCTATGCGTGATTCAGATGGCTCGAGTGCGGATCGAACTCACCATACCTCTTCCCATGCGTAAACACTCGCACCTGGAAAACATGCCCGATAAATCTTGGATTATGGGGATTCGCCGGCAACCGGATCAATTGCACTCGTGTCTCGCCCGTCGTTCAGGGCTGCTTCAGCGTATGGAAAGGAATTCTAGCATCCAATTTCTGCTGCTTGCAGCAATGGGCTGTTAGTCCGCGATGCGAGGCTTTTCAATTCCGTCCGGTTTAATCAATGTAATGTCGCAAACCCACGCAAATAGGCCTCGTCATGAAATGAGCTGGCAACAAACTCAAGGCGCAAATCTCCGCGCTCTCATGCTATGTTCCACTGACTAACACGCCTGCACATAGGAGAGAGCCGATCATGTCCGCTTCTACCGCCATCATCACCATCCTCGCCGCACTCCTGTTGGGCGCGATGAGTCCGGGGCCGAGCTTCGTTATCGTCGCCCGCAATGCGATTGGATTGTCGCGCGGCGATGGACTCGCCACCGCGATCGGCATGGGCGTCGGCGGGGTTTTCTTCAGCGGCATCGCGCTGCTCGGCCTCTACACGTTGCTGGCCAGTGTCGAATGGCTCTACGTGGGACTGAAAGTGGCCGGCGGCCTCTATCTGATTTACCTTGCGTCGAAAATCTGGCGCGGCGCCGCCAAACCGCTCGCCTTCGATACGACGCAAGCCGTCCCGGCCAATGCACGCAAATCTTTCTGGATCGGTTTGAGCACACAACTCAGCAATCCGAAAACCGCCGTCTATTACGGCAGTATCTTCGCGGCGCTGCTGCCGCAACATCCGCCGCTGTGGTGCTACTTTGCATTGCCGCCGGCGATCTTCGCTATCGAAGCCGGCTGGTACACCGTCGTCGCGTTGTGTTTCTCGAGCAAGCGTCCGCGCGAAATCTATCTGCAATGGAAAGCCTGGGTCGATCGCGTCGCCGCGAGCGCGGTCGCCGCGCTGGGATTGCGCCTGATCCTGACGGCACACAAAGTGGGCATCTGACACGTGCGGCGGTTTGAAGCGCCCGCCGTGCCGCAAGACACGGCGAGCGGGACAGCCGAGCATTGCCGCCCAACGCCTGCGGCAAGCCATTCATGACGCGCAGCCAAACAGTTACAAGTTAAGTGTTGACGCTGACACCACCCGGCGGTTACTGTGGCACCCGAAGTTCAAGAAGTTCGATTGCTGTTCATCAATGTCTCGCTCCCTAAGCGGTATTCGTTGTCCTCTCCCTCCTTGACGCTTCACGCGCTCTCTCACAGAGCAAAATCTTTCTATTTTTACCTCAAGGATTCTTCATGGATACCGGTACCGTTAAGTGGTTCAACGACAGCAAAGGCTTTGGCTTCATCACCCCGGACAAGGGCGGCGACGACCTGTTCGCGCACTTCTCCGAAATCAGCGGCGACGGCTTCAAGACGCTGGCTGAGAATCAGAAAGTGAGCTTCGAAACGAAGCAAGGCCCGAAGGGTCTGCAAGCGGCTAACATCAAGCCGATGTAAGTTTGAAGGGCTCGGTGTCCGGCAACGGACATCGGGCTGCAGCGACACCCTCGCGGAGCATTTGTCTCCCACAGTTGGCGCGATCGCTTTGAGCTGCATGCCATTCAAGCAGCTTGCCTAAGCGCCAAACGCCTCGTTGCACCTCATTCTCCCCTCCGGCTTCAACGCCCATTTTTCGCTTTCCGACTGCGTCAGGATTCGGCTCGCAATGGCTTGAATCAGCTTGGCCGCGCGACTCGCACATGAGTCCGCAAGGCAGGCGCGCACTCGACAATTATTAAAAAATTAAAATGCAAAACAAACATATTCATCACTACAACGGCTATGCCGTCAAACCCTCGGCGCACCGTTTGCCCGATGGCACATTTTCATCCAATCTGCTGCTCGAACGCGCCGACAGCGCGCGTGCCGAAGGGCGCTACCAGTTCTATTCGCTCGATTACTTCACGAACGAAGAACAGGCCTTGCAGCACTCGGCACGCTGGGCTCGTCACTGGGTCGACACGCGAGGCTAAGCTCGCGACAGGCATGCGAACCTGCGCGATGAGGCGCACATCATCCGCGCGCTCATGCGCCTTCGTCTGCGGCATGAACTAACGGCGCTGGCGTGCCATTCGGCACGCCACACCATCGAACGCGCAACTCGGTTACCGGTTTTCTTCGCTCTTGATGCGCGCGCGTAGTTCGAACTTCTGAATTTTTCCCGTCGATGTCTTCGGCAATTCGCCGAAGCGCACCGCTTTCGGCAACTTGTATCCCGCAAGAAATAGCCGGCAGTGCGCAATGATCTCTTCCGCGCTCACCTGAGCCCCTTCCCTGAGCTCGATGAAGGCGCAGGGTACCTCACCCCATTTCGGATCGTCCATCGCCACCACGGCCGCAACGGCGACCGCAGGATGGCGATACAGCGTGTCTTCGAGCTCGATGCTCGAGATGTTCTCGCCGCCTGAAATGATGATGTCCTTGCTGCGGTCGCGAATGCGGATATAGCCATCGGGCATCCGTACGCCGAGATCGCCCGTATGGAACCAGCCGCCTTCGAAGGCCGCTTCCGTCGCGCGCTCGTTCTTCAGATAGCCCTTCATGCAGATGTTGCCGCGAAACATGATCTCGCCGATCGTCTCGCCATCGTTGGGAACGGGCGCCAGCGTCTGCGGGTCGAGCACTGTCACCGCTGCCTGCAAGTGGTAGCGCACGCCTTGGCGCGCGTTCAGTTCGGCGCGCTCGGCGTCGTCGAGCGTATCCCACTCTTCCTGTTTCGCGCAGACTGCAGCCGGCCCGTAAGTCTCGGTGAGTCCGTACACGTGCGTGAGATCGAAACCGATCTCCTTCATCTTCGCAATCACCGCCGGCGCGGGCGCCGCACCCGCCACCATGGTCGACACGCGCTGCGTGATGCCCTCGCGCCATTCGGCCGGCGCGTTTGCAAGCGCGCTCTGCACGATCGGTGCGCCGCAGTAATGCGTGATGCCTTCGCGGCGAATCAGATCGAACACCGTCTTCGCATCGAACTTGCGCAGGCAGACGTTGACGCCGGCACGCGCGGCCACCGTCCATGGAAAACACCAACCGTTGCAGTGGAAGAGCGGCAAGGTCCAGAGATAAATCGCGTGCTTGGGCATATCCCACTCGAGGATATTGCTCACCGCATTCAGATAGGCGCCGCGATGGTGATAAACCACGCCCTTCGGATCGCCTGTCGTACCCGAGGTGTAGTTCAGCGCAATGGCGTCCCATTCGTCGCGAGGCATGGTCCACGCGAATTCGGGGTCGCCGGATTGCAGGAATGCTTCGTAGTCTGTTGCGCGGATAAATTGATCGGCGTCGGCAGGCATCGCATCCGCCACGCTGATCACGCGCAGGTTCGGGAATTCGAGCGCGGCGCGGTGCGCGAACTCGCCATATTCCGTATCGACGATCAGCGCCTTGGCTTCGCCATGACGCAGCATGAACAACAGCGACGAAATGTCGAGCCGCGTATTCAGCGTATTGAGTACGGCGCCGGCCATGGGGACGCCGAAGTGTGCTTCTATCATCGGAGGAATGTTGGGGAGCAAGGCCGCGACCGTATCGCCGCGCTCGATGCCGGCGCGCTCCAACGCACTGGCCAGCCGCCGGGTGCGTTCGTAGGTTTCGCGCCAGTTGCGGCGAATCTCCCCATGGACGACTGCGAGCCGCTCACCGTAGACTTCTGCCGCGCGAACGATGAAATCGATCGGCGTCAGCGGGACATTATTGGCTTCACGGCGCTCAAGGCCTGCTTCGAACATATGTTTCATCGCGTTGTCTCCTGAGGCGCTCGCCGCGCCATCAACTATTCTGATTGATAAACTAGGCTAACAATGGTCATGGTGAACTGTCTGTCATTCAAATGACAGAGTGGCACGCCTTGGCGCTTTCGAACCTCGATTTGATCAATAAGTCCCCATCGATCCCGCCATTCGCCATGAACGACGCCCCGCTCATCGCTCCCGCAGATGCCCGTCCGAACCGGCTGGAACGGGTCGCGCGCGCCGACCTGCCGGCCCTGTTCGCCACTTGCGCGTGGTTTCGGGCGCTCGCCGCGGAGCATCAGGCCATGGTGATCGCCAGCGCGCATGCCGAGCATCTGGAAGGCGGCGCGTGGATCGCGCGCCGCCAGGAACCGTCGGATTACTGGATCGGCGTGCATTCCGGCCTTCTCAAGCTGGCCATCTACAACGCTTCCGGACGCAGCTGCACGCTGTCCGGCGTGCCGCCTGGCGGCTGGTTCGGAGAAGGCAGCGTGATCAAGCGCGAACTGCGCAAATACGACGTCGCGGCAATCCAACCTTCGCTCGTCATGTTCGTGCCGTCGGATACGTTCCACGCGCTGCTGGAGTCGAGCCTGCCGTTCACAGGCTTCGTGATCCGGCAGCTAAACAACCGCATGGGCGAGTTCATCGCGTCGATCCAGAATAGCCGGCTGCTCGATGTCGACGCGCGCGTCGCACAGTCGCTCGCGCAGCTGTTCAACCCGGACCTCTATCCCGATACCGGCCGCACGCTGGCCATTTCGCAGGAAGAAGTCGGCTTGCTGGCGGGCGTCTCGCGTCAGCGGATCAATCAGGCGCTGCAAAACCTCGAACGACTGCAGATTTTGCGCCTCTCGTACAACCAGATCCATGTACTCGACCTCGAGCGCCTGAGCGCGTTCGGCCGCGAGCAGATCTAGCGCCAACCTCCGGCCGGGCCTGCGGCCACGCCACCCTTTCGGGCGCCGCCGACGCGCGGCCAGCCCGTCTATCGGCCCGTCTGTCAGCCCGTTTTTTGAGCAACCGGATCAAGAAAGCGCCGCGCGCGCCGTTATGCGAACTATGCAGCGTAGATTGCAGCCCTCCCTATTCCGAGCTCAACGTATTGTCGAATCCGATAATGAACCGTCTGACACTGAAACAGAAACTGTGGGTGCCGTTGCTGCTGTGCTGGGCTGCGCTCCTGATCGTGACCGTCGTGAACGCGTACGAAGCGCGTAACGCGCAAATGGACGCACGGCGCGCGGATCTGGCCGATGTCACCGATATGGCGATATCGATCGTCGCGGACTATGCGAAACAGGCCGACGCCGGCAAGCTCTCCGTCGACGAAGCAAAGCAACAGGCGATTGCCCGCGTCAGCGCGCAGCGCTACGGCGCATCCGGCTACGTGACGATCGTGCGCAGCGATTCGGTCATGATCGACCATCCAATGAGCCCGAAGCTGAACGGCAAGGACATGAGCGGCTTTCGCGACGCCAAAGGCAACGCGCTGTATCAGGACATCGCCCATACCGGCGCCTCGGCGGGCGGCGCCGGTTACCTGCGCTACTGGTGGCCGAAGCCCGGCGAAACGACGCCCAGCGAAAAGATCGGCTATGTGAAGCGCTTCGCGCCTTGGGGTTGGGATTTCATCGCCGGCGCCTATATGGACGACATTCAGGCACAGTTCTACGCGACGCTCACGCGCTCGGCGGGCATGCTGGTGGTATTGGGCGTGATCGTGTCTTTCGTCGCTTCGCGCGTGGTGCGCAGCGTGTCGCGCTCGATTGGCGGCGAGCCCGCCACAGCCGCCGCGATCGCCATGCAGATCGCCCGCGGCGATCTCGCCACCCGCATCGACCTGCGCCGCGACGACACCTCGAGCTTGCTGTTCTCACTGCGTGAGATGCGCAATCAACTTGCGTCGACAGTCGCGCGCATCAAGACCTCGGCGGAGACGATCACCACCGCGTCGAAGGAAATCGCCGCAGGCAATCTGGATCTGTCGAGCCGCACCGAAGAGCAGGCCGCTTCGTTGCAGCAGACCGCCGCCAGCATGGACCAGCTCACCAAAACCGTCACGCAGAACGCCGACAATGCGGCGACCGCATCGGAACTGGCGCGCGACGCGTCGAACATCGCCGCCCGCGGCGGCCAGGTGGTCAACGACGTGGTCGAGAAGATGGCGGGTATCACCGATAGTTCGAGCAAGATCGGCGAGATTATCAGCGTGATCGAGGGTATTGCCTTTCAGACCAATATTCTGGCGCTGAACGCCGCAGTGGAAGCCGCGCGCGCCGGTGAAGAAGGCCGCGGCTTCGCGGTGGTCGCGGGCGAGGTGCGCAATCTCGCGCAGCGCAGCGCGACGGCGGCCAAGGAGATCAAAGTGCTGATCGATCAGTCGGTCGCGCAAGTCGGCGAGGGCTCGGCGCTCGCGGGCAAGGCCGGCAGCACGATCGGCGAGGTGGTCGACGCGGTGCGCCGCGTGACGGCCATCATGAACGAGATCTCGGCGGCTTCGAAGGAACAGAGCTCAGGTATCGGCGAAGTCAATCTCGCGATTCGCCAGATGGACGATGTGACGCAGCGCAATGCCGCACTCGTGGAACAGGCTGCGGCCGCGGCCGGCTCCCTCGATGAGCAGACGGATCAACTCCGAGATGCCGTTGCCGTGTTCAGGGTCGAACAATCTGCATGATCGAGTGGCGCACTGACAGACCTGCGGACCTTCAGGCCGGTTGTGGTTGAAAAAGGCTGTCACCGGTTTCCCGGTGACAGCCTTTCTGTTTGCCATTGCGAAAGCTGCGGGCTACGCGGCGCGCACACCGCCTCGGCGCGTGACAGGCCGCTCAAGGAGCGTATCGGTCTCGAACAGCGCGAGAACGATGTTGGCCAGCACGCCGGACTTCTTCCAGCGCAAGTAGTAGCGATGCGCAGTCTGATACGGCGCGTAGCACTTCGGCATGGCGCTCCATGGCGCGCGCGCGTGCAGCACCCACATCACGCTATTCACCACCCAGCGGATATCGATGCAGGGGCGACCGCGCCGGGGCCCGTGCTCCTTCATTTCGGGTAGCAGCGGCACGATGCGGCGCCATTGCTCGTCGGTGAGATCGTAAGCGGGCGGCGGAGGAGGCTGCGACTGCGAAGCGGAAGTATTCATGCGGTAAGAAGGCACCGCCGCAGGACGCGTGCTGACGCCGTCACGAAATAGGGTCTATCCATCAATGAATTTGAGACTAACCCAGGCAGGCTTTCGCGAAGGTTAACTCTTGTCAGATGGCGAGGCGCAATCGTCAGAAAATGCGAGACGAGTTCTGGAACAGCATACGGCCACCGGGGCCGGGCAAGGTATGCGGCATCAGGCATGGACGCCGGGTGCCGGCCAGCGAATCGCCTGCGCATAAAAAAAGGTGCCGCGAACGGCACCTTTTTGTACAACCGGCTTCTGCTGAAGCTTAGAAGCGGTGACGCAGACCGACCGTAGCAGCCGTCTGGTTCTTCGACGACGACGGCAGTTGCGTGTTGTCGCCGCTGTAGATCGAAGCGACACCGCCGTCGCCCATTGCGTGCTGGTACACGGCTTGAGCGTAGACGTCCGTACGACGCGACAGCGAGTAGTCAGCCTGCACGCCGATCTGGTGGTAACGCACCGACTCCGAACCACCGTTCGCGCCAACGCCGTAGCCCTTGCCGTCCGTGAACGTGTAAGCAACGCCCAGACCCAGAGCCGGCGTCAGGTTGTACTTGCCGTTGACTTCGTAGTTGTTAGCGCGCAGCGATTGCTGACCGCCCACGAAGTTGTCCGAACGCGATTGCGTCCATGCCAGACCGACGGTTGCCGGGCCGAATGCATACGAACCAGCAACGCCGAATTCACGTTGACGGAAGTTGCCGACGTTGCCTGCCAGTGCGTTGACGTACGAGCTATCCGAAGCACCGTTGTTGCCGGCGCCCGGGTTGTTCTGCTGTGCGTAAGCAGCGCCCAGGTGCAGACCTTGCCACTGGTATGCAGCACCAACGCTGTATTCGCGGTTGTTTGCGAATGCGCCAGCCTGGTTCGAGAAGCCGTACGTGCCGCCGAACGTAAAGCCAGCGTAGTTAGCGCTCGAGTACTTGATCGAGTTGTTGACTGCGTAGCCGCCGTTCGTGTTCAGGTTGTCGTTGTTGAACGGGTGCGCGAAGTACGTACCGCCCCAGCTGCCCGTTGCGGTCAGCGGTGCCAGGTAGTCTTGAGCTGCGTCGTATTGACGGCCCAGCGTGACCGTACCGAATTGCGCGCTCGACAGACCGACGAACGCTTGACGGTTGAACATGCCGTTGTTGTTAGCGAACTTGCCGTTGTTGATGTTGAAGCCGCTTTCCAACGTGAAGATTGCCTTCAGACCGCCGCCCAGATCTTCCGAGCCGCGCAGACCGAACATGCTTTGATTGATGCCGCCGCTACCAGCTGCCCACTTCGAGTTGTGGTTGACGTTGCTGGTGTACGTCAGGCCGGCGTCGAGCAGACCATACAGGGTCACGCTGCTTTGTGCGTGAGCGACGGAAGCGAACGATGCGGCAACCGCAACGACGATGAGACTCTTTTTCATGCTGGGACTCCTGTTCGATAAATTTACGCGGGGAGCGGGAACTGCCTCGGCAACGCGCGCTTTGCACCCATTGCCGCCCTGTTCACCGACCCGTTTCGGATCGGCCGGGCACCCTTGAAAAGAAGCGTGAGTGTAGGGGGACACCCTGATAGGGATGTTGGCAATTCACACAACAGGATTTTCCAGATTCAGCAACAATCCATGCGCCACTGGCGTTAAGTCTTTGTTTATTCACTACTTATCGCAAAATAAAGGGGCTGTCGCACCTGCTTTATTCATAAGTAATTGGCAACTTTTCAATATTGCCAGTTGCGTGTATGCAACAGCGTTTAATATGCGTGACGTAATCGGGTCGGAACGAAACGAAAAATACAGAATGTTTGAATGCTCGCAAATGAGGCAATAGAAGGTATGCGTGAAAGCAGGAGTAAATTTATTTTAGAAAACCGGGAACTTATTTTAATTAATACGGTCTCGTTTGGTCGCGCTTAATGACTGGCCCTCCGAATTCGGCGATTAACTCTTTCTTGTTGCGAGGGAGTGGATCTAATAGCCCGCTTTTACGCTATACGCTAAAGCGGATCGGTCGCGCCGAGCGCGCGGCTGCTTGAACTGTAGGCGAGTCGGCCACAGCGGGGCGGCATACGTCGTTAGATGGACGTTGTGGCATTCGGTCCAGGCAGAATTCTTCCAAGAGGCCGTCGACACCAAGTCAACCCGACGCTTTCTGGCACGACTTCGCATTCCGTCTGTTGAAGAGGAGGAAAGCCTTCAGCACGGGCGTTGTCCGGAGGTGATATGCGGCGCCGACCGCCGCGTGACAAAAACCCGTGCTGAAAACGGATGGCAAACTTCCGAACCGCCCTCCGTAACCATTAAACGGCACGGCCGTGCGTTTTTTTACACGGAGTTTCCCTAATTACCGCCAACCACGACGTTATGGCGTGTCTCGCGAGGACGCAGCGCCGCTCCGTCCTCGGGCGCCGCGCCCGGTGCGAGCGGATCGGCTTCAGGCGGCACGTCGGGCAATGGCCGCGGCTGCTCGCCGGGTTCATCGAGTGGCTGGTTGGCAGGGTCGGCGACGGGGTCGATGGTGGGATCGGTTTGCATGATGAGCGTCCAGAGGATGGGAATGGCTCCCGCCCGCTCTCGCGCAACCACTATTCCCGCGACTCGGCGCCAAGGTGACACCTTTCGAGGCCTGCGAGCCAGCCTCGATTCGCCTCTTTCCCGATGTAGAAATTGCCGTGTTGCGTGGCGAAAGTTTCAACGTCTGTTAGCGTGGCCCGGCATGTCGCGCAACGATGTGACGTCAATGGCGATCGAGTCGCGACTGAGGCCTTTCGTCGGCCGACCCCGTCAGGAAAGGCTCAAGCCCGAAAAGCCACGCGAAGCAGAAGGTGACTCGCGCGAAAGCGTTGATCTGCCGTTGCGGCAAGGTTTCGCCGCCGCTTTCCAGCGGCGTGGCGAGCAAAGATGGAGTCTGGGCAAACTCAGTCGCGGTGTGGTCGGGTCGCATGGTCGTTCTCGTTATTGATATGGTCCGGAAGCCGACCTCATGCAAACGACGTGCCACTCCATGGAAAAGCGCCATCAGGAGACTCGGTGCTGAATCGCCCGCGATAACCCGGTCGATCGGAACGGCGACCAGTCGCTGATCGTGTGAGCGGCCACTAGCGGCCTGGCGTCGAATGGGATGAGCGTAGCCGTCGACGAGACTGCTTTTCCTCGGCAGTTCCATTCGGCCATCTTCGTCGCCACGTCGATCCCTGGGATGGCGTGCACGAGTCCGTCATTGCGGCCGAAAGTGAAGTTCAGACTGCCAAAGAAAACAGCCCCCTACTTCGCCCCATGTACAAGCGTCTCGTATCGCTCCGGAGTGATGCCCCTTGCGTCGTAGAGAAATGCGGCCGTTTGCCATATCGTCTGATCAGCTTGCGTCTTTCCGAAGCTCGGCATGGCCGTCATGTTCACGCCATGTTTAATGACCCAGAACATCAGTTTGGGATTGTTGCGGCGACTGGCGGCGAGTAGCGCCGGCGCAGCCGGCTGAATCCCCTGTCCAATGAAGCTCAGCGGCTTTCCTGGCACACCGTGGCAAGCAGCGCAGGTCGAATCGTAGAAGCGCGCGCCGGCCTCGATATTCTTTAGCGACATCAGATCGCCGGGCGGCACGTCTTTACCAGCGTGATGATGTAGTGACGCCTCATAGGTCGAGTGCAACATCCATGCAATGATCGGGCTGTCTTTCGAGCTTGCGGATACGTCGTAAAGGCCCGAAGAACTGAACAGAAACGCGCCGACTGCCAGCAGGATGAGGGTGACAACGATCGTCGCAGCCACGCTGGCGACGGAATGACGGAGTGGCATGGATAACGCTCCTGGGTCGCGCTGAGCGCGCAGAGTGGTCGTACCGTCTCATCGCCTGTTCAAACGCCGGACGAGCGATGGGGATGAGCGACCGATCGTAGCGCGCACGCCGTTACCGGACTCCGTCGCCTGGATTACCGTCTTGTCATGTTGGCTGGACGGCCTCGCAACACTGCGTTGGCGAGGCCCGGCGCTCTCAGTCGATGAGCGGTTGGCCGACAGACACTCATGCAAGCCGTTCGATTAGCGACTGCAACACTGTTTCCAGCGCCACATTGCCTTTTATCGTCTGGCCGGGCTTCTCGAACTCGATCCAGCCCTCGTTAAAGCCATCCAGCATCTGCATGCGAGGAGTGGGATTTTTCATGCCCTGCGACTTGAAGAGCGCTTGCCACGTATCACGCGGCACCGTCTCCATGCGTACGTCCTTGCCAAGCAACTGCGCGAACGCACTCGCAATATCGTTTGGGGTGACGCGCCGCGGACCTTCCAGTTCAACGATCCGCGTACCGGTCCATTGCTGTTGCAGCATGCTGGCGGCGACCCTGCCGACATCGGCGGTAGCCACCATCGGAACCGGTTTATCGAGCGGCTGCAGGAAGCTGGGGATGACGCCCGCCGTGCGTGCGGGGCCCACGTCCCACGCCGCGTTCTCGATGAACCAGCCAGCGCGCAGGAAAGCGACCGGCATGGGCAGCGAGCCCAGTTCCCGCTCCATGTGTCCGAGTTGCTGCAAGAGGTTCGGCTGGACAGCCTGAGCGCCAATCGTCGACAGGCAGACCACTTTCGCCGGATTGGCTTGCTTCAATGCGTCGCGCACCGTCCCGATCAGGTGGCGCGACTCCGAAAAGTCCGGCGACGGATCGAAGTTCGGCGGCAGCAAGATAAACACGCCGTCGGCTCCGGAAAACGCGGAGCACAGCGCTTTTGTGTCGGACATCTCTGCGATAGCGACTTCGCAACCTTGGTCATTCCAATCGGCACCCTTCGCGGCGCTGCGAACCACGGCGCGAACGTCCTCTCCAGCCGCTAGCAATGCACGAGCAACAACGCCGCCCACCTGACCTGTGATACCAGTAACTGCAAACATTCCACTCTCCGGTTGAATGCGGCACGAACCGCTTGAGGAGAATTGTGGAGGTGCGGCTATGCCGCGTGAATAGCATGAATGTCATTTCATATATGCTGATCACGCATGAAGCCGAAAAAAAGAAAGCCACTCCTAAGAGTGGCTTTCTAGAATTTGGTGGGCCTCCCGTGAGTCGAACACGGCACCAACGGATTATGCTTACCAGCTACGGTTTTCACCGTCCCTTTCGGGTTTGTGGTCTGGACTGTCTCTTGTCTTTACGACCTGCCCGTTCAGTCTCTACACGTTCTCTCGAGGAGAGCTTCGCTCGGGATTGCCACGCCGCCAAAGCAGCAGAGGGTTCCCCGAATTTGAGCAGTTCTACCAAGGAGCAGAGCTAACTTACCCCAAGGCAACCCATTCATGACTCACCATGCCATGCTGCGCGGTTTAGGTGAGTCGTTGCTAAGTCCGCTGCTCTAACCAAGCATGAGCTAGAGGCCCTAAAACCTTAATTGGCCGACATACTACACGAAAAAGGAGCCTTCGCAACCGCTTCGATCCGCCGAAACAACCGCGAGGCTCCTTCAAACTACTGCGTCACTACAGTGAATGACCGACCTCGATCAATTCCCTTCGAGGAACGACTTCAGCTTGTCCGAACGGCTCGGGTGACGCAGCTTGCGCAGCGCCTTCGCCTCGATCTGCCGGATGCGTTCACGCGTCACGTCGAACTGCTTGCCGACTTCTTCGAGCGTGTGATCGGTGCTCATCTCGATACCGAAACGCATGCGCAGCACTTTCGCTTCACGCGGCGTCAGCGAGTCGAGCACGTCCTTCACGACGTCGCGCATGCTGGCGTGCAATGCGGCGTCGGCCGGTGCAACCGTGTTGTTGTCCTCGATGAAGTCGCCCAGATGGGAATCGTCGTCGTCGCCGATCGGCGTTTCCATCGAGATCGGCTCCTTCGCGATCTTCATGATCTTGCGGATCTTGTCTTCGGGCATTTCCATCTTCTCGGCCAGCGTTGCCGGATCCGGTTCGAGACCGGTTTCCTGCAGAATCTGACGCGAGATACGGTTCATCTTGTTGATCGTTTCGATCATGTGAACCGGAATCCGGATCGTGCGCGCCTGGTCCGCGATCGAACGCGTAATGGCCTGACGGATCCACCACGTTGCGTACGTGGAGAACTTGTAGCCGCGGCGATATTCGAACTTGTCCACCGCCTTCATCAGGCCGATGTTGCCTTCCTGAATCAGGTCGAGGAACTGCAGACCACGGTTCGTGTACTTCTTCGCGATCGAGATCACGAGACGCAAGTTCGCCTCGGTCATTTCGCGCTTCGCCTGACGCGCCTTCAGTTCACCCGCCGCCATCTGACGGTTGGTTTCCTTCAGGTCTTTCAGCGGCAGCACGACGCGCGCTTGCAGATCGAGCAGACGTTGCTGCTGTTCGCGAATGGCCGGAATGTTACGTGTGAGGATCGCGCTATACGCGTGACCTTCACCGACGATCTTGTCGGCCCACTCGAGATCCGTTTCGCTGCCCGGGAAACGCGCGATGAATTCCGCACGCGGCATGCCGCACTTGTCGACCACCGTGTGCAGGATCTGGCGCTCGACCTGACGCACTTCGTCCACCTGTGCGCGCAGCGTGTCGCACAGACGCTCGACGGTGCGCGCGGTGAAGCGGATCGTCATCAGCTCGTTCTGGATCGTTTCCTGCGCCTTCAGATACGACTTGGACTTGTAGCCTTCCTTCTCGAACGCGCGACGCATCTTGTCGAACCATTCGCTGATCATCGCGAATTTTTCGAGCGACGCACGCTTGAGCGCTTCCATCTGCGCAGCGTTGGCCGTGGCTTGCGCCGTGCCGTCGTCTTCTTCCTCGTCTTCTTCCGACTCTTCTTCGACTTCCTCGTCTTCGCTCTCGATCGCTTCCGCTTCTTGCGCGGAAAAGCCGTCCGCGTCTTCCGCGTTGGCGTCGATCAGGCCGTCGACCAGTTCGTCGATGCGAATTTCCTCATTCGCGACGCGCTCCGCCATCGCCAGGATGTCGGCGATCGTGGTCGGGCATGCGGAGATGGCCATCACCATGTGCTTCAGGCCGTCTTCGATCCGCTTCGCGATTTCGATTTCGCCTTCGCGCGTGAGCAGTTCGACCGTGCCCATTTCACGCATGTACATGCGGACCGGGTCGGTGGTGCGGCCAAATTCCGAGTCGACGGTGGACAGCGCGACTTCCGCTTCCTCTTCCACTTCGTCGTCCGAAGAAGCCGCCGGCGCGTTGTCGTTCAGCAGCAGCGTTTCAGCGTCCGGGGCCTGCTCGTACACAGCCACGCCCATGTCGTTGAACGTGCTGATGATGCCTTCGATCGCCTCGGTCTCAGTGAAGTTATCCGGAAGGTGGTCGTTGATTTCAGCGTACGTGAGGAAGCCGCGCTCCTTGCCGAGCTTGATCAGCGCGCGCAGTTTGGAGCGGCGCTCCTCGAGTTCCTCGACCGTGCCAGGCTGTGACGACGCGAAAGCGTCTTTCAGCAGCGCTTTTTCCTTTGCACGACGGTCGCGAGCCTTGGCCTTTTCCACCTTGGCTGGAGCAGCCGCGGGGGTTTCTTCGCTTTGGGTTGCGTCGTCATCGACGGGTACTTCGTTCAGCTTTTTCGTCATGGAGTTCGCCGTACCGGCTGTAGTCTCGACTCGCGGCTGGTGGACGCCAGCCGGTTGAACCGTGGATACTGGAACCTCGCGCACTACCGCATCGTCCTGCGCGGCAGCCGCTTCCCTTGCGCTTCTGACACCCGACCCCTTCGTGGCCGGTACTGCTACAACTTTCGCCGCCCTGACCGGCTCCGCTCGCGCAGCCGAAGTGGTCGTGGACTTCTTCCCTGCACCCGGTGCAATGCTGGCAGAAGACGCTCTTCTGGCGGAAGAAACTAACTTGGCCTCAATGACCTTTCTGGTCTGCTCCGTGGAGTTCGTGCCTGTTGCTTTCTTGCCGCCCGCAGTTGCGTCTTTAGTCTTTGCCATCGCATCGCCTTGTCGCCTTTGCTAGGAAAACCCTTTTAAAAACAAACCGCTGGAAACTTTTTATTATAGCACCCAGGCTTCCTTCATTCCGCCTACAGCCCGAGCCGGCGCTTCATGTCGGCCCGCTTCCGATTGAGCTCCGACAGCTCCGCGAATTCCTCCGGCGTGTGCCGCGATTGCCGCGAAAGCTGCTCTAGCCGATCGCAGTATGCGTCGTACCGCATCTTCAGGATCGCCGCCTTCAGCTCCTCTCCTACGATCCGTTCCTGCTCGCGCCGTTCCTCGATGACGGTCGCATCCTCCGGGTCTTTCAGCAGCAAATCCCGGACATTTTCATCATAGTCTAGAATTTTGCGAAAGATTTCCTCGAAAGTTGGGGCGTTTGCGCCGTTTCGCAATAGGTCGGACAACAACTGAAACTCCGCCGAATCGCCCAGCGCACGCGCGTGCGTCGTGACTTCTTCGAATAGCTCGCCATGCCGCGTAACCGTAAGGAGCGCCTGTTCGGCCTCCTCGTCCAGCACCGCCACCGTGCGCGGATGCATCACCAGATTGCGCAGCGTTTTTTCTTCGATTCCCGTCACACTGCGCCGGTCTTTTCGGGCCGGCGCGGCGCGAGCGGCCGCCGCGATGCGTGAATCGACCTCGCACAGCGCGGCGACTTCGTCGAACGGCACATCGAGCCGGTCGGCGAACATATGCATGATCTGCGCGCGCAGCGCATTGGCCGGCAACGCCTGCAGCAGCGGCTTGGCGTCGAACAGCGCGCGGGCCTTGCCCTCCGGCTGGTCCAGCTCCTTGCCGGTCAGCACCTCGTTGAGCATGAACTGCGACAGCGGCATGGCCCGCTCGACCTGCTCGGCGAACGCCTCGGTGCCATATTCGCGCACGTAGCTGTCCGGATCGTGCTCGGACGGCAAGAAGAGGAACCGGATAGTGCGGTTGTCCGCCGCGTGCGGCAAACAGGCGTCCAGCGCGCGACGCGCGGCACGCCGGCCCGCCGAATCGCCGTCGAAACTGAAGATGACCGTGTCGGTCTGGCGCATCAGTTTCTGCACATGAATCGGCGTACAGGCCGTGCCGAGCGTGGCCACCGCGTTCTGGAACCCTAATTGGGCCAGCGCGACCACGTCCATGTAGCCTTCCACGACAAGCACGTAGTGCTGCTCGCGAATCGCCAGACGCGCTTCGAACAGCCCGTACAGCTCGCTGCCCTTGTTAAATAGAGGCGTCTCGGGCGAATTCAAATATTTCGGCTCGCCACCGTCCAGCACACGGCCGCCGAAGCCAATCACCTGCCCCTTCACATTGCGTATCGGGAACATGATCCGCTCGCGAAAGCGGTCGTACCGGCGGTTCTGACCCTGTGCGTCAGATTTTTCGCTGACGATCACCAATCCCGATTCGACCAGCGAATCGTCACGGTAGTTCGGAAATGCCGCTTCGAGGTTCTGCCAGCCGTCCGGGGCGTAGCCGAGCCCGAAACGGGCCGCGATCTCGCCGGTCAAGCCGCGTTTCTTCAAATACTGGATCGCGACCGGCGCGCTGCGCAGTTGCTTGCGGTAAAAGTCGCAGGCGGTCTGCATGACATCGGAAAGCGCCGTGGTGACCGCTTTGGACGCCGCCGGCGCATAGCCGCCGGAACCGCCGCCATATCCCGGCGAAGGTTCGTTCGGCACGGTCAAGCCGACCGACTGCGCCAGTTCGTTGACCGCTTCCGGAAACGACGAGCCGACGTGCTCCATCAGGAAACCAATGGCCGTTCCGTGCGCGCCGCAACCGAAGCAGTGATAGAACTGCTTAGTCGGACTAACCGTAAACGAAGGGCTTTTCTCGTTATGGAACGGGCAAAGCCCCATGAAGTTCGCGCCGCCTTTTTTCAACTGCACGTACCGGCCCACCACGTCGACGATATCGACGCGGTTGAGCAGGTCCTGCAGGAATGACGGAGGAATCACAGTAAATGACGCTACCTTAAAGGCTCAAGGCTGCGCACGCCGCCCGTCGAGCGGCGGCGCGCGCAGACCGGAAAAACAGAACTTACTTCGCGAGCGCGGCTTTGACCTGCGCCGAGACGGCGGTCATGTCCGCACGGCCGGCCAGCTTCGGCTTGAGCACGCCCATCACCTTGCCCATGTCCTGCGGACCCGCTGCGCCGGTTTGCGCGACCGCCGCCTGAACTTCGGCGACGATCTCCGCCTCGGACATCTGTTCCGGCATATAAGCCGACAGGATCGCCAGTTCGGCCTTTTCCTTGTCGGCCAGATCCGTGCGGCCAGCCGCTTCGAACTGGCTGATCGAATCTTTGCGCTGCTTGATCATCTTGTCGATCACAGCGGTGATCGCGGTGTCGTCGAGCGTCACGCGCTCGTCGACTTCGCGCTGCTTGATCGCGGCGAGCAACAGGCGGACCGTGCCGAGACGCTCGGTTTCACGTGCCCGCATGGCGGCCTTCATATCGTCGTTGATACGGTCCTTGAGACTCATCACTCACCTGAATGCGTTGGAATTTGAAAAATCGGCCGGGCTAACCGCATCAACACGAATACCCGCTTGGGACTGCTTCCTCAAGCGGGTTGGCACAATGTGCGTTGTGGGTGCGACCCTGCCGACTGGCCCGAAGGGCCGTGTTTTCCGTGATGGCGCCTGCTGTGCCGTCACCGGTTGGATGTCGCCGCTCCGTTCGACCGGAACCGCGGCAACGCCAGAATCAGTAGAACTTCTTTGGCAGCATCTGGCCACGCAGACGCTTGAAATGACGCTTCACCGCAGCCGCCTTCTTGCGCTTGCGCTCAGCCGTAGGCTTTTCGTAAAACTCGCGAGCGCGAAGTTCCGTCAACAAGCCGTTTTTCTCCATGGTGCGCTTGAAACGGCGCATGGCAACTTCAAACGGCTCGTTGTCTTTTACGCGGATGGTCGTCATTTTTCAATAACGGAACTTTGTAAAGGTTCAGGAGTATAGCAGAGCTTTCTCACAAAGCCAGAGCGCCGTCAAGCCCCTCTGGCATACTCCGCAGCCGCCTGGCCGGCGGCCACGCCCGAGGCCCAGGCCCACTGGAAATTGTAGCCGCCCAGCCAACCGGTGACGTCCACCGCCTCGCCGATGAAGTACAAGCCCGGCGCGCGCGCGCTCATCATCGTCGATGACGACAGGTCGCGCGTGTCGACGCCGCCGCGCGTCACTTCGGCTTTGCGATAGCCTTCCGTGCCGTTGGGGGTGAGCGTCCAGCGCGACAGGGCCTCACCGACCCGGCGCAGGGTTTTATCCGGTAAATCGGCCACACGGGCTTCGGCCGGAATCTGATGGGCCTCCAGCCAGACATGGGCGAGCCGCTGCGGCACCCACTCGGACAACAGATTGGCGATCTGGCGCTTCGTGCCGGTCTTGGCTTCCAGTAAAGCGGTCGTGGCATCCTGCTCGGGCAACAGGTTGATGTGAATCGGCTCGCCGGGCTGCCAGTAGCTCGAAATCTGCAGCACACCCGGGCCGGACAGGCCGCGGTGGGTGAGCAGCAGATCTTCGTTGAATTGCGCGCCGGTCTTCTTGTCGCCGGTCGCGAGTTGCACTTCCAGTGAGACGCCGGACAGCGCCGAGAACGGCTCCCAGTCCGCTGCGGCGAAGGTCAGCGGGACCAGCGCGGGGCGCGTATCGATCAACTTGTGACCGAACTGCTTGGCAAGACGGTAGGCGAAATCCGTGGCGCCGATCTTCGGAATGGATAGCCCACCGGTTGCGATCACGAGCGCACGCGCGCTGATCGGTCCCGACTGCGTATCCAGCGTGAAGCGCCCTTCCGCGTCTTGCCGCACCGCTTCCACGGACAGCGGCGTACGCCATGCCACACGGCCCGCGTCGCATTCGTTCTTCAGCACGTCGATGACGGCGTCGCTCGACTGATCGCAGAAGAGCTGGCCTTTGTGCTTCTCGTGCCACGTCACATGATGGCGCTTGAGCAGCGCCATGAAGTCGCGCGGCGTGTAGCGCGCGAGCGCCGAGCGGCAAAAATGCGGGTTGGCCGACAGGTAGTTGGCCGGGCCGGCATACAGATTCGTGAAGTTGCAGCGCCCGCCGCCGGAGATGCGGATCTTCTCCGCGAGGCGCTGCGAATGGTCGATCAGCACCACGCGGCGGCCGAGCTGCCCGGCCACGGCCGCGCACATCATCCCGGCCGCGCCTGCGCCGATCACTGCGATATCGAAGGATTCCATGCGGTCGCATTGTACCTGTGCGTCTGCGGCCCTTCTGGCGCACTGCTATACTTTCAGGCTTGCTTTTTCACTTTCGGGCGCCGCAGTGTCATTACGCGTGCGTCCGCCCAGGCCCACCCATCATGCTCGTTCTCGGCATCGAAAGCTCCTGTGACGAAACCGGTCTCGCGCTCTACGACACGGAGCGCGGCCTGCTCGCGCACGCGCTGCATTCGCAAATTGCGATGCATCGGGAGTACGGCGGCGTGGTGCCGGAACTGGCGTCGCGCGATCACATCCGGCGCGCGCTGCCGCTGCTCGAAGAGGTGATGGAACGCGCCGGCACGGCCCGCGGCGACATCGACGCAATCGCCTACACACAAGGCCCGGGGCTCGCGGGCGCGCTGCTGGTTGGCGCGAGCGTTGCCAACGCACTGGCCATGGCGTGGGACAAGCCGACCATTGGCATTCATCATCTGGAAGGGCATTTGCTCTCGCCATTGCTGGTGGACGAGCCGCCGCCATTTCCGTTCGTCGCGCTGCTCGTGTCCGGCGGTCATACGCAATTGATGCGCGTGACGGACGTGGGCGTCTACGAGACGCTCGGCGAAACGCTGGACGACGCCGCCGGCGAAGCCTTCGACAAAACCGCCAAGCTGCTCGGCCTCGGTTATCCGGGCGGCCCGGAAGTCTCGCGCATGGCGGAATTCGGCACGCCCGGCGCGGTGGTCCTGCCGCGCCCCATGTTGCATTCCGGCGATCTCGATTTCAGCTTCAGTGGCCTGAAAACCGCTGTCCTTACGCACGCCAAGAAGCTTGGCGGCACCAACATCTGTGAGCAGGCGAAAGCCGATCTGGCGCGCGGTTTCGTCGACGCGGCGGTCGACGTGCTGGCCGCGAAGTCGCTGGCGGCGCTCAAGAAAACCAAACTCAACCGGCTGGTTGTCGCGGGCGGTGTCGGCGCGAACCGGCAACTGCGCGAGGCGCTGTCTGCCGCCGCGAAGAAGCGCAATTTCTACGTGCACTATCCGGACTTGTCGCTATGCACGGACAACGGCGCGATGATCGCGCTGGCCGGCGCTTTGCGCCTGCAACGCTGGCCGGATCAGTCGGGCAAGGACTACGCGTTTACGGTGAAACCACGCTGGGATCTGACGTCCCTCGCACGCTGAGCGCCGTCATCGTTGAATTGAAAAAGCCGCTTCAAGAAGCGGCTTTTTTCATGCAGTCGGCAAACCCGCGCATCAACCGGCGCGCTTATCCCGCTCGATCACCGCATAGGCGCTGTGATTGTGAATCGACTCGAAGTTCTCGGCTTCGAGCACATAGGCGACGATCCGCTCGTCCGCATTCAGTCGTTGCGCGACGTCGCGCACCAGGTCTTCGACGAACTTCGGATTTTCGTAGGCGCGCTCGGTGACGAACTTCTCGTCCGGGCGCTTGAGCAAGCCCCACAGTTCGCACGAGGCTTCTTCTTCGGCGATACGGATCAGCTCTTCCACGGCGACGTCGCCGGCCAGCTCGGCGTTGATCGTGACGTGCGAGCGCTGGTTATGCGCGCCGTACTGCGAGATCTTCTTCGAACACGGGCAGAGGCTGGTAACCGGCACCTGCACTTGCAGGAACAGACGCGTTGCGCCGTTGCGGGTCTCACCCGTCAACGTGACTTCGTAGTCCAGCAGACTTTGCACACCCGACACCGGCGCGGTCTTGTTCACGAAGTAAGGGAAAGACACTTCGATGCGGCCCGCCTCGGCTTCGAGCTTTTCGAGCATCGCGGCGAGCATGGTGCGGAACGTTGCGGGCTCCAGCGGCGCCTTGTTCTCTTCGAGCAACGCGACGAAACGCGACATGTGCGTGCCTTTCTGGTCAGCCGGCAAATGCACGTCGAGATTCCATGTGCCGACCGTCGGCTGAACCTCGCCGGCTTGCGTGCGCACTGTCAAAGGATGGCGCACGGCCTTCACGCCAACCCGTTGAATCGGGATCTGGCGGGTGTCGGGCGTGCTTTGCACGTCGGGCATCACAAAGGCGGGATTCATCTGGTTCATTGTCTTGTCCTTTCAGGAAACGCCGGGCCGCCCCAAGTCTTCCACCCCGGAGAAAATCACTTTGGGGGCTTGCGCCTTCGGGAGCTGCCGCAAGGCAACAGCCTTCGGGGCGCTCAGCGGCCGCGCGAATCCAGGCGCGCAACGGCAAACGCCGGCCCCTGCCGGCGTCGAATAATGGGCCCGAAGGCCCACCGATTCAAGTTGGAGATTGCTATGGCCGCCATAGCATGACGGCCGCGCAGCAAGCAGCGCCGCTTAAGCGACGCGCTTCACCGACGACTGGCCGCCGACTGCGCCGCTCAACAGAAAACGCTCGCGGATCGACTTGGCAATGCCCGCGGCGTCGAGACCGCACGCGGCGAGCAGCTTGGCCGGATCTCCGTGATCGATGAATTGATCGGGGAGGCCCAATTGTAGTACCGGCCGAGTAACCCCACTGGCAAGCAGGGCTTCCACGCACGCCGAACCCGCGCCACCCATCACGCAGCCTTCTTCGACTGTGACGATGGCGTCGTGCGTTTCGGCCAGTTGACGGACCAGATCGGCGTCCAGCGGCTTCACGAAGCGCATGTTCGCGACCGTCGCGTCCAGTTGCTCGGCCGCTGCCAGCGACGGCGCGACCATCGTGCCGAACGCCAGGATCGCAATGCGCTTTCCAGCCGGCTGCGACGTTTCGCGACGAATCTCACCCTTGCCAATCGGCAGCGCGGCCATTTGCTTGACGGTGGCAACACCCGTGCCGGCGCCACGCGGATACCGCACCGCCGTCGGATTCGGCTGCTGCAATGCCGTGTACAACATTTGGCGGCATTCGTTTTCGTCCGACGCGGCCATCACCGTCATATTCGGGATGCAGCGCAGGAACGCCAAGTCGTAAGCGCCGGCGTGCGTTGCACCGTCGGCGCCGACGAGGCCCGCGCGGTCGATCGCGAACACCACCGGCAGGTTCTGCAGTGCGACGTCGTGAATCAGTTGGTCGTAAGCGCGTTGCAGGAAGGTCGAGTAGATCGCGACGACCGGCTTCATGCCGTCCGCAGCGAGGCCACCGGCGAACGTCACCGCGTGTTGCTCGGCAATGCCGACGTCGAAGTACCGATCCGGGAAGCGCTTCTCGAACTCCACCATGCCCGAGCCCTCGCGCATGGCCGGCGTGATACCGACCACACGCGCGTCCAGCTCGGCGGCGTCGCACAGCCATTCGCCGAACACCTGCGTGTACGTTTTCTTCGACGGCGTGGTGGCCGGCTTGATGCCCTCGGCCGGATTAAACTTGCCCGGGCCGTGGTACAGCACCGGATCGGCCTCGGCGAGCTTGTAGCCTTGGCCCTTCTTCGTCACCACGTGCAGGAATTGCGGACCGCGCAGCTCCTTGATGTTCTGCAGCGTCGGGATCAGCGAATCGAGATCGTGACCGTCGATCGGGCCGATGTAGTTGAAGCCGAACTCTTCGAACAGCGTGGCCGGCACGATCATGCCCTTCGCGTGCTCTTCGAGCTTACGCGCGAGATCGAGCATGGGCGGCGCGACACGCAGCACGCGTTCGACGCCCGCGCGCGCGGCGGCGTAGAAGCGGCCCGACATCAAACGCGCCAGATGGCGATTCAGCGCGCCGACCGGCGGCGAAATCGACATGTCGTTGTCGTTCAGAATGACCAGCAACGGCACGTCGTCTTCGACGCCGGCGTTGTTCATCGCCTCGAACGCCATACCGGCCGTCATTGCGCCGTCGCCGATCACGGCGATGCCCATGCGGTTGTCGCCCTGCAGCTTGCTCGCGACCGCCATGCCGAGCGCCGCGGAAATCGACGTGCTGGAGTGCGCCGTGCCGAAGGTGTCGTATTCCGACTCGTCACGCTTCGGGAAGCCCGAGATGCCACCCAACTGACGCAGCGTGTGCATCTGGTCGCGGCGGCCCGTCAGGATCTTGTGCGGATAAGTTTGATGGCCCACGTCCCAGACGATCCGGTCGTGCGGCGTGTCGAACACGTAGTGCAGCGCAATGGTCAACTCGACTGTGCCGAGGTTGGACGAAAGATGGCCGCCCGTCTGCGATACGCTGTCGAGCACAAAGGCACGCAACTCGTCGGCAAGCGGTTGCAATTGGCGGCGATCGAGGCGGCGCAGTGCTGCCGGGTCGTCAATGGTTTTCAGCAAGTCGTACATCGTCGTTCCATTGTAGGAAAACTTACGCGCCCGCACTTCATAC
Source organism: Burkholderia sp. WP9 (assembly GCF_900104795.1). Classification (NCBI taxonomy): domain Bacteria; kingdom Pseudomonadati; phylum Pseudomonadota; class Betaproteobacteria; order Burkholderiales; family Burkholderiaceae; genus Burkholderia; species Burkholderia sp. WP9. Next base: position 1,596,414 of record NZ_FNTG01000002.1, read on the forward strand.
ATGCGCCCCATGACGGAGGCGCGCGGCGGCGGGCTTTCGCGTTCAGCTAACCCGGTTCACCACCAGGTCGGCCAATTCGGCAAGACGCTGTGCGCGTGCGCCAAACGGCGCCAGCGCAGCGTGGGCATCGCTGCGCAGCTGTGCCGCGAGCGCGCGCGACGCGTCGAGTCCAATAATCGACACGTAGGTCGGCTTGCCGTCCTTCGCGTCTTTACCAGCCGTTTTGCCGAGCGTCGCGGAATCGGTCGTGACGTCGAGAATATCGTCGACGACCTGAAACGCGAGGCCGACAGCGGCCGAATATGCGTCCAGCGAACGCATGGCTTCCGCGCTCGGCGTTTCACCCGCAAGCGCGCCCATGCGCACCGCGGCACGCAACAAGGCGCCGGTTTTCATGCGGTGCATGGTTTCGAGTTGCACGCGCGTCAGCGTGTGGCCGACGCTCGCCAGATCGATGGCCTGCCCGCCGCACATGCCGATCGAGCCGCTCGCCAGCGCCAGTTCGCGCACGAGCGCGGCCTGTTGCGCCGGGGCCAGCACGTCCGAGGTCAGCGCGACAAACGCTTGCGATTGCAGCGCATCGCCGACCAGCAATGCCGTGGCTTCGTCATACTTGACGTGTACCGTGGGCTTGCCGCGACGCAGCGCGTCGTCGTCCATGCACGGCATGTCGTCGTGGACGAGCGAGTACACATGAATCATTTCCAGTGCCGCCGCTGCCGCGTCGAGGCATTCGGCGCGCGCGCCGGTCAGCTCGCCGGCCGCGTGGCACAGCAGCGGGCGAACCCGCTTGCCGCCGCCCAACACCGCGTAGCGCATGGCTTCATGCAGCGTGGCGGGCTCGGTTGCCTCGGTCGGCAGGTAATGTTCTAGTGCCGTTTCGACGCGCTCCAGCACCGAGCGCATCCATTGTTCGAATGTCATAGGTCGTCCCCGCTCTCAGTAGCGGCTGTGCCTGCGGTATTCATGGGCAGCGGCTTGAGCGTCTCGCCGTCGAGCACGCGCACCTGCTGCTCGACCTTCTCGAGCTGCTGCTGGCAAAACGCCACGAGGGCCGCGCCACGCCGGTAGGCGGTGAGCGACTCCTCGAGGCTGAGGTTGCCGCTTTCCATGCGCGCAACCAGCCCCTCCAGCTCCGCCTGAGCGGCCTCGTAATTCTCGGGCAGCGGCGTAGTGTCGACGCCTTCGGCTGGCGTGGCAGCAGTATCTTTCGACGCGGTCTTCGCCATGAATAGTCGCAAAATTAAAACAAGTCGGACATTCTACGGCAAAAGCGACAATTCCGATCCGCTCGCCGCCCTACGCCCCGCCTTCCGGCCCTCCGCTGCCTTACCAGTCTCGCAGAAAAAAAGTGATCGGTCTGCGGCGAAAAGGTCGAACTTACTTGACATTTTTGACCCAAATCAGGCACTTAAGCGCCCCAAGAAAGGGGAAACGGGTATAATCGCGGGCTCCCTAAATCGAAACCTTCGATGGTTGGGTTGTTCACTGCTTTCACGTCTTCACGGGAGTGGGAATGTCCAATCTGAGCAATGCATTGCAGTTGCGGTCTGTCCACAGCCAGCTGCCAGTCACGGCTTACTTTGACGAAGCGCTTCTAACGCGCGAAATCGACACCCTTTTCAAGAAAGGTCCTCGCTACATCGGCCACGATCTCATGGTGCCCGAAGCGGGGAATTATTTTGCTTTGCCGAGCGAGAGCGAAGGGCGTGTGCTCGTCCGTAACCAGCAGTCACAAGTCGAACTGCTGTCGAACGTGTGCCGCCACCGGCAAGCCATCATGCTCAACGGCCGCGGCCAGACGGAGAATATCGTCTGCCCCCTGCATCGCTGGACCTACGACCTGAACGGCCAGCTCCTCGGTGCGCCGCATTTTGCGGATAACCCCTGCCTGAATCTCGGCGCCACGCCGCTGCAGAACTGGCAAGGCCTGCTGTTCGAAGCGCAGGGGCGCGACGTCGCGCGCGATCTGGCGCGTCTTGGCACCAAAGAACATTTCGATTTTTCGGGCTTCATGTTCGATCACGTCGAAGTCCACGAGTGCAACTACAACTGGAAGACCTTTATCGAGGTCTATCTGGAGGACTATCACGTCGCGCCGTTCCATCCGGGCCTCGGCAGCTTCGTCAATTGCGACGACCTGACGTGGGAGTTCGGCGACTGGTACAGCGTGCAGACGGTCGGTGTGCACAAGGATCTGGAGCAGCCGGGCAGCCCGACGTACCGCAAGTGGCACGACGAAGTGCTGCGTTTTCGCGGCGGCAATCCGCCGGAATTCGGCGCGATCTGGATGGTGTACTACCCGGGCATCATGATCGAGTGGTATCCGCATGTGCTGGTGGTGTCGTGGCTGATTCCGCGCGGTCCGCAGAAAACCACCAACGTGGTGGAGTTCTATTACCCTGAGGAAATCGCGCTGTTCGAACGGGAGTTCGTCGAAGCCGAGCGCGCCGCCTACATGGAAACGGCCCGCGAAGACGACGAGATCGCCGAGCGCATGGACGCTGGCCGCCGTGCGCTGATGAATCGCGGCGAATCGCAGGTCGGCCCGTATCAGAGCCCGATGGAAGATGGCATGCAGCACTTCCACGAGTTCCTGCGGCGTGAACTCGGCACGATCTGATTGGCGCCTGCCCGTATTCCTCAGGCAGCACGCACGCATGGAAAGACGGACTTCGGTCCGTCTTTTTTGTTTAGACTAACAACATAGCTCGGCCGCCATCGCCAGTATCGAGGAGACGTCATGCCCCACACTCATTACACCACTCTGATCTCCGCGGCCAATCTCGCGGAACGCCTCGCCGCCGCGCCGGGCAGCGTGTTCGTCATCGATTGCCGTTTCGATCTGGCCGACCCCGAAGCGGGCGAAAAAGCCTATCTGGCTGGGCATCTGCCCGGCGCCCATTACCTGCACCTCGATCGCGACCTGTCGGGGCCGAAGAACGGCCAGAACGGCCGCCATCCGTTGCCGGATCGTGCGCGGCTGGTAGAGACGCTGGAGTCGCGAGGTCTGAAGCAAGGACAGCAAGTCGTCGCCTATGACGCGCAAGGCGGCATGTACGCCGCCCGTGCATGGTGGCTTCTGCGCTGGCTCGGTCACGACGCGGTCGCGCTGCTCGACGGTGGACTGCAAGCATGGGAGGCCGGCGGCCATCCGCTGACGCAGGACGCGCCCGCCCAGAACACCGGCGACTTCAAAGCCGGCGCGCCGCTGTCCGTCACGGTCGATGCGCAAACGGTCGAGCGCAATCTGGGCTCGAAGGAACGGGTCGTGGTCGACGCGCGCGCAGCCGACCGCTATCGCGGCGAGAACGAGACGCTGGATCGTGTCGGCGGCCACATTCCCGGCGCGCTCAACCGCTTCTTCAAGGACAACCTCACCGCCGACAGCCGCTTCAAGCCGGCTCATACGCTGCGCGAGGAATTCCACGCGCTGCTCGCCGACACGCCGCCGGAGCACGTGATACTGCAATGCGGTTCCGGCGTGACGGCCTGTGTGAATGCGCTGGCGATGGAAGTCGCCGGCCTGCACGGCGCGGCGTTGTATGCGGGATCGTGGAGCGAGTGGAGTTCGGATCCGAAGCGGCCCATCGCAACGGGCCCGAATCCTTGAGCGTCAAGGTCAGCGCCCGGTAGGCGAGAAGTTGGAAAAGGCCGTTCAACCACGCTCAGGCAGCAACGGCCTTCTTGAACCGCGAGCGCGAGGGCTCGCCGGTCAGCGTAAAAAACAGGCGGTTCAGGCTACGCCATGCTGCTTGAACCACGCCAGCGTACGGCGCCAGCCGTCTTCCGCGTCGGCCTTTTTGTAGCTGGGGCGGTAATCCGCGAAAAACGCGTGACCCGCATCTTCATACACGACGAACTGCGAACCGCGTCCCACTTGCGGACCTTGCGCGATGGCCTGCTTCATCTGTTCGAGCGTGTCCTGCGGAATGCTTTGATCTTGCAACCCATAGAGTCCCAAGACCGGCGCATGAAGCTGCGCGACCTCGTCGAGCGGATTGGCCGGCGTTATCGCGTTCTTTGCGCCCGTTACTCGTCCATACCAGGCGGCGCCCGCCTTCAATCGCGGGTTATGTTCGGCGTACAGCCATGCAATGCGCCCACCCCAGCAGAAGCCGTTCACGCCTAGGCGGTTCAGATCGCCGCCATGCTCGCCCGCCCAGGCAACCGTCGCGTCGAGATCGCCGATGACCTGATCGTCCGGCACCTTGCTGACCAGTTGCTCGTTGAGCTGCTGCATGCTCGTATAAACGGTCGGATCACCCTGCCGCTCGTACAGATTCGGCGCGATCGCGAGATAGCCCTGCTTGGCGAAGCGCCGGCACACGTCGGCGATATGCTCGTGCACGCCAAAAATCTCGTGCACGACGATGATCACCGGCAAGTGCGTCTTACCCTTCGGCTGCGCGCGGTACGCCGGCACCAACGTGTCGCCGGAGCGTACCGCCACTTCGCCTGCTTCGAGACCGTCGCTGTCCGTATGGATAGTTTGCGCGGATACCGGCAGCACGGCGGCGGCGAATCCGGTGCCGAGCGCTGCTTTAATGAAAGTGCGACGGTCGAAGGGGACGTGCGGGACCAGGCTGTCGATCTCGGGTTTCAGCATGCGGCGCTCCTCGGTTGAACGTTGGAGGCAACAGGATACGCCTGACACGCATCCTGTTGCACAAGCAACGTTTCCGGGCGCCGACCAGGCGCGGCACAGCCCAAGTCAGTGGAGCTTGACCCGCGGCAGCGTTGTCCGGCGTAACCAGTGAGCGAACGTATCGAGCACCATCCGCGCGTAGCCGTGCAGCGCGGCGATGTGCAGCCGGTACAGCGACATGTACATGAAGCGCGCGAACAGCCCTTCGATCAGCATATTGCCGCCGATCACCCCGCCCATCAGATTGCCGACGGCGCTGAAATGCCCGAGCGACACCAGCGAACCAAAGTCGCGATAGGTAAATTCCGGCAACGGCTTGCCATCGAGCCGCGCCGCCAGCGCCTTCATCAGAAAGCTCGCCTGCTGGTGAGCCGCCTGCGCGCGCGGTGGCACGTTGCGCTCATTGCCCGGCCACGGACAAGCGGCGCAATCGCCAAGCGCGAAAACGTTGTCGTCGATTTCGGTTTGCAGCGTGCGGCGCACGACGAGCTGGCCCAGACGATTCACCGGCAGGCCGTCGAGCTGGCTCAGCACCGCCGGCGCCTTGATACCCGCCGCCCACACCGTCAAATCGGCGCGCACGGTTTTGCCGCTTGCGGTGCGGATCAGGCCGGGCGCGACTTCGGCCACGGTTTCGCCGATCATCAGCTTCACACCGAGCTTGGTGAGCAGCTCGGCCGTAGCTGTCGAAACCCTTTCCTGCAAAGCCGGCAGAATGCGCGGCCCCGCCTCGATCAGCACGATCCCGACGTCATGCCGCGGATCGAGCTTATGCAGGCCGTATGCGGACAGCACCTGCGCGGTGTTGCGCAATTCCGCCGACAGTTCCACACCGGTTGCGCCGCCGCCGACAATCGCCACCTGAATGCGCGGCTCGCCCGTGGACGACGTGCCCGGACCCGATTCGACGGGCTCGTGCACCTGGTGTTCGGCACGCATGCAGGCCGCGATCAGGCGTTTGCGGAAACGCTCGGCCTGACTGACCGTGTCGAGCGCAAGGGAGAATTCGGGCGCACCCTTTACGCCGAAGAATGCGGTCGTGCTGCCGATCGCGATGATCAGCGTGTCGTATTCAAGCTCGCGTTCGGGTAGCAGTTCGGCGCCGTCGTCGTCGAGCACGGTTCCAAGCGTGAGGCGCTGGTTCGCGCGGTCGAGGCCCGTCAGTTCGCCCTGCTGAAATTCGAAGCCATGCCAGCGCGCTTGCGCCGCATATTCGAGTTCCTGCGTGAAGGGGTCCATGCTACCGGCCGCCACTTCGTGCAACAGCGGCTTCCAGATATGCGTCGGATTCCGGTCGACGAGCGTGACCTGCGCCCGCACGCTGCCCTTGTTCTTGTGGGGTGCGTAGCGATCGCCCAAACGCGTCGCCAGTTCCAGTCCCCCCGCGCCTCCGCCAACGACGATAAAACGATGCATTGAACTCTCCGTGTTTGCCGATGGGTTATGCGTCGCCGCGACGCGCACGATATCTCACCCGAGCGCGCCGCCTTTGAGCGATTGTCCGCGAGCAACACGGGTTGTCACAAGCCATCAATGCGCATGTGTGACATGCGCACGACGATATCGCGCCCCGTCATACGCAAGTCAATGCGCTTCTTCCCAGTTCAGGCCGGCGCCCACTTCGGCGACCAGCGGCACCTTCAGGTCGGCGACACCGCACATCAACTCGGGCAAGCGCTTGCGCACGTCGGACAATTCCGCGTCCGGTACTTCGAGAATCAGTTCGTCATGCACCTGCATGATCATGCGCGTACCGATCTTCGACTCTTCGATCCATTTCTGCACCGCGATCATCGAGAGCTTGATCAGATCGGCGGCCGTGCCTTGCATCGGCGCGTTGATCGCGGCGCGCTCGGCGGCCTGACGGCGCGGACCGTTGCCGCCGTTGATCTCGGGCAGCCACAGCCGGCGGCCAAACACCGTTTCGACGTAGCCCTTGGCCTTCGCGCTCACGCGCGTTTCGTCCATATAACGCGCCACGCCCGGATAACGTGCGAAATAGCGGTCGATATAGAGCTTGGCCGCGTCGCGCGTAATGCCGAGGTTCGAGGCGAGCCCGAACGAACTCATGCCGTAGATCAGACCAAAGTTGATGACCTTGGCCACGCGGCGCTGGTCGTTCGAGACTTCGAGCGGCGTTACGCTGAATATCTCCGCCGCGGTGGCGCGGTGAATGTCTTCCCCTTGCGAGAACGAACGCAGCAACGATTCGTCGCCCGAAATGTGCGCCATGATGCGTAATTCGATCTGCGAGTAGTCCGCGGAGACCAGCTTGTGCCCCGGCGGTGCAATAAACGCTTCGCGAATACGGCGGCCTTCGCCGGTACGGACGGGAATGTTCTGCAAGTTCGGATCGTTCGATGCCAAACGTCCCGTCACCGCCACGGCCTGCGCATAGTTCGTATGCACGCGTCCCGTGGTGGCGTTGACCATGCGCGGCAGCTTGTCCGTGTAGGTCGATTTCAGCTTCGACAGGCCACGATGTTCGAGCAGGATCTTCGGCAGCGGAAAGTCTTCCGCGAGTTTTTGCAGCACTTCTTCGTCCGTGGACGGTGCGCCGCTCGGGGTCTTCTTGACCACCGGCAACTCCAGCTTCTCGAAGAAGATCTGCCCGATCTGCTTCGGCGAACCCAGATTGAATTCGCCGCCGGCCAGCACATACGCCTCGCTTTCCAACTGGATCAGGCGGGTGGCGATTTCGCTGCTTTGCTGACGCAGCTTCTCCGCATCGATCAGCACGCCCGTGCGTTCCATCTTCCGCAGCACGCGCGAGGTGGGCAGTTCGATGTCTCGATAGACGTACTCGAGCGTTTTCTCCGCCGCCACCTGCGGGTACAGCACCTGGTGCAGCCGCAAGGTGATGTCGGCGTCTTCCGCTGCGTATTCCGCGGCCTTGTCCAACGCGACTTCGTCGAAGCCGATCTGCCCCGCGCCCTTGCCCGCCACCTCTTCGTACTTGATCGTCTTCACACCGAGATGACGCAGCGCGAGGCTGTCCATGTCGTGCGTGCGATGCGATTCGACCACGTACGATTGCAGCAGCGTGTCGTGTTCGATACCGCGCATTTCGATGCCGTAGTTCGCCAGCACCTGCTCGTCGTACTTGAGATGCTGGCCGACCTTCTTGTGCTGCACGCTTTCGAGCCACGGCTTGAGCTTTGCGAGCACTTCGTCGCGCGGCAATTGCACGGGAGCGTCCGGGCCGCGATGCGCGAGCGGCACATAGGCCGCACGGCCTGCCTCGACCGACAACGACAGCCCCACGATCTGCGCGACCATGGGGTCGAGCGAGGTGGTTTCCGTATCGAAGGAGGTCAACTCGGCCGCGTTGATCCTCTCGAACCACGCGTCGAATTGCTCCCACGTCTGCACGGTGTCGTAATGGCGCTCGTGATCCACCGACAAAGCAGGCGCCACGTCGGTTTCCGGACCTTCCACGGCGTCCGCGATTTCCACTTCGCGCAGCCACGTCTTGAAGCCGTGGCGCGTGAACACCTCGCGCAATTCCTCGCGCGATTCCGGCCGGCTTTGCAGGCTTTCCTCGATCGAGACGATATGGTCGGTCATATCGCAGTTGCGATCCACCGTGACGAGTTTCTTCGCCATCGGCAGAAAATCGAGCGCACGGCGCAAATTGTCTCCTACCGCACCTTTAATTTCGTCCGCATGTGCGACGATGCCATCCAGCGACTCGAATTGCGTCAGCCATTTGATCGCTGTTTTCGGCCCGCATTTCTCGACGCCCGGCACGTTGTCGACGGTATCGCCGATCAACGACAGGTAGTCGACAATGCGCTCCGGCGGCACGCCGAACTTGGCGAGCACACCGGCGCGGTCGAGCGTTTCGTTAGTCATCGTATTGATGAGGGTGACATGATCCGACACAAGCTGCGCCAGATCCTTGTCACCCGTCGACACGATCACATTCATGCCACGCTTTTCCGCTTCGGTGCTGAGCGTGCCGATCACGTCGTCGGCCTCGACACCTTCTATCATCAGCAACGGCCAGCCGAGCGCGCGCACGGCCACATGAATCGGCTCGATCTGACGCGAGAGATCGTCCGGCATGGACGGGCGATTCGCCTTATAGTCGGGATACCAGTCGTCGCGAAACGTTTTGCCCTTGGCGTCGAACACGCACGCGCTATACTCTGCTGTGACTTCCTTGCGCATGCGCCGCAGCATGTTGATCATCCCGTAGAGCGCACCTGTCGGACCACCGTCGGGGCTGCGCAGATCAGGCATCGCATGGTAGGCCCGGTACAGATAACTCGAACCGTCGACCAATAGCAGGGTCTTACCTTCAAGGCTTCGTTCTTCAGGCATTATGACTAAGAGAAAAGTGATTCCGAGTCTGCGATCACTCGCAGATCAAGAGCGCGCAACGGCCAAAAAGGCCCGCGCATCGTGGCAGATGTTCACGATTATGGCAGAGTTTATCGAGGCGACCGAGTACCTCTCGGAGATTCGCCCGGCTGTCAGCATCTATGGTTCGGCTCGCCTGAAACCGAACTCGCCCTACTACAAACTTGCCACGCAAATCGCGCGCAAGTTGTCCGACGCCGGCTTTGCGGTGATCTCGGGCGGCGGCCCGGGCATCATGGAGGCGGCCAACAAGGGCGCTCATGCGGGCAAGGCCCCGTCGGTCGGTCTGAACATCGAATTGCCGCACGAGCAATCGGGCAATCAATGGCAAGACATCTCGCTGCGCTTCCGCCATTTCTTCACGCGCAAGGTCACGTTCGTGAAGAACTCGGACGCCGTGATCGTCATGCCCGGCGGCTTCGGCACGCTGGACGAACTTGCCGAAGTGCTCACGCTCATCCAGACCAAGAAGTCGCGTCATGTGCCGATCATTCTGGTGGGCGCGGAGTTCTGGGAAGGCCTGCTTGCGTGGTTCAAGAACTCGCTCACGCCCATGGGCCTGATCAACCCGGCCGACATGGACCTGATGCAGGTCATCGACGATCCGGACCAGGTGCTCGAAGCGGTGCTGAAGTTCTATGAAGACCGCGAAGAAACCGAGCCGCAGCCGACCAAGTCGGATGAAGACCGGATGTTCTATCTGTGAGTCTGCGCGCTTCGCGCTGCGGCGCGAAGCGAAGCGAATGCAACTCCATGCGCCATGAACACGCAGATCACTAACGGGTAGCCTCGAGGCTGCCCGTTTCCTTTTCGCGGGTTTGATCGCCTTGCGCTTGCAACCATTCGCAGAACTGCTCGACTAGCGGCGCATGCGCGACCTCGCGCCGTGCGACCCACCAATAGCCGCGTGCATCGATGCGCGGAGCCGCCAGCGGCACCACGAGCCGACCCGACGCCAGCTCATCCGAGAGCAGGGGCAGCGGACCGAGCGCGACACCGAGGCCGTCCACCGCGGCCTGCAAGGCCAGATAGAAGTGATCGAACGATTGCTTCGTGCGGCATTTCACCATCACGCCGGCCGCCGATAACCAGTTGCTCCAGGCATCCGGCCGCGTGTCGGAATGCAGCAGCACGTGCCGCGCGAGATCGTCGGCGACGTTGATCGGCGAGCGCTGCAGTAGCGCCGGACTGCACACGGGAATCTCGCTTTCACCCAGAAAATGGCCGCTCACGCAGTTGGGCCAGTGTGCGGGACCGCGACGAACCGCAACGTCGAAGCCGTCCAGGGTGTCGACCGGCGCGTTCGAGGTCGACAGTCTCAACTCCACATTCGGCACCTTGCGCTGGAACTGATGCAGGCGCGGCAGCAGCCATTTCATCGCGAACGTGGGCAACGCATTCACGCGCAGCACATGGACGACGCCGGTGTCGCGCAATTGGTCCGTTGCACGCGCGATGCTGTCGAACGCGGCCTGAACGGTGGACAGGTAGCGCCGCCCTTCCTCGGTCAGGCGCACGCGTTTGCCGCGACGATGGAACACCTGCACGCCGAGCCACGTTTCGAAAGCCGCAACCTGCCGGCTGATTGCACCATGCGTCACATGCAGCTCGGTCGCCGCGGCGGTGAAGCTTTCATGCCGCGCCGCGGCTTCGAAGGCGCGCAGCGCCGGAAAAGGAGGAAGGTTACGAGCCATGCTTGTGATTCTAGATCACAAGCCGGCGCTCAAAAATCGTTTTGCCCGCCGAGGGTTCGGCGCTAACCTCCTGAGCTTGAACTGGAAGCGAACCGACATGGACCACGATCTCACCTTGTCCGAGCCCGCGCTGGCGCCCACGCCCACCGTGCGGGAAATCTTCGGCGGCTTTCTCGGCCTCGGGCTGATCTCGTTCGGCGGCGCACTGCCGCTGGCGCGGCGCGCGCTGGTCGAACAACGCCGCTGGCTGAGCACCGACGAATTCACCGACCTGCTCGGCCTATGCCAGTTTTTACCGGGCGGCAACGTGATCAATCTTTCGGTAGCAATGGGCATGCGCTTTCGCGGCGTGCCGGGCGCACTGGCCGGCCTCCTCGGACTGATCGCGGGACCGTCGCTGGTGGTGATCGGCCTTGGCGTGCTGTACGAACACACGCAGAACGACCCGCACGTTCGCCATCTGTTTGCCGGTCTTGCCGCAGCGGCTGCCGGCCTGCTGATCTCGATGGCCGTGAAAATCCTGCTGCCGTTACGGCATAGTCCGATGGCCGCGCTTATCGCGGCACTCGGCTTCATTGCGATTGCGATCATGCGTCTACCGCTTCTGCCCACCATGCTCGTGCTGACGCCGCTCAGCATTTACATCGCCTCGCGGAGCGCACGATGAACGACACGCTCATTTCCCTCGCCGTTATTTTCAGCCAGCTTTCGCTACTGGCGTTCGGCGGCGGCAACACGATTCTTCCGGAGATGCAGCGGCAAGTGGTGGATGTGCATCACTGGATGCCGGCCAGCGAATTCAGCGCCCTGTTCGCGCTCGCGCAAGCGGCGCCCGGTCCGAATCTGATGATCGTTACGCTGGTCGGCTGGCATGTGGCCGGTTGGGCGGGCATGCTGGTGACCTCGGTGGCAAAGTTCGGGCCGTCGTCGCTCGTGACGATCCTCGCCATGCATGCGTGGGAGCGATTCAAGGACCGCCCGTGGCGTCGTTACGCGCAATTGGGACTGGTGCCGGTGACTGCCGGCATTGTCGCCGCGAGCGCGGCGCTGATTGCCGAAGCGTCGAACCCGACGGCCATTGCATGGGCGATTACCGCCTTCACCGCCGTGATGGCGATGAAGACGCGCATTCATCCACTGTGGCTGCTGGCAGCCGGCAGTTTGATCGGGCTGACCGGCTTCGGGCAGCTTTGATCGAACAAAGGCGAGCCGAACCTGCGCTCGCCTTGCCCGCTTGTGAAAAGGCGCTTACTGGAACGCCACTTCCGCGAAGCTGCGCAGCTTGCGGCTGTGCAAACGATGCAGCCCGTTCATCCGCAATAGCTCCATCGCCTTCACGCCGATCTGCAGATGCTGATCGACCTGCGCGCGATAGAACTGATCGGCCATGCCCGGCAGCTTGAGCTCGCCATGCAATGGCTTGTCGGACACGCAGAGCAAGGTGCCGTAAGGCACGCGGAAACGGAAGCCATTGGCGGCGATCGTCGCGCTTTCCATGTCGAGTGCAATCGCGCGGCTTTGCGACAGCCGCTGCACCGGCTCGCGGTGATCGCGCAATTCCCAGTTACGGTTGTCCACACTTGCCACCGTGCCCGTGCGCATCACACGCTTCAATTCGACGCCGTCCAGTTGCGTAACCTGCGCGACCGCGCGTTCCAGCGCGACCTGCACTTCGGCGAGCGCCGGAATCGGCACCCATAGCGGCAGGTCGTCGTCGAGCACGTGATCCTCGCGCACGTAGCCGTGCGCGAGCACATAGTCGCCGAGACGCTGTGTATTGCGCAGGCCTGCGCAGTGGCCGAGCATGATCCACGCATGCGGACGCAACACGGCGATGTGATCCGTAATGGTCTTCGCATTCGACGGACCCACGCCGATGTTGACCATCGTGATGCCGCTGCCGTCGGCGCGCTTCAGGTGATACGCCGGCATCTGCGGCAGGCGCGGCGGAGCGGTGCCTTCCTGCGCCTGCTCGCCGAGGTTCTCGTTGTACGTGACCACGTCGCCAGGCTCGACGAACGAGGTGTATTCGCTGCGATAGGCGCGCAGTTCTTCGTCGTCGGTATGGGCCATCATCGTGCGGCCGAGTTTGACGAACTCGTCGATATAAAACTGGTAGTTCGTGTACAGCACGTAGTTCTGGCAGTGCGTGGGCGACGTGGCCGTGTAGTGCTTCAGCCGGTGCAGCGAGAAATCGACCCGCGCCGCCGTGAACAGCGCGAGCGGATGCGGCTCGCCCGGCTGCGGCTCATAGGTGCCGTTGACGATGCGGTCGTCGAGCAGCGCGAGGTCGGGCGTGTCGAACACATCGCGCATCAGGAACAGACGCTCGCGATCCAGATCGCCTTCGAGGTGGATGCCCTCGGCGAACGCGAAATGAATCGGAATCGGCTGATCCGACACGCCGACTTCGATCTTCACGTGATGGTTCTTCGCCAGCAGGCGCAATTGCTCGCGATAGTAATTGCCAAACAGGTCAGGGCGCGTAACGGTCGTCTCGAACACGCCCGGACCCGCGACGAAACCATACGAGCGGCGCGAGTCGATATGCGTGTTGACCTCGGTGCACACGCGCACGAAGGGATAGCAGGCGCGCACGCGGCTCGGGAACAGTTCGTTGCGGCGATAGCGCGCGAAGGCGTCGCGCAAGAACGAAGTGTTCGCTTCGTAGATCGCCGAGAGGCGGGTAACGGCCTCGGTCGCGTCGTCGAAGGATTCGGTCGGGAAGCTGTTGGCGGGAGTCTGCACCGCGCGTTGATTGGTATCGTTGTTCATCTTCATTCGCCTCGATTGATGAGGCGACATTACCACGGAACGCGTGATCGCCAAATGACCTGGCGGCGCCACAACACACGCTCGCACGCGGCTCGCAAGATTGCGGGCACGCCGCGCGAAAGCGGCGCAAAATAAGGCGATCGCGCCCGATGGGCAGGCTGGATTTGCTAGAATCGGGGCACCCTATCGGAGAATCACCATGAAGCCGCTCCTTCCCGTCGCCGTTGCACTGGCCCTCGCCTTTGGCAACGCCGCGATGGCTGCCCAGCCTGTCGATGACACTCCGCCCCCCGGCGCGCCCCAGTCCGCCAATGAACGGGCGGGTCTGCCGGACCTGGAGAAGATCAATCGTCCGGCCGCCGAGGTCAGCTCGAAGGTCGAAATCAATGTTCCGCGCACGCCGAGCTTTTACGAGCGCAGCCCGAACGGCACCGAAATCACCGAATACCGCGACAAAGGCAAGCCCGTCGAAATCAACGTGCATTCGAACCTCGGCACGCGCTACCAGATGAGCGCGCCGCTCGACACGTCGCCCACCGTGCGCGACAACGGCCGCGCAAGCACGCGCTTGCCGTCGGTGAACCTGACCTATTGATGCATGCCGGCACGGCGGCCCCGGAGTGGGCCGCCGCCCGGATCCACGCCGCCCGCAAGGTGTCGTCCTGGCCTTCGGCCTGCTTGCCGGATTCCAACCTGGGCGGTTCGGCATTGAAATGCCGCAGCGCTTCACGGTCCCAGAGAACACGTTTCGTACCGCATTTGCCACACATCGCACTGGCCGCACTGCGCCAGCCCGACCAACCTGACTCGACGTTTCCCGCATGGCTGTCTTCACCGCTGTCACTGAACCCCAACTTGCAGAATGGATGCGCCATTACGATCTCGGCGACGTCGTCGAATTTCGTGGCATCTCCTCCGGTATTGAAAACAGCAACTTCTTTCTGACGACAACGCGCGGCGAATACGTCCTCACGATCTTCGAAAAGCTGACAGCCGAACAACTGCCGTTCTATCTCGACCTCATGCGGCATCTGGCCGCGCACCGCGTGCCGGTGCCGGACCCCATGCCACGCGAAGACGGCGCGCTGTTCGGCCTGCTGCAAGGCAAGCCCGCTGCGATCGTGACCAAACTCGAGGGCGCGCCGGAATTGGCGCCGGGCGTCGAGCACTGCATCGAGGTCGGGCAAATGCTGGCGCGCATGCATCTGGCAGGACGCGATTACCCGGCCTATCAGCCCAATCTGCGCAGCCTGCCGTGGTGGAAGGAAACCGTGCCGACCGTTCTGCCGTTTCTGGAAGGCGAGCAACGCGACCTGCTGTCGTCCGAACTGGCGCATCAGGAAGCCTTTTTCGCCTCGGCCGATTACGCCGCTCTACCCGAAGGCCCATGCCACGCCGATCTGTTCCGCGACAATGCCATGTTCGCCCACGCCGATCCGGACACGGGCCACGAGGTACGCCTGGGCGGTTTCTTCGACTTCTATTTCGCCGGCTGCGATAAATGGCTGTTCGACGTGGCGGTGACGGTCAACGACTGGTGCGTCGACCTCGCCACCGGCAAGCTCGACGACGCGCGCACCGAAGCCATGCTGCGCGCTTACCAGACCGTGCGCCCGTTCACCGCAGAAGAAAACCGTCATTGGGGCGACATGCTGCGCGCGGGTGCATATCGTTTCTGGGTCTCGCGCCTGTATGATTTCCATTTGCCGCGCGCGGCCGAGTTGCTCAAACCGCACGATCCCGGCCATTTCGAGCGCATTCTGCGCGAACGCCTGTCCGGCGTTGCACTTCCAGGCATTCATACCTCATGCAACTGATCGAAGTCCCCGCGAAAACCGGCTATGTGTGGTTCCGGCAGGGTATCTGGCTGTTCCGCAAGAACCCGCTCGCGTTTCTGACGCTGTTCTTCACCTATCTGCTGGTAATGACGCTCGTGTCGCAGATTCCAGTGATCGGCGGCGTGTTGCCCTTGGCGTTCATTCCGGGCGTCGCGGTCGGTTTCATGGCGGCGTGCCGCAACACGATCGCGGGCAAGCCGGTCTTCCCCACCATTCTGGTCGACGGTTTTCACTCGTACGGCCCGGTGGTCGCCAAACGGCTGCTGGTGCTCGGTGTGCTCTATGTCCTCGCGATGGCGCTGGTGCTGGCCGGTTCGGCGCTCGCCGACGGTGGTATGCTGCTCAAAGTGATGCTCGGCGGCGCCACGATGGACCAGGACGCAATTGCCAACAGCAATATTCCGCTAGCGGTAATCACGGCTTTGGCGCTCTACCTTCCGGTCGCCATGATCTTCTGGTTCTCGCCGATTCTCACGGCATGGCATGACGTGCCGCCCGTCAAGGCGATGTTCTTCAGCATCGTCAGTTGCTGGCGCAACCGCGGCGCGTTCATTGTGTTCGGCGCGCTGTGGTTCGCGGTAGCGATCACGGTGTCGCTCGGCTTGTCCGCGCTGATGCAGGCGCTGGGTGCGGGCGACTTCGCGTTCGCGGTGCTGATGCCCGCCACGATGATCGTGACAACCATGCTGTACTGCTCGTTCTACGCAACCTATCGCGGCTGTTTCGGTGTGCAAACGCCCGAAACACCGGACTTGCCGACCACCCCGGCGGCTTGAATTCCGTTCAGGTCCGGCGCGGTTCTAGCGCCGGACCCTGCGCCGCCTTCATCGCGGCGTCTGTCTTTCCCGCTTCAGCCATCCCCAACCGCACTCGTCAACGTGCGTCGATTTGCGGCACAATGGTTTGCGCGCAATCGATTTGCACGCTATTTTTTGCGAGATGCATCATGACCCAGCGCCCCGCTTTGCCCTTCACCCTCGACGAGCAACTCTGCTTCGCCCTCTACTCCACCTCGCTCGCCATGACCAAGGCGTACAAGCCGCTGCTCGATAAACTCGGCCTGACGTACCCGCAATATCTCGCGATGCTGGCACTGTGGGAGAGCGACGACGTCACGGTCAAAGACATGGCCGCGCGCCTGAACCTCGATTCGGCGACGGTCACGCCGCTGCTCAAGCGCCTCGAGGCGCAAGGGCTGGTGGAGCGCGTACGCGGCACCGACGACGAGCGTCTCGTCTACGTCCGGCTCACCAAAGCCGGTTCGGCACTCAAGCGCCAGGCACGCGAGGTGCCCGCGGAAATCTTCTGCGCAACGCAGCAGACACCCGAATTCCTGCTGCGCTTGCGGGATGACCTGACTCGCCTGCGCGGCACCCTCAACGATTACATGGACCACTAGACGGTCCGCTCCAGACCATGCGCTATCGCCATGATGCAAAAAATCATTTGCACACAAATGATTTGTACACTATCTTTGTCACATGCCAAGCGATGAATGCTCTGCCGGAACGGCAGGCCAGCAAAGAGCGGCAAACACGCAAATCCTGATAACCCGGACAAAGGAGCAGCACCATGAACATCCTCTACAAAGCAAGCGCAACGAGCACCGGTGGCCGCGACGGCCGCGCAGTGTCGTCGGACAATGCGTTGGACGTTAAGCTGGCCGCGCCGCGCGAATTGGGCGGCACGGGCGCGGCGGGTACGAATCCGGAACAACTTTTCGCAGCCGGCTACTCGGCGTGTTTCCTGAGCGCAATGAAGTTCGTCGCCGGTCAGCAGAAGAAAACTTTGCCGGCAGACACGCAAGTCACGGCGGAAGTCGGTATCGGCCCGAACGACAAGGGCGGCTTCGCGCTCGACATCGACCTGCGCGTTTCGCTTCCGGGTCTCGACGCAAGCGCGGCCAAGGAACTGGTCGACGCCGCGCATCAGGTCTGCCCGTATTCGAACGCCACGCGCAACAACGTCGCGGTTCGTTTGCAAATCGCCTAAGCTGCCTCTTCGGCGCATCGCCAAAGAAGCGCTGAAGAAGCGGTGAAGCGACGCTGAAAACCGCGTCACCACTACACAGACAGCGCCCGCACCCTGCACAATAGGGGCGGGCGCTGTCCCAATTTGCGGACGCGGCATGCAATGTGCAAAACGGGTCCGTGCCACCGCTTGCCAGGCTTGTTACGCTTCACGCTTGCGGCCGGAAATAGCGCCACCATCCGTCCTGGTCCAACAATCCATATTTCCTGATGACACGCGTCCGACGACTGAACGACACCTTCGATACCGGGCTGGTCTGGCTTCGCCGCGACCTGCGCAACACGGACAATGCCGCGCTCTACTACGCGCTCAAGCATTGCGAGCGCGTGTGGTGCGTGTTCGTGTTCGATACGACGATTCTGCAACCATTGGTCGACGTGTGGCGGGCTCGTCATCCGGACACGCAGCCGCAGGACCGCCGCATCGAGTTCATTCTCGCGGCGCTGGGCGAACTGGACGAGGCGTTACGCGTGAAGGGCGGCGGTCTGATCGTGCTTTACGGCAATCCGGCCGATCTGGTACCGAAGCTGGCCGACGAACTCAGCGTAGACGCCGTGTTCGCCAATCACGACTACGAGCCGGTCGCTATCGAGCGTGACGAGACGGTGCGCGAGCAGCTCACCGATGCCGGCCGCCAATGGCTGACGTTCAAGGATCAGGTGATTTTCGAGCGCGACGAGGTGCTCACCGGCCAGAGCAAACCGTTCACGGTGTTCACGCCATACAAGAATGCATGGCTCAAGCAACTGAACGCTTTCGATCTGAAGCCGTATCCCGTGGAAACGTACGCGAAACATCTGGCCGCGCCGCCATCGAAGCTGGACCGCCAGTTGCCGTCGCTCGAACAACTCGGCTTCGCGCCGAGCAATCTCGGTGAACTCAAGTTGCCCACGGGCATGAGCGGCGCGCAAACCCTGCTCGACGATTTCATGACCCGCATCGACAGCTACGCCGACCGGCGCGACTTCCCCGCAGCCAAGGGCCCGAGCTATCTGTCGATGCATCTGCGCTTCGGCACAGTCTCGATCCGCACGCTCGCGCGCCTTGCCCATGAGATGTCGCTGCAACCCGATGGACAAGGCTCGGCAACATGGCTGTCGGAACTGATCTGGCGGGACTTCTACTTCATGATTCTGGCGCATCATCCGCGGCTGGCTAGCGGTGCGTCGTTCAAGGAAGAGTATGACCGGCTGCGCTGGGAGCAAGGCCCGGAAGCGGACGAGGCGTTTGCCGCGTGGTGCGACGGACGCACGGGCTACCCGCTGGTCGACGCCGCCATGCTGCAACTGAACCGCACCGGCTACATGCACAACCGCTTGCGGATGGTGACGGCGAGTTTTCTGGTGAAGGATCTCGGCGTGGACTGGCGCCTCGGCGAGCGGTACTTCGCCGAACAGCTCAACGACTTCGATTTCTCGGCAAATAACGGCGGCTGGCAGTGGGCGGCCTCGACGGGATGCGATGCGCAGCCTTACTTCCGGATTTTCAATCCGGTCACGCAGTCTGAGAAATTCGACGCCGAGGGACGCTTCATCAAACGCTATCTGCCTCAACTGGCAAAGCTGCCGTCGAAGTGGATTCATGCGCCTTGGCTAGCGGGCGCGGAGCGGCTCGCCGATTGCGGTGTGGTGTTGGGTAAAGACTATCCGGCGCCGATCGTGGACCATGCCGAAGCACGGGCGCGCACGCTGGCCCGTTTTGGCAAGTGAGCACCTGCTCACCTCGCTTTGCGTGGGTTCAGCACGTAAAAAGAAGAATCGCTGATGAGCCGATTGCCGTCGCTGCTGGCGTTGCCTGAAATGAACGGCCGGGCAGGCGGACTTGTTGATGCGCTACAGAGTTTGGGTGGCGTTCGCCGCGGAGTTGAATCACGCGTGGTGGCAATCGAATCCGGCTGTCTGTGCACGTGTGCGAGTTTGCGACAGCTTGGGCGCTTCACCCAGAACATCGACGTTTCAATGCGCGCCGATGTTTTAATTCGCGCAGCTTAGTGCTGGCTCATCCACGACGGCTGGCGGACATTCGCCTCGCGGTCCAGCTTGCGCATGCGGAATTCCAGATCGTACAGATCCGTTGCTTCAGCGAGGAACGCGTCAGCGCGTTCTTTGGCGAGTTGATCGGGCGACTTGGTCAAAAACAGGAAAAGGCGGCTAAGCAGATACATGGTCAACCTCGAAAATGAATTTAGGCGTTAACGCCTAAGGGATAACCCCTATTATAGGGAAAACCCTAGTTTCGCGCCAGCACTCATTTCGAATTGTTGTTCCTACGTCACCGGGAGCCTGCGGAGGCCGCTGTGGCGGCAGCTTCCGCAATACGGCCCGTGCCCGTGCGGCGCTGATGCTTGAAGAACTCCCACACCATGGCGCTTGCGTCCGGACCTTTGGCGGAATGAAACGGCACCGCCTCGTCGCCGCCGCTCCAGGCATGGGCGAGCCCTTGCACGCGACACAGCCGCACCACGCGCCGCCCGCCGCGCAGGTAGTCACGCATAACCACGCCGCCCTTGCGCTCTTCGCGCACTTCACCGGATTTGCGCGCGCCGTTCTGGTCGACGACACGGTTCAGACGGAGAAACTGCACCGCCAACTGGTCCGCGTTGACCGGCGAGACCACATGGTCGGCGTCGCCGTGGATGATGATGGCCGGCATGCCGGGATAATTGGCGACGTCGGCGGTCTCGTCGACCAGTTCGGCCGGTTCACGGCGAGCGCCGCGCCGCATCACGTCCATCGCCGCAATGCCGGAACGCGCCTCGCCAAAAACGGGGCCAGAATGCAGCGCGACCGCCGCGAAGTGCTCCGGATAGTTGACGGCCAGCAACGCCGTCAGTCCGGCACCAGCGGAGATTCCGGCGACATACACGCGCTCGCTATCGAAACCATGCTGCGCGACCAGCGCGTCCACCAGCGAAACGACTGCGCGCGCTTCGGCACCGCCGGCGCTATCGCCCGCGTCGTACCAATGCCAGCAGCGATGCGAATGCACGTGCTTCGACTGTTCCGGATAGACCACGGCAAAGCCGAATCGGTCGGCCAGCACGTTCATCCGCGTGCCTTCGGCGAATTCATCGATTGACTGTGTGCAGCCGTGCAGCATCACCACCAGCGGCATGGCCTCGAGCGCATGACCCGTCGGGATGTACAAGCCGTACTGAAGATGATTGACGAGCCGGTCGGGCGCAGCAGGCGCGGAGTGGAACGAGCGCGTCCACGAGCCGCTCGCCCATGCCGACGCCCGCGGGCGCACGCGCGATTCGCGGGCCGTGGCGCGCGGCACTTCGCGCTTGGCGGGCGCGCGCACTGCAGCTGCCGGCTTGAGCGGGCGAACTTTGGTGGACGTCTTGGGAGCGGCGGGCCGGGCCGGTCGTGTCGTGGTGCGCTTGGGAGTTTTGCGAGTTTGCTCGGTTTGGATCGCGAGCAACCGCTTAAGACCGCGCAGCCACAGTTTCGATAAACTTTTTGCCATTGGCGCATAACCTCGCAAAAAGGGACAGGGTCCGTCCGGTAGAACGGCAATTCGTTGTGCATTGCACAATAACACCAATCCTCATGCGATGCTGGAACCTGGGCACGCCATTCTGTAACCAAATTTCCGTTCGGCGAACCTTGCCGCGAGGCTGGCATCAAACCCTTGCACTATTCGTGCGCAGGTCGTCCGCCGAGTGCTCGCCGCTTGTTCGGCAACCCACGTCCGGCGGCAAAAAGCCTCGCCCGCGGCGCGACCGGCCTGCAACACCCGTCTATACTGGCGGTTAGCTCTGTGACCTGCGGGTCTGCTCCGGTCGGCGACTTGTGCCGCTCGCGCGTTAAATTCTCATTACCAACCCGATTCTACGCGGCCTGGGTCGCGCTATTTGCCATGCTCGATTTACCTGCCCACCTTTGGTATTCGATCACCAGCCTCGGCGGCGCCGGCATGACGCTGCCGCTCGCGTTCGCCATCGCGCTGTGGCTGGCGGTCGGCTATACGTGGCGTATGGCTGCGGGCTGGCTGCTGCTTCTGGGTGCGGCGATCGGCGTGGTGACCGTGACAAAGCTCGCGTTCCTGGGCTGGGGCGTCGGCGTGCGCGGGCTGGACTTCACCGGGGTCAGCGGCCACGCCATGCTGTCCACCGCCGTCTATCCGGTCGTGCTGTTCCTGATGCTGTTGCCGGCGCGCCCGGCGATTCGTCTGATCGGCGTCCTGCTCGGCCTTGCGGCGGGGATCGCGGTGGGCTTGTCACGCGTCGTGCTGAGCGCTCACTCCCCTTCTGAAGCCATTACCGGCTGTCTGACCGGCGCCGTGGCGGCGCTGGTGTTCGTCCGTCTCGCGTGGCATGCGGAGCCGGGCCGGCTGTCGGCGCTGCCCGTCGCCCTCAGCATGATGGTCCTCGCGGTGCTGATGCACGGCGTCCATGTGCCGACGCAGCGCTGGGTCACGCACATCGCGCTGAAAGTGTCCGGTCATGACCGGCCGTTCATCCGCGCAAAGTGGAGAGCCGTGCGCGATGTCCGTCCAGCCACCGCGCCGCTGTCGCAGACACTCAACACGCTGGCGCCGCCGCATTCGTCCGACGTCTGAATCCGCGCCTGTACCTTTTCCCCGCTGTTCAACAAGCCGTTTCATGCGCGCGGCTGAATGATTGTCATGGCTCACCGCTATAACCTTTCGTATATTACGATAGCGTTTTAACCCGCCGATCCGGCGCCTGCCGGTCTTCAAAGCCTTCATGACATTCCGCCGCCATTTGAAGCAAGCGCTGTTCGTCGCCAGCGCCATCTCCGTCGTTCTCAGCGCCAATGCGCGCGCCGACGAACTGGTGGTCTCCGCCGCCGCCAGCCTGACCAACGCGTTCAAGGCGGTCAGCGAAGTCTTCGAGCAGCAGCATCCGGGCACCAAAGTGTTGCTGAACTTCGGCGCCTCCGACGTGCTCATGCAGCAGATCGTCAAGGGCGCGCCCGCCGACGTGTTCGCGTCCGCGGATCAGAAGGCCATGGACAAGGCAGCCGCCGAAAAAGTGATCGTGCCGGCCACCCGCAAGGATTTCGCCGCCAATTCGCTGGTGCTGATCGTACCCACGGACAGCCGTTTCGCGCCGACAAGTCTGAACGATCTGGCATCGGCAAACGTGAAGCGGGTCGCGTACGGCGATCCGGCTTCCGTGCCGGTTGGCCGTTACACGCAGGGCGCGATGCAGTCCGCGGGCGTATGGGACGCCGTGAGCGCGAAGGCCGTGCTGGCGGCGAACGTCCGTCAAAGCCTCGACTATGTGTCGCGTGGCGAAGTCGACGCCGGTTTCGTGTTCAGCACCGACGCCGCCGTCATGCCGGACAAGGTCAAGGTCGCGATGAACGTGCCGACGCAAACGCCGATCACCTATCCGATCGCGCAAGTGGAAGGCAGCCGTCACGCGGCGGACGCCCAGGCGTTCATGAACTTCGTGCTGTCGCCGGCCGGCCAGGCCGTGCTCGCCAAGTACGGCTTCAAGCCCGCGCACTAACTTCAGAGGACGGCGCACGCTCATGCAACAGGCCTGGATTCCGCTCCTGCTCTCGTTGAAAGTCGCGGGCTGGGCCACCGCGCTCAATCTGGTATTCGGCGTCGCGGCGGCCTTCGGTCTGTCGCGCTGGCGCTCCGGCGCGCGCGACGTGATCGATTCGCTGCTGATGCTGCCGCTCGTCATGCCGCCCACCGTGCTCGGCTATTACCTGCTAGTCCTGCTCGGCCGGCGCGGGGTGATCGGCGGCTGGCTCGACCGTTTCGACATTCAGTTGGTGTTCACCTGGCAGGGCGCGGTGATCGCGTCGACGGTGGTGGCCTTTCCACTCGTGCTGAAGTCCGCGCGCGCCGCGTTCGAAGCCGTCGATCCGCAACTCGAACGGGCCGCGCGCACGCTGGGCGTCAGCGAAACGGCCGTGTTCTTTCGCGTGACGCTGCCGCTCGCCGCGCGTGGCATTCTCGCCGGCGGCCTGCTGGCGTTCGCCCGGGCGCTCGGCGAATTCGGCGCGACGCTGATGATCGCCGGCAACCTGCCGGGACGCACGCAGACGCTCTCGGTGGCGGTCTATTCAGCCGTGCAGGCGGGCGATGACAGCACAGCGAACTTTCTCGTGCTCGTAACTTCGGTGACGTGCGTCGTGATCCTGTTGCTCGCGGGGCGACTCGTGCCGCAGCACACGCTTTTGAAGTCCGGTTGATATGTTGCTCGCCGTCGACATCCGCAAGACCTTCCAGAGCGCCGAGCGTCGCTTCACGCTCAACGTCGCCTTTCAGGCCGCCTCGCAACGCGTCGTGCTGTTCGGCCCATCGGGCGCGGGCAAGAGTCTGACGTTGCAGGCTATCGCAGGCCTGCTGCGCCCCGACGAAGGCACGATCACGCTGCGTGGCAACGCGCTGTTCGACCGCGCGCGCGGCATCGATCTGAAACCGCAAGCGCGCAAGATCGCGTATGTGTTTCAGGACTACGCGCTATTTCCGCATCTGAACGTGCGGCAGAACATCGGCTTCGGCTTGCAGCACGGCTGGCTCAATCCGCGTGCGCGAATCACGCATCCGCAGATCGATTACTGGCTCGATGCGCTGGAGTTGAAGAGCGTCGCGGGTGATCATCCGGCGCAGCTGTCCGGTGGACAAAAGCAGCGTGTGGCGCTGGCGCGAGCGCTCGTCGCGCAACCTCAGCTGCTGTTGCTGGATGAACCGTTTTCCGCGCTCGACAGCGCGTTGCGTCAGCGCATGCGCCGCGAACTGTCCGAACTGCAAACGCGGCTCGATATTCCGATGGTGTTGATCACCCACGACCCCGACGATGTCGCCGCCTTCGGCGATCAGGTCGTGCAGGTCAGCGACGGCCGCGTGCGCGAGAATCATTCGTTCGCAGGCTACGCGCGCAGCGAGCCTCGAGCCTGAACAGCGAGGCTTCGCACGCTCATTCCCTTCACGCCGAGGCGAGCGCTTGCCGCGCTCGAACTTTCAAAGCGGGCGCGAGCGTTTCGCCCGCTCAGTCTTTCACGCCGAGTATCACACTCGACGCCTTGAACGCCGCGACAGCGCGCCTGCCTTCCACGAGGCCGAGCGTGTCGACGCTTTCATTGGTGACGACCGCCGTCATCACCGTGCCGCCGTCCAGCACCAGCGACACCTCGGCATTGACCGCGCCGCGCTTCACGCTCTGCACCGTGCCGCTTAACTGATTGCGCGCCGAGAGTTTGAGCGGCGCGCCGCTTTCGTCACCGACGAGCAGCACGACCCACGAGGCCTTGATCAACGCGAACGCCGCCGCACCCTCGACGAGGCCGAGTGTCTCGTTGCTTTCATGCGTAATGACGGAGACGATCGCCTGGCCGCCGGGCAGCGCCAGCGTGACTTCGTCGTTGACGGTGCCGCGCATGATCGCCGACACCGTGCCATACAGCTGATTGCGCGCGCTCGTCTTCACGCCGATGCGGCCGATCAGATCCCAGTCCGTCGCAAATCCTTCGATCGCCGCACCCGCGCGTTCGAGAAAGCGCCGATGCTCGCGCTCCACCGCGCGAAACGTCTCGATCAGCTTCACGGCGCGCGGCGTCAGCGTGGTGCCGCCACCGCCTTTGCCGCCGGTCAGGCGCACCACGAGCGGCTCGCCGGCGAGGTTGTTCATGGTGTCGATAGCATCCCACGCGCCCTTGTAGCTCATGCCGACGGCTTTGGCCGCGCTGGTGATGGAACCGGTCTCGCCGATCGCCGCGAGCAGCGCAATCCGCGACGCGCCGCCCAGCGTCTGCGCGCCTGCCTGAAACCACACGGAGCCGCCGAGTTCGAGGGTTTCGCGGGAAAGATCGGTGCGATCGAATGACATGGCGGGGAAGCGGTCGCTAACCGCAAAAAGAACGACGGATCATTATAGCGACGCCAACCCGCGCCACCGTCCTGGCACCGAACCGGACTTGCGCGCGGATAGATGGGATACTTTCCGCTCGACGCTTCGAACACCAGGCCCTTTGTATTTTCCGGCGCGGCCAGCCTCGGCCGCTTCGCCGTAACTTCAGCGAGGAGCAAGACAGTGAACATCGATCTATCCGGCAAGACTGCGATCGTCAGTGCATCCACCGCGGGCATCGGCATTGCGATCGCCACCGGCATTGCCGCATCGGGTGCGCAGACCATCATCAACGGACGCAAGCAGGACGCGGTGGACCGCGCTATCGAAACGATCCGCAAGACGGCGCCGCAAGCGAAATTGCAAGGCTTCGCGGGCGACCTCGGCACGGCGCAGGGCTGCGACGCCTTGATCCAGGCCGTGCCGCAGGCGGACATTCTGGTGAACAACCTCGGCGTCTTCGGCCCTGGCGACATCTTCTCCACCGAAGACGACGACTGGGAGCGCTACTTCCAGATCAACGTCATGTCGGGCGTGCGGCTCACGCGCCACTATCTCAAAGGGATGATGGAGCGCAAATGGGGCCGCGTGGTGTTCATCTCGTCCGAATCGGGACTGAATATTCCGCCGGACATGCTCGCTTACGGCTTTTCGAAGACCGCGCAGTTGAGCATTGCGCGCGGCATCGCCAAGCAAGCGGCTGGCAGCGGCGTCACCGTGAATGCCGTGCTGCCCGGACCGACCCTGTCCGACGGCTTGCGGGCAATGGTGGAAGAGACAGCCAAAGAACAAGGCAAAACGGTCGAACAGGTTGCCACGGAGTTCGTGCGCGCGCATCGCAGCAGTTCGATCATCCAGCGAGCGGCCACCACCGAGGAAGTGGCGAACATGGTCGTCTACGTGTGCTCGCCGCAGGCGTCGGCGACCACCGGCGCGGCGCTGCGCGTCGACGGCGGCGTGGTCGATACGATTGCCTGAGATTGCCGCGCATCTGACGACCGACGGGCGGCACGGCCGCCCGTTTTCGTTTCCGAAGCTCGCGCTAACGGGTCGGCGTGGCGCTCACAGCGCGTACTGCGCAATCCCATTGCCGAACGACCAGTTTTCCTTCAGCACCTCGACGAGATTGATCAACACATCCTCTCGTCGCAGCCCCGGCGATTCCGCCAATTCGTCCGCCATCCGCTTGTATAGCGCCCGCTTCTGCTCGAGCGTGCGCGTGTTGTTCAGCGTGATCTGAATCATCACGAGATCGTCGCTTCGCTCCACGTTCAAATACTGGTTGTCATACACAAAGTTGCCGGCCTCGTGCTCGGTGATCAGCATGAAGATGTCGTCCTTCGGCACGTTGAACGTCGCCACCAGCGCACGTTGGATGCTATCGGTCAGCGCCTTCCGGTATTCGACGGGCTTGCCGGCGCGTAAAGCGATTCGTGTGAGCGGCATGATGAACCTCCTTCCCTGGTTGTGGTGATGCGGTAAGGACAGCTTAGGCGCGCTCAGTCATAATAAACAGACATCAATGGCGATTTCATCTATATTCATTTGAAATGAAAGTTCTCGATCTCGATGCGGTCCGGGCATTCGTCCTGGTCGCCGATCTGCACAGCTTCACGCGTGCCGCGGACGCGCTCGACACGACGCAATCGGCCGTCAGCCTGAAGCTCAAACGGCTGGAGGCGCATCTGGGCAAGCAATTGCTGGAGCGCACGCCGCGCGTCGTGCGTCTTTCCGCGGACGGCAACGCGTTCCTCGGCGCCGCGCGCGACTTGCTCAACGCGCATGAACGCGCGCTGGGGTCGCTGTCGGTCGAGCGTCGGCGGCTCGCGTTGGGGCTCAGCGAGCACGTGGCGGGACCGGACTTGCCGCTTCTGCTCGGCAGGCTCAATGCGCACGATCCGGGTCTGGTAATCGAATTGCATCTGGGCACGTCTTCCGCGCTGCTTGCGCAATTCGACGAACGCCGCCTCGACGCGGTAATCATCCGCTATGGCGCCGACGAACCGCCGCGCGACGACGCGCAAGTGCTATTCAGCGAACCGCTCGCCTGGCTCGCCACGCCGGCGTGGTTACCGCGAGTCGGCGAACCGTTGGCGCTGGCGCTGCTGAGTCCGCCGTGCAACGTGCGCGACGTGGCGCTGCGCACGCTCACGCAGGCTGGTATCGGGTGGCAGGAGGTGTTCGTCGGCGGTGGCGTGGCGGCCGTCGGCGCGGCGGTGGCGGCAGGTCTGGCGGTGTCGCCGCTGGCGCGCCGCGTGGCGCCGCGCGGTCTGATCGATGTCGGCCAACGGTTGGGCTTGCCCCAACTGCCGGAATCGCGCGTTACGCTGCATTCGCGGGTCAGGGACGCGCGGTCATTGGAAACATTGCGGTTGGTGACGAATGGGTTGGCGACACAATGACGAAGCGCCTCGTCACGTTGATCCACAAATGAAGGTCGACGCCTTTCTTTTAACCCAGAAAAATCCTCGTCCGCGGCATAAAGGCGGAGGTCGACCAGCCAGCCGAAGCGCGAACGCGCGCTCCGGTTTCGAGATCAGTGAATGATCGGCGGCAGCGAGCCGCTGCTGGCGGTAGCGGGATTGCTCGTTGCGCTCGCCGGATTGGCGCCAATGTTTGCGGATGGCGCCGTATTGACGGATGACGACGCCGAATTCACCGGGGACGCAGCCGGTTTTATCGCGCCAGGTTTCGCCGCAACCTTGACCTTCTGCGGATGCGTCGAACGGCTCGCGACCAGATTGGCGTGCATGACCTTGCCGTGTCCCGGCTTCGCCTGAACGACTTGCGCGTGCGGCTTTTTACGCTGCGTCACGACCGCCGCTTTCGCTTGGGTCTTGTTCGCGCCTGCTGCCTGGGTTCCGCTCTTCGTGGCGCCCTTGGCCGACACCTTGTTAACGCTGCCATGCGCCGACGGTTTACCGCCGTGTCCCGACGCTGATGCAACGTGCGGCGCGGCATGCTTGGTGCCCGCCACACGCTTCGGAGCAGACCTTGCGGCGGACTTTGAAGCCGACTTTGAAGCCGACTTCGAAGCGCCTTTCGAGCCAACGCCAGACTGCCCGTTGGCGGCTGCCCCCGTCTTTGTCCCAGCGTGCTTCGTGACATGCCCGCTCTGTTCGGACGGGTTCCACACTTCCGTATAACCCGCGGCCATGACCGGTCCTGACATACACCACACGGCGAACGCCGCTCCCACTGCTACTGCTCGAACGCCCATCTCCTGCCTCTCCTGATCTTCGACTTTATAACGAGCCTGGATTATATTCTCTTGCAAAAATCCACATTTAGACTAAGATTAATTTCAAGTACACATTAGGACTTTTCCACTCATGGCTCACGCTGCTCGTGCCACCCAACCTGAAGAGCCGATTCGCCGGCCGCCTTCAGCACCCACGCTAACGGAAATGTCCGCGGCAGGGCTGCGCGCGTTCTTCAACATCGCCCGCGACTGGGACTTGAGCGCGGAAGAGCAGATCGTGCTGCTAGGCTCGCCGGGCCGCTCGACTTATTTCAAATGGAAGGCGGCGCCTGAAACGGCCCGCCTCGGGCGCGACACGCTCGAACGCCTGTCGCTGCTGCTCGGTATCTATAAGGCGCTGCAAATCCTGCTGCCGCAAGCCAGCATCGCCGACACCTGGATCAAACGTCCCAACAGCGCGCCACCGTTCGGCGGCCGCCGCGCGCTGGACCGCATGCTGGCGGGCAACATTAGCGACCTCGTGGCCGTGCGCCAGTATCTCGACGCAATGCGAGGCGGCTGGGCGTGACACAACCGCATTGGCAGGACCGCTGGCGTACCGCGCCGCTCGATTGGTCGCCCGCGTATCGCGTGATTCCGACGCGCTTTCCGGCCGTCAATCTGTTCGACCGGGTCGCCTCGCCGGAAGATTTCGACGCGCTCTACGCGCTCGAAGCCATGACCAACGACCGTCTGCGCACCGAAGTCGGCGAACTCGATCTGGTGCCGCGCGAAGAGCGTCGCTTCGGACCGGGCTATGGGCCGATCATGGCCGCGCTGACCCATTTGAACCCGCTCGGCAGCCGCTTCTCTGACGGCACCTATGGCGTGTTTTATTGCGCCCGTTCACGCGCCACCGCGATCGCGGAAACGCGCTATCACACGGGGAAATTTCTGGAAGCAACGGCCGAACCGCCCATGCGCCAGCAGATGCGCCTCTATACCGTCGTCGCGCTAGGCAACGTGGTGGACATTCGCGCCGACAAGTCGGTGGATCTCGCGGTGCTGTCGCCGGATGATTATCTGGCCGGACAATCCCTCGGCCGGGCGGTCCGCGAGGCGGGTGCGCCGGGTATCGTGTATCCGTCGGTGCGCGACGACGAAGGCGAATGCCTCGCCGCGTTCAAAACCACGCTCCTGCGCGACTGTCATCACGCGGCGTATCTGGAATACAACTGGAACGGCAACGAGGTGGATATGGTTTTCGAACTCAACCAGGTGGGCTAGGTTGCCAAACCCGCGCGCGGGCCCAAGCCGTCAAGGCAGAGTCAAGGTAGCGCCAGCGCTGCCGCCCCTTCCGCGCGCGCCTCTTCGACCGAGATCGACCAGCGCCGCAGCGCCAGCGGCTCCACGATCGTGAGCTTGCCTTCCGGGCCGAACGCGCCAGTGTCGATAAACACCTGCGAGCCGACCTGCTTGATGTCACGCATCGGCGTGTGGCCGCAGTAGGTCAGCGAGAGACCGCGCTGCCGCTGCGGATCGCCATTGCCCAATGCCAGCTCGCGTCCCCACAGCAATTGCTGGCGGGTTTCGGCGGAGAAATTCCCCGCATCGAGCTCGGCATCCGTGCCGAAGAATTCCCCATGCAGCACGTTGAAGCGCTCCTTGCCACTGCCGATCACGCGCGCAAGCGGCAACCCGCGCAGGATTTCGGCGTAGTGTTGCAGGCGTTCGTCGGAAAGTTGCGCCGCCCATAGGCCGCCGATTCCATACCACGACTGACGCCGCAAGCGTCCATCGGCGACGGCGCATAGCATGTCTTCATGGTTGCCGAGCACGGCGAAAAACCACGGCTTGTCGAGCAGAGCCAAAGCGAGTTCGGAATGCTCGCCGCGATCCACCAGATCGCCGACCGAAAAGAGCCGGTCGCGCGCCGGGTCGAACGTAATCACGCGCAGCAGATAGCGCAATGCATCGACGCAGCCATGCAGGTCGCCGACCACGAAGTCGCGACCGCTCCGGTTGGCCGGGTGATGTTCAACGGAATTGACGAGTACGGAAGCCATGGGTCCATGATAATGCGGCATCCGCGACGTGTATGCGCGCTGCCCATCGTATCCTGGCGCCGCAGCGAGCTGAAACGACGCAAATCGACGCAAAACTGGCATATTTCCGGCAGCCCTTACCGGAAATACACACCTAACGCGGTCACTATTGCTGAGTGCGCAGTTTGGCCACCTGATCGACCGTCACGGTCGATTGTGGATTGCCGAACTGTCTGGTCACGTAGTTCGTAATGGCGGCCACCTGATCGTCGCTGAGCTGGGTGCCGAATGCCGGCATCAACACGTCCGCCTGTTTCGTCGTACGACTGACGCCGCGCAGGATCACCAGCGCCAGATTGTTGGCGTCGCTCGCGCCCACCGCCGAGTTATGGATCAGCGACGGATACGCCCCGGGCGCGCTCGCGCCCACACCCTGACCCGTCCAGCTATGGCAGCTCGCGCAGTTCGCGACGAACAATTGCGCGCCGTTCACGGCATGAATGGCAGTGCCGCGCAGTGCCGTCACGTCGTCGGCGGGATTGCCCCACTGGTCGCGCGGGCGCGATTCGCCACCGTTGATCGGCGGCACGGCGCGCAGATACGCGACGATCGAGCCGAGATCTTCGCGCGTCAGATATTGCGTGCTGTCGGCCACCACTTCGGCCATTGGGCCGGCCGCGTTGGCACGGCCCGGCGCCGCGCCGGTCGATAGATACGACACCAGCTCGTCGTCGCTCCAGTTGCCCACGCCGCTCGTCTTGTCAGACGTGATGTTGTACGCGTGCCAGCCGGCCTGCACGGCACCCGAAAGACGTGAGCTCGACTTCAAACCCTGCGTGAAGTTACGCGGCGTATGGCATTCCTCGCAATGGGCGAGTCCTTGCACCAGGTAAGCGCCGCGATTCCATTGCGCGCTTTGCTTCGGATCGGGAACGAAGCGGCCTTCGGTGAAATTGAACAGATTCCAGAACACCATCAACCAGCGCTGATTGAATGGGAATGTCAGGCTGTTGCCCGGCGGCGAATAGTGGATTGGCGTGAGCGTATTCAGATACGCGCGAATGGCCAGCACGTCCTGATCCGTGACCTTGGTGTACTCCGCGTACGGAAAGGCCGGATACAAGCGCTGGCCACTTCTACCAATGCCCTCATGCATGGCGCGCAGAAAATCGGCGTCGCTCCATTGGCCGATGCCGGTGTCCGGATCGGGCGTGATGTTCGGCGTCACGATCGTGCCGAACGGCGTGTTGATCGGCAGCCCACCCGCGAACGGCCGCGCTTTGTCCGCCGTGTGGCAGGCCGCGCAATCGCCGGCGCGCGCGAGGTACTCGCCGCGCTTGACCAGATTGCCGCCGGCCACCTCAGCCGAGATGGCCTCGCCATTGGCCGACCGCGAGGCGTCGTCCGCGCGGGCCTGCGTAATAGGCAACTCGTCGTTGCGCTGCACCTTGGGGCCGTGCGCCTCATGCCAGGCGACATAGAGCGCGAACAGCGAAAAGATCGCTGCGAGCGTCGCGACCCTGAAGTGACGGCGCCGGGCGTTTCGCACAAGCGCATCGACCGGCTGCACGCGAGACGTGTTCTTCTTCATTGTGGTGCTCCGTTCAGGCTCAGATTTCACGCTTGAGCTTGTCGGCCAGTTTCAGCGACAAGGCCGCGATCGTCAGCGTGCAATTCACCGATGCCGCGCTCGGCATCACGCCGCTGCTGGCAATGAACAGATTGGAGTGATCGTGCGTACGGCAGTCCGCATCCACGACCGAATCCGCCGGATCGCTGCCCATGATCGTCGTGCCCATGATGTGATTGTTGGGTGCGAAGGTGTCGTCGAACGAGACCTCGGCGCCGCCGAACAGCGCGGCGATCTGCCCGTACAGTTCGTGCGTATTGGCCGCGCTTTTCTTCACGTAGTCGTTGATCGAGTAGTAGATCTCCGGCTGCGGAATGCCGAGCGAATCCTTGTGATCCGCCGAAGGCAACACGCGGTTCTGCGGCTCCGCCAGATGCTCATGGAAGCTGTTGATATTCAGCGTGCGCGACGCACGGTCGCGAATCTGCCGGTCGAGCTCGGCGCCGGTAAGGCCCTGCTTCAGCAGTGCGGCGGTCACGGCCATGGTCGGCACGCCATTCGACAGATGCAGTTTCTTCGCCGCGTAATCGGAGCGGAACGCGCCGTCGCGGAAGTTCACGATCGAGGTCATTTCCATCGGCCCGCGTCCGGGCCACAGCGGTTCATTGGCAAGAAACGTGACGCCCGTGCCCGGATGATCCATCAGGTTGCGGCCCACCTGATCGGAACTGTTGCCCACGCCGTGCGGGAATTTATCGGAAGTGGACATCAGCATCAGCTTTGGCGTTTCGATGCCGTTCGCGGCGAGCACGAACAGCTTGCCGGTCACGCGCGTGCTGTTGCCGTTCGGGTCCTTGTAGTGAACCGCTGTAATCAGCCCTTTGTTGTCCGCTTCGACGCGGTACACCACCGCCTCGGGAACCAGCCTCGCACCGGCCTGTTCGGCCTTCTCCGCATGCGCCACGCCGTTGTACATCGCGGCGATCGGGCAGATCGGCATGCAGTTGTTGTTGCCGCAACAAGTGGGTCGCGCATCGTAAGGACGGCTGTTGCGCGCCACCGGCTCGGGCACGACCTTGAAGCCGTGCGCATTGAGCACGTCGCTAAAGCGCTGATCCATGTAAGAGAGTGGAAGCTGGCTCATCGGATACGGCTTCGAGCGCGGCGAACCGAGATCGATCGAATTGTCGGGACCCGACACGCCGAGTTGTACCTCCGCCGCCGAATACCACGGCTCCAACGTTTCATAGGGATAGGGCCAGTCGCGCCCCACGCCGTACAGCTTGCACAACTGGAAGTCCGACGGCAACAGCCGCCATGCCGCGGCCGCCCAGTGCCAGGTCGTGCCGCCCACCAGCCGGAGATACTGCGAGCTGTACGGATAGTCGCCCTTCTGGATCAGATAATGGTTGGCGGGGGCGTACTCGGGATGCGGTGCGTAAGGCGTCGACGGATAAGGCGTCGCGAAGTCGGACTTGACCGGCGAATTACGGAAGTTCTCGACGATCTGCCAGCGCGGAATGCGCGGCCCGGCTTCGAGCAGAATCACCGACGCGCCGGCCAGCGCCATCTGATGCGCAACCAGTCCGCCTGCCACGCCCGAACCGACCACGACGATATCGGCAGAGTTTGCGTTTGCCATTGTTGCCCTCTCTCTTCTTTTGTGTCGACCCGAGTTCGCTTGAACGCGTCACGCGGATCCCGTGCAGAGCACTTATGCTGGCTTGCTGTACGCGCGTGCCCGAGCTGCGTCGAACGATTCGATCGAACGTTGCGGCACACGCAAGAGAAACGACGTTCAGGCACTCACCGGTTTCTTTGTCCAATAGAACGGCACGTCGCGGCAATAAGACGGAATCGTCAGCACGTCCTTCACGGGCTCGAACATCAGCGCCTTTTCATAAGCGACCACTTCCACATGCGGCGTGTCGCCCACGAGGCCGAGATACCACGCGCGCATGATCGCGCCGACGGATTTCGCGAGCGCGGGCTGATCGGCCTGCAAGGCTTGTGTGACGGTATCTGATGGCACGCCGCCGTGGCCCTGCAGCCACGTGTTGAGCGCGGCGACGTTCTGGTCGAAATGATTGTCGGATTTGGCCAGGGCGTCATAGACGCGTTTGCCGAGCGTGGCGTCGAAGCCGGTGCGGCCTGTGAGGCGCTGCGAGAGCGCGAGGAAGGCATCGAGCCCGCCGCCTGCGGGCGCATCGGCCCATGCCGGGGCGATCCATGAAAGTGAGCGGCCGGCGCCGGCAAATGCGAACGCCGCGGCCGCGGCGCATGCACCGAGCACCCACGCTCTACGCGACGCTGAAAACGAAGCTGATGACGACAAGCCTGCGGGATGCGTCACTTCGTGGTGCGCATCATTATTCTCGGGAACATCTGTCATGGGGACTCCAGATGGTGAGTCGTTCTCAACTTGCCACACGGCCCCGGCGGTCTGCCGTTCGCGCGTGGCGTCGATCTTCTACCCCAAACCTGGCCTGAAGCCGCTTAAGCGGTCTTTCCTGTTAGCCCGCACGAACCCCAATGCGAGCCGAGATACGTTGTGCTGATGACATCCGTATGAAACCGTGCGCACTGCATGGCATGAACGGGCAAAAAACTGCCGCCTGCCAATCGCCTTTCAATTGAAAGCGGCACGCAAGCGCGTTGCGAAAGACTATAGCCTGTGTCCCGCCCATTCGACAAATACAGGTCGAAGCCCGGGTAGAATCCGCGAAACCAAGAGTCCTTCACACGCCATTCCATGCTGACAAAATATCTTCCACAAGTTCTTCGCAATCGGCCACGCATGCTGGTCGGCCTTGCGCTCGGCATCATCGCGGCGCTGGCCGTGCCGGCGCACACGCGCCCGATGGTTCGCGTGCTGGTCGGCTGGGACGCCGCCATCTGGAGTTATCTGGCGATGATCTGGGTCTACATGGCCCTTGCCGACGAAGGCGGCGTACGCGAATCCGCCCGTCGCGACGACGAGAACGCGGGCGTCGTGCTCATGGTGATCTGCTTGGCGACCATTGCGAGTATTGCGGCCATCGTGCTGGAATTGGCGTCGGCAAAGGGAACAGCGGGCGCTTCCACGGTCTGGCACTACGCGCTGACCGGACTGACGATGTTCGGCGCCTGGTTCCTGATCCCGACCATCTTCACCCAGCACTACGCGCGCCTTTACTACGACCCGGATGCCCCGGAGACGCCGCTGCAGTTTCCCGACAAGGCGCTTCACCCGGATTACTGGGACTTCCTGTATTTGTCGTTCACGATCGCCGTGGCCTCGCAGACGTCGGACGTGATGCTGCGTTCGCGTTCGGTTCGCCGCGCCGCCCTCGCACAATCGGTCCTGTCGTTTTACTTCAACGTCGCTGTGTTCGGGTTGTGCGTGAATATCGCAGCGGGCCTGCTCGGCTCGTGAACCTGCTGGCACGAGCGCGCCCTCGCGCCGCCCCTGCAGCATAGAACTCCGCCTTTTGCGGGCAATCGCGCCGCCCCTCACCCTTCGCGTGTAAATCCCGGGCGCCACCCGCCCGTTTTACACGCGGCAGCCGTTCGCGGCCTCGCGCCAATGCCTCGCGTCTGCCGCCGCATCTTCCGGCCAGGCCCACTGCGGGACGCTCGGCCCTCCCGTCCTTCGCTGCGCCCGAGCCGCACTGGCACAGCGTTTGCTGCGTCTTCCGAATCGATCTGGCCAGCCCGTGCAATCGACGCCTGGCGTCAAAGCACCCCTTACTGGCCAGCGGCGTGACGATCTTTGCACTACATTGACCAGTACGCGCCCTCGCTTCTTGCATCGCGCGGTATCCGGCTCTGGAAGCCCAATGAGCGCTGTGATCGCATGCCAATTGCATCCACACCGCAGCAGGACGAATCTGGAAACGATCGATGGAATCTCCAAACGGGTACGCGCCGCGGATTTACTTTTTTCATTCACTTCTGGTTGGGCCGCTCGATGCATGGCCTGCGCAGTTCGCGCATGCAGCCGCGCTGGGCTTCGATCACGCGCTGATCGGCAGCCTTTTCGAGCCCGGACAAGCCGGCCACGGACAGGTGGTCGGCAACCATGACCGTCTTCATCCGGTATTCGAGGCCCGGCAGCCCGCCGCCGAGGCAATTCGCACGCTCGCCAGCGGCGCCGGGCAGAACGGGCTGACCTTGCTGGTCGATCTGGTGATCGACCGGATGGCCGCCGATGGCGCGCTTTACGCCGAACATGCCGACTGGTTCCACGCATTGGAGTCTGAAGAGGCGCGGCTCGACCCGCGCCATGTGCATCGCGAGGACAACGTCGCCTATGCCAACTTCAATGACGCCGGCAGCAGCGCCGCGCTGGTCGAATGGTGGACCCGGCAGTTGCTGGCGCTCGCCGACGCCGGCGTGGGCGGCTTCCGATTTGATTCGCCGCACCGCGTACCGAGCGCCGTCTGGCGGCAGTTGGTCGACGCGGTTCGCGCGAAGCATCCCGAGGTGCGCTTTCTCGCCGCCACACCCGGCCTTGCTCGCGCCGATCTGCCCGGCCTCGACGGCGCCGGCTTCGACAGCGTGTTCTCGTCGGTGCGCTGGTGGGACTTCCGCTCCAGCTGGATGGTCGAAGAACACGCTGCGCTCGCGCGCCTTGGCACACCGATCGCGTTTCCGGAAGCGCCTTATGGCACCCGCCTCGCCGCCGAGTTAAGCGATGCTCACGACGCCGCCATCGTCGAGCGGGCTTACCGGCGCGCGCTGTACACGTCGGTTTCGATCGGCACGGGCTGGATGATGCCGATGGGCTTCGAATACGGCATCACCGAGCCCATGTCGCAAACGCGTGGCGATGCTTCGCAGTTCGCCCTCGCTGTTCAGGCCAAACCATTCGATCTCTCGAAACACGTCACGCACGCGAACCACATTGCGCGCGATACGAATACGCTGCACGCCAACGGCGAATTGCGCCCGCTGAGCGGGCCCGGCGCACCTGCAGCGGTCTTGTTGCGCGCCGACCAACGCGACCTACGCGATGCCGACGAGGCCATCCTGATCGCGATCAATCCCGACCTCGGCGCGCCGGTGCGCGTCGATCCTGCGCGCTTCCTCGCGGGCGTGCCGGGCAACTTCACGCGCTTCGTGCCGCTCGACGCCTCCGCCAGCGCTTCGCCCGCCACGCTCACGCCGTTCGCGCTCGCACCCGGCGCGGTTCGCCTGTTTCGCGCCATCACGGAGAAACCGATCCGTCTCGCGCCGCCCATCGACAAAGCGAATAGCAAGCGTAGCGGCCGCAAGACCGTCGTCGAAGCGATCAACGCGCCGCGCGTGGCGATCGAAAGCGTAACGCCTTCGGTCGATAACGGCCGCTTTGCGGCCAAGCGAACCGTGGGCGAACGCGCCGAAATCACCGCCGCGATTTTCGCCGAAGGTCACGACAAGATTGCCGCCGCCGTGATCTGGCGCGCCGCCGACGAAACTGCGTGGCATGAAGTGCTGATGACGCCGGCTCAACCCGCCGGGCTCGACATCTGGAAAGCGCGCATTCCGCTCGACCGCATGGGCCGCCACGAGTTCACCGTGATCGCGTGGCGCGACGACTTCGCTTCGCTGGTCGAACATATTCAGAAGAAGCTGAAGGCGGGGCAAACCGTCGAACTCGAACTCGACGAAGCCGCGCATCTGTTCGCGCTCGTGCTTGCCGAAGTGGAAACCTCGGAAGGCGCGCTTACCGCGCCGCTCGAACATATCGTCAAGGAGTTCACCAAAGCCGACGCTGAAACGAAGCTCGCGCTGCTGCTCGCGCCGACCACGGCGAGGGCGATGACCGCTGCGCGCCACCGGCCGTTCCTGAGCCGCGATCCGGTCATCTACAAGATCGACGCAGACCGCACCGCGGCGCGCTTCGCGAGTTGGTACGAGATCTTCCCGCGCTCGATGAGCGACGACGAATCGCGCCACGGCACCTTCGCCGACGTGACGAAGAAACTGCCGCGCATTCGCGACATGGGCTTCGACGTGCTGTATTTCCCGCCGATCCACCCGATTGGCGTGGCCAATCGCAAAGGCCGTAACAACACGCTGACCGCGCAGCCCGGCGATGTCGGCAGCCCGTATGCGATAGGTGGAGTCGAAGGCGGCCACACCGCCGTGCATCCGCAGTTGGGCACGCTCGACGACTTCAAGGCGATGCTCGCCGCCGCGCATGAGCACGGCCTTGAAATCGCGCTCGACTTCGCAGTGCAGTGCTCGCCGGATCACCCGTGGCTCAAGGAGCATCCAACGTGGTTCGCGTGGCGCCCCGACGGCACGCTGCGCTACGCGGAAAATCCGCCGAAGAAGTATCAGGACATCGTCAACCCCGACTTCTATGCGCACGACGCCAAGCCGGATTTATGGCTCGCGCTGCGCGACGTGTTCCTGTTCTGGATCGAAGCGGGCGTGCATATCTTCCGCATCGACAACCCTCACACCAAACCGCTGCCGTTCTGGGAATGGGTGATCGGCGATGTGCGCGCGCGCTATCCGGACACCATCTTCCTTGCCGAAGCGTTCACACGGCCGCGCATGATGAACCGGCTCGGCAAGATCGGCTTCTCGCAGTCGTACACGTACTTCACGTGGCGGGAATCGAAGCGCGATTTCATCGAGTACATGACCGAACTCACGCAAACCGGCGCGCGTGATTCGTACCGGCCGAACTTCTTTGTCAATACGCCGGATATCAACCCGAGGCATCTGCAATCGCAAGGCCGCACGGGGTTTCTGATTCGCGCCGCGCTCGCCTCGACGCTGGCCGGTTTGTGGGGCGTGTATAGCGGTTTCGAGTTGTGCGAAGCCGCTGCTCTGCCGAACAGCGAGGAATATCTCGACTCCGAGAAGTACCAGCTACGCGCGCGGGACTGGAACCGGCCCGGCAACATCGTTCCCGAGATCACTGCGCTGAACCGGATTCGCCGCGCGAACCCGGCATTGCAAACGCATCTCGGCCTGACATTCCTGCCCGCGCATAACGACAACGTTTTGTTCTTCGAGAAGGCCACCGAATCACGCGACAACGTGATTCTCGTCGCGATCAATCTCGACCCGTTCAACGAACAGGGCGCGGATATCGAATTGTCGTGGGAGACTTTCCAGAAATGGAATCTGCACGATCATGGCCCGCTGGAAGTCACCGACCAGATGACCGGCGCGCGCTTCGAATGGCACGGCCGCTGGCAGCACGTGCAGCTCGGGTCGGGCCAGCCGTTCTCGATCTGGCGCATCGCGCCGCTCGGCGGCCTGCCCGCCGAACGGCCGGATGAAGCCGACAGCGACTCCGACAGCGTTCATCACGCAGACGCTGGCAACCCAACCCCAACGGAAGGTGCGACATGAAGCGTGACGATCCAGCTCAAACCACCACACAGTCACCCGTGGGCAATGCCCCTGGCAACACGGCCAAGCCGCGCACGAATCGGCGCGGCAAACCTGCGGCGTTGAGCGACGATCCGCTCTGGTACAAAGACGCGATCATCTATCAGGTACACATCAAGTCGTTCTTCGACGCGAATAACGACGGCGTCGGCGACTTCCCCGGCCTGATTGCGAAGCTCGATTACATTGCCGAACTCGGCGTGAATGCAATCTGGCTGCTGCCGTTCTATCCGTCGCCACGGCGCGACGATGGCTACGACATCGCCGATTACCGCAATGTGCACCCCGATTACGGCAACCTGGCCGATGTGAAGCGCTTCATTCAGGAAGCGCATGCGCGCGGCATTCGCGTGATCACCGAGC
The DNA here is from genome assembly GCF_900104795.1 of Burkholderia sp. WP9. Taxonomy (NCBI): domain Bacteria; kingdom Pseudomonadati; phylum Pseudomonadota; class Betaproteobacteria; order Burkholderiales; family Burkholderiaceae; genus Burkholderia; species Burkholderia sp. WP9. The sequence goes on from NZ_FNTG01000002.1 coordinate 1,636,135, forward strand.
TGGTGATCAACCACACGTCGGACCAGCACCCGTGGTTTCAGCGCGCGCGCCGCGCGAAGCCGGGTTCGAACCATCGCAACTATTACGTATGGTCGAATACCGATCAGAAGTACCAGGAAACGCGGATCATCTTCATCGACTCGGAGCCGTCCAACTGGACACACGATCCGGTGGCGGGCGCGTATTACTGGCACCGTTTCTACTCGCATCAGCCCGATCTGAATTTCGACAATCCGGCCGTGCTGAAGGAGGTGCTGCAGGTCATGCGCTTCTGGCTCGATATGGGCATTGACGGGTTGCGGCTGGACGCAGTGCCGTATCTGGTCGAACGTGAAGGCACGAACAACGAGAACCTGCCGGAAACGCACGCGGTGCTCAAAAAGATCCGCGCCACCATCGACGCCGAGTATCCGAACCGGATGCTGCTCGCCGAAGCCAACCAGTGGCCGGAAGACGTGAAGGAATATTTCGGCGACGAAGACGAATGCCACATGGCGTTCCACTTCCCGCTGATGCCGCGCATCTACATGTCGATTGCGAGCGAAGACCGTTTCCCGATCACCGACATCATGCGGCAAACGCCGGACCTTGCCGCCACGAACCAGTGGGCGATTTTCCTGCGCAATCACGACGAACTGACGCTGGAAATGGTCACGGATTCCGAGCGCGACTATTTGTGGAATACCTACGCGAGCGATCGCCGCGCGCGGCTGAATCTCGGCATTCGCCGCCGGCTCGCGCCGCTGATGGAGCGCGACCGCCGCCGCATCGAGCTGATCAATTCGCTGCTGCTTTCCATGCCCGGCACACCCGTGATCTATTACGGCGACGAACTCGGCATGGGCGACAACATCCACCTCGGCGACCGCGACGGCGTGCGTACGCCAATGCAGTGGTCGTCGGATCGCAACGGCGGTTTCTCGCGCGCCGACCCTGAGCAACTGGTGCTGCCGCCGGTCATGGGCTCGCTGTACGGTTTCGACGCGGTCAACGTGGAAGCGCAAAGCCGCGACCCGCATTCGCTGCTGAACTGGACCCGGCGCATGCTCGCCACGCGCCGCGCGAAACAGACTTTCGGGCGCGGCACGATCCGTTTCCTGAAGCCGGAAAACCGCAAGATTCTCGCGTATCTGCGTGAGATGCCGGGTGAGCCGCCCATTCTGTGCGTGGCGAATCTGTCGCGCGCGCCGCAAGCGGTCGAACTCGATCTGTCCGAGTTCAACGGTTCGGTGCCGATCGAAATGACCGCGGATTCCGTGTTCCCGGCGATCGGCCAGTTGACCTATCTGCTGACGTTCCCCCCGTATGGCTTCCTGTGGTTCATGCTGTGCCCCGGCGGCCAGCGTCCGACGTGGGCTCAGGCGCATTCGGAACCGCTGCCGGAATTCGTCACGATCGTGATTCGCGAAGGCCAGGTTGGCCCGACGCCGGAGAATGTGCGCCTGCTCGAATCGGAAGTGTTGCCGTCGTGGCTGAGCCGGCGCCGCTGGTTTGCGTCGAAGGATCAGAAGATGCATGCCGTGCGGCTGGCGGCATTGACCACGATCCCGAACGGCGGCTTCGCCTTCACCGAGATCGAAGCGGACGTGGGCAATCACACCGAGCGCTACGTCGTGCCGATCGCGATCACATGGGGCGGCGAAACGACTTTCCCGCTGTTCATGCAGTTGGCGCTTGCGCGCGTGCGGCGAGGCCGCAATGTCGGGCATCTGACGGACGCGTTTGCGTTGCCGATCTTCGCGCATGGCGTGATGCGCAAGCTGCGCGAGCGCGCCGTCGTGCCGACCGTGCAGAAGAGCGAGATCAGGTTCCTGCCGACCGAACGTTTCGCCGAACTCGAAGGACTGGGCGAGCGACCGGAGATTCGGTGGCTCGCGGCGGAGCAAAGCAACAGTTCGCTGATCATCGCCGATGCTGCCGTGCTGAAACTGGTGCGCCGTCTCGTCAGCGGCGTCCATCCCGAAGCGGAGATCAGCCGCTACCTGACGCAATTGGGCTACGCGAACACCGCGCCGCTGTATGGCGAAGTGGTGCGCGTCGATCCGGAAGGCGTGCCGCACACGCTCTGTATTCTGCAAGGCTTCATCGACAATCAGGGCGACGCCTGGAACTGGTCGCTCGACTATCTGCGCCGCTCGGTGGACGAACTCGCCATCGCCGTCGATACCGAAGCGCAGTCGGCGCCGGACCGTGCCAATGAATCGATCCTGATGGAAGGCTACAGCGCGTTGGCCGGCATTATCGGCAGGCGGCTCGGCGAACTGCACGTGGCGCTTGCTTCGCCGACGGACGACCCGGCGTTCGCGCCGGAACCGGCCAGCGCGGAGCAGGTGAAGGCATGGATCGACGGCACGCAGGCAATGCTCGCCAGCGCGCTGGATCTGCTCGCGCCGCGCATCGAGCAGATGAGCGATCCCGAAACCAAGGCGCTGGCGCAAAGCCTGATCGACCGCCGCGCTGCGCTGGTTTCCGCCATCGGTTCGCTCGTTTCCGCCAACGCGGGCGCGCTGCGCATTCGCATTCACGGCGACTTCCATCTCGGCCAGGTGCTGGTCGCGCAGGGCGATGCCTATCTGATCGACTTCGAAGGCGAGCCGGCACGCACGCTCGAAGAGCGTCGTCAGAAGTCGAGCCCGCTACGCGACGTGGCCGGTCTGCTGCGCTCGCTGTCGTATGCGAGCGCAGCGGCGCAATCCACCACGGAAGCCGCGCCGCAACAGACCGCCGACCGCAAGCGGGCGTTGTTCGAACGTTTCCGCATGCATGCCGCCGAAACGTTCCTCAGCGAGTACCGCACGGCCGCCGCCGAGGCGCCGACGCCGCTCGTCGCGCCCGAAGCCGAACAGGCCTTGCTCGATCTGTTCCTGATCGAAAAGGCCGCCTACGAAATCCGTTACGAAGCGGCCAACCGCCCGACGTGGCTCAGCTTGCCCGTGCGCGGCCTCGCCGCGCTCACCAGCCGCCTGCTCGGCGATACTGGCACGCAGGCACACGATTCCTCAACCCAGGCGCCAGGCGCCGCCACACCGCCTAATCCGGCCGAGGGCGACTATGAGTGAGCATGATCCGGCCGCGGGCCTCCAACCGCTCGATATCGACGCGCTCGTCGAAGCGCGCCACCCCGATCCTTTCTCGCAGCTCGGGTTGCATCACACGGACGCGGGTCCGGTGGTGCGCGCGCTGTTGCCCAACGCCGCGCACGTCAGCGTAATTTCGCGCGCCGATGGCGCGCTGCTCGGCGAGCTCGAACAGCTACGGCCAGGGCTCTTTGCCGGCCGCGTCACGTCCGCGGCGCCGTACCGTTTGCGGATCGACTGGCATGGCGTGGTGCAGGAAATCGAGGACACGTATTCGTTCGGTCCCGTTCTCGGCGACGAGCCGCTGGGGCGCCTCGCCAGCGGTGATCCCTATGCGGTGCTCGAATGCCTCGGCGCCCGTCCGATGGAAGTGGACGGCGTGCCGGGTGTGCGCTTCGCAGTATGGGCGCCGAATGCGCGGCGCGCCTCGGTGGTGGGCGACTTCAATGCATGGGACGGCCGCCGGCATCCAATGCGGCTGCGGCACCAGGCCGGCGTGTGGGAATTGTTCGTGCCGCGTGTCGGTCCTGGTACGCGCTACAAATACGAACTGCTGTCGCGCGATGGGCACCCGCTGCCTCTCAAGGCCGACCCGTGCGCGATGCAAACGGAGAAGCCGCCGGGCACCGCTTCCGTCGTGGCGCACGTCGACGAGGTCGAGCAGTTTCCGTGGACCGACCACGAGTGGATTCAATCGCGCGCCGACAAGCAGACTCCGCGCTCGCCGATTTCGATCTACGAAGTACACGCCGAATCCTGGCTGCGCGTCGCGGAAGAAGGTCAGCGCGGACTCGATTGGGACGAACTCGCGGAGCGGATGATTCCGTACGTGAAAAGCATGGGCTTCACGCACGTGGAGTTCATGCCGATTGCCGAGCATCCGTTCGGCGGATCGTGGGGTTATCAGCCGCTCGGGCAATTCGCGCCGTCCGCGCGCTTCGGCAAACCCGAGCAATTCGCGCGCTTCGTCGACAAGGCGCACGAAGCCGGACTCGGCGTGATTCTCGACTGGGTGCCCGCGCATTTTCCGAACGACGCGCATGGTCTCGTCGATTTCGACGGCACGCCGCTCTACGAGCACGCCGACCCGCGCGAAGGCTATCACCAGGACTGGAACACGATGATCTACAACCTCGGCCGCAACGAGGTGAGCGCCTTCCTGATCGCCTCCGGGCTCGCGTGGCTCAAGCGCTATCACGTCGACGGTTTGCGCGTCGATGCGGTGGCGTCGATGCTGTACCGCGACTATTCGCGCGCCGCTGATCAGTGGGTGCCGAACATTTACGGCGGCCGCGAGAACCTCGAATCGATTGCGTTCCTGAAGCGCCTGAATCACGAAGTCGGCTATGTGCCGGGCGTGCCGGGTGCGATCACGATCGCCGAGGAATCGACTGCATGGCCTGGCGTGACGGCGCGTGTCGAAGACGGCGGCCTCGGTTTCCAGTTCAAGTGGAACATGGGCTGGATGCACGACACGCTGCACTACATGGAAGAAGACCCGGTCTACCGCCAATACCATCACCACAACATGACGTTCGGGATGGTGTACGCGTATTCGGAGCGCTTCGTGTTGCCGCTGTCACACGACGAAGTGGTGCACGGCAAAGGCTCATTGCTCGGCAAGATGCCGGGCGACAGGTGGCAGAAGTTCGCCAACCTGCGCGCGTATTTCGGTTTCATGTGGACGCATCCGGGCAAGAAGCTGCTGTTCATGGGCGGCGAATTCGGCCAGATGGCGGAATTCGACCACGATACGTCGCCGCATTGGCATCTGCTCGACGATGCGAACCACCACGGCCTGCAGAAGCTGGTGCGCGACCTGAACCGTCTGTATAGCGACGAACCCGCGTTGTATCTGCTCGACTGCGAACCCGGCGGCTTCGAATGGCTGATCGGCGACGACAGCGGCAACAGCGTCTTCGCCTATCGCCGCACCGATGGCGCCGGCCGCGAACTCGTCGTAGTCTGCAACATGACGCCGGTGCCGCGAGTCGGTTACCGGATCGGCATGCCGCGCGCCGGGCGCTGGACAGAAGTGCTCAATACGGACGCCGGCGTGTACGGCGGCTCGAATATGGGCAACGGCGGACTGATCCACACCGATCCGCAATCGAGCCACGGCTGGCCGCATTCCGCCGCACTGACGCTGCCGCCGCTCGCGACGATCGTATTGCGCGCGGATTGACGCAGGTGCTGTAAGGCGAGCGCGCGGCGTGCGACATTTCGCGCCGCGCGCTCGTTGCATGAAGACCCACGATAGCGTTCAACAATCAGAACAGGAAGGGGAATCATGTCGCATGCAATGCCCGACCGGCTTCTGCCCGGCTCGCCCTATCCGCTCGGCGCCAGTTGGGATGGCCTCGGCGTCAACTTTGCGGTGTTCTCCGCGAACGCGCAAAAAATCGAGCTTTGTTTGTTTGATCCCACCGGCCGCAAGGAAATCCGCCGTTACACGCTGCCCGAATGCACCGACGAAGTCTGGCACGGCTATCTGCCTAACGCGCATCCGGGCACCGCTTACGGGTTTCGCGCGCACGGGCCGTATCAGCCGCAACATGGGCATCGCTTCAATCCGCACAAGCTGCTGCTCGATCCGTACGCGCGCAAGCTGGTGGGACAGTTTCGCTGGTCGGATGCGCTGTTCGGCTACCGGGTGCATTCGAATCGCGCGGACCTTTCCATCGACCGGCGCGACTCGGCGCCGGCCATGCCAAAGTGCGTGGTGATCGACGAGGCATTCGACTGGTCGCACGACAAGCGCCCGAATGTGCCTTGGGGCGAAACCATCGTCTACGAGACGCATGTGCGTGGTGCGTCCATGTTGCGTGCGGATTTGCGCCAGCACGAACGCGGCACGTTCGCGGCGCTGGCTTCGCCGGAGTTCATCGACCATCTGCTGAAACTCGGCGTGACCGCGGTCGAATTGCTGCCCGTGCATGCGTTTCTCAACGACCGCTTTCTGGTGGAGCGCGGCCTGCGCAATTACTGGGGTTACAACACGGCGGCGTTTTTTGCGCCCGAACCGTCCTACCTCAGCACGCACCGGCTCGACGAAATGCGCATTGCCGTGCGCCAGTTGCACGCGGCCGGCATCGAAGTCATTCTCGACGTGGTCTACAACCACACCTGCGAAGGCAACGAGATGGGCCCGACCGTCTCGTGGCGCGGCCTCGATAACGCCAGCTACTACCGGTTGATTCCCGGCGACGAACGTCACCATATTAACGACACCGGATGCGGCAATACCGTGAACTTGCCGCATCCGCGTGTGTTGCAAATGGTGATGGATTCGCTGCGTTACTGGTCGACGGCATTCAATATCGACGGCTTCCGTTTCGATCTCGGCGTCACGCTCGGCCGCGAGCAACACGGCTTCGATCCGGGCTCCGGCTTCTTCGACGCGTTGCGCCAGGACCCGATCCTGTCGCAACGCAAGCTGATTTCCGAGCCTTGGGATATCGGGCCGGGCGGTTATCAGCTGGGTAATCATCCGCCGGGCTTCGGCGAATGGAACGATCGGTTCCGCGACACCGTGCGCCGTTTCTGGCGCGGCGACGCCGGCTTGCGGCCCGATCTCGCCGCACGGCTGACCGGCTCGGCCGATCTGTTCAACCGCCGCTTCAGAAAGCCGTGGGCGTCGGTCAATTTTGTCACGTCGCATGACGGATTTACGTTAGCCGACGTCACCGCTTACGAGCAGAAGCACAACGAAGCCAATCGCGAAGACAACAACGACGGCCACAACGAGAATTGCAGCCGCAACTGGGGCGCCGAAGGCCCGAGCGACGACCCGGCGATTCTCGCCACCCGCAAACGCGTGGCCCGCTCGCTGATCGCCACGCTGTTGATGGCGCTCGGCACGCCAATGGTGCTGGCCGGCGACGAATCGCTGCGCACGCAGAACGGCAACAACAACGCGTATTGCCAGGATAACGAAATATCGTGGATCGACTGGGAACGCGCGGAGTCGCCAGACGGACGCCAGATGAGCGCGTTCGTCGCGCGCGTGATCGCACTGCGCAAGCACCATCCGCTGCTGCGTGAAACGCGATTTCTGTTCGGCGATCGTGAAGTGTTGCCGGGCCTGTTCGATGTGGGCTGGTTCGACGAACGCGGCGATCCGCTCACCATTGAAGCCTGGCAGGACCCCGAAGGCCGCGCGTTCACACTGCGTCGCGCAGGGCCGGGCTTAAACGGCGAAACAGAAGTATTGTTGATGATGCTCAACGCCAACGAGAAAACACTGCGGTTTACGCCTCCCGCACCGCATCTGGAATGGCACGTGCTGTTAGACACTGCTGAACCGGAGAGCGCGCCGCATCGGCTGGCGGTTTCAGAGGTCGAAGTGGCCGCGCATAGCCTCGTGATGCTGGCCGCGCAGCCGGTGGGCGAAGCCGACTGGCAGGCAGGCTGGAAACCCGGCCCGCAACATGGGCCGCGGCTCCTCACGGCGCTTCCGCCCGATCCGGGTGCGCATCCGCCCAGTAGCGATCCGTCGCCGACCACTTAGGCGGCAGGCAGCGGCGGCGAAGCACGGCGAGGCACGGCAACATGCAGGGCGGCCGCTTCATGGTGCGTCAGATATCGCGGCGCGATCGACGCGTCACAACGCGGCTCGAAAGTAAAACTGAATGGTGACGAATCATGTCCGAAAGTCCGATTGATCCCCACGCGCATCATCACGCGCATTGTCTGCCGTTTGGCGCGCAACTCATCGGCGCGGCGGGTACGAAGCCGCGCACGCGGTTTCGCTTCTGGGCGCCTTCCTGCAAGCAGGTTCAGGTGGAAATCGAGAACGGACCCGCCCAAGGCGCGCACGACATGACGCCCGCCGGCAATGGCTGGTTCGAAGCAAGCGTCGATAGCGGCGCGGGCACGCTGTACCGCTTCCGGCCGGACGGTGAACATGCGGTGCCCGATCCGGCATCGCGCTTTCAGCCGCAAGACGTGCATGGACCGAGCGAAGTCATCGATCCACGCGCGTACCGTTGGGAACAAACGGGCTGGCACGGCCGGCCTTGGGAAGAAACGGTGCTGTACGAGTTGCACGTTGGCGCCATGGGCGGCTATGCGGGCGTGCAGAAGCGCTTGCCTGCGCTCGCCGCGCTCGGTGTCACCGCCATCGAACTGATGCCGCTGAACGACTTTCCCGGCAAGCACAATTGGGGCTATGACGGCGTGCTGCCGTATGCGCCTGATTCCGCCTACGGCCGCCCGGAAGAGTTGAAAGCGCTGATAGACACGGCACACGGGCTCGGCCTGATGGTGTTCCTCGACGTGGTCTACAACCACTTCGGACCGGATGGCAATTATTTGCACCAGTACGCCCGCTCGTTTTTCCGCGAAGGCACACACACGCCGTGGGGCCCGGCGATCGATTTCGAGCGCAGTGAAGTGAGCGATTTTTTCGCGGATAACGCCGTGTACTGGATCAACGAATATCGCATCGACGGTCTGCGTTTCGACGCGGTGCACGCCATCGACAACCATGCATGGCTGCGTGAATTGTCCGATCATATCCGCGCCAAAGTGCAGCACGGCCGGCATGTGCATCTGGTGCTGGAAAACGAGCACAACAGCGCGAGCCTGCTGGAAACGCATTTCGACGCGCAGTGGAACGACGACGCGCACAACACCTTGCACGTTCTGCTGACCGCCGAAACGGAAGGCTACTACCACGCATATGAGGACCAGCCTATCCGCCGCCTCGCGCGCGTACTGTCGGAAGGCTTTGCCTATCAGGGCGACGCGTCGCCGATTCATGACGGCAAGCCGCGCGGCGAAGCGAGCGGACATTTACCGCCCACGTCTTTCGTGATGTTCCTGCAGAACCACGATCAGATCGGCAACCGCGCGTTCGGCGAGCGCTTGCGCAAACTGACCTCGGACGAAGCGTTGCGCGCCGCCACCGCCCTGCTCCTGCTGTCGCCGCAAATCCCGCTGCTATTCATGGACGAGGAATACGGATCGACGCGACCCTTCCTGTTTTTCACCGACTACACGGGCGATCTCGCCGACGCGGTCCGCGAAGGACGGCGCCGTGAATTCGCGCGCTTTTCGTCGTTCAGCGACGAGAAGCGGCGCGCCCAGATTCCCGACCCGAACGACGTAAAGACGTTCGCGGCATCGTCGCCGCCCGCGCCGGATGAAGCGACACAGTACAGCGAAGACGAAGCGAGAGACCGGCTCGACTGGATGCACTTCTACAAATCCGCGTTGACGGTGCGCGCCAAACTGATCACACCGCGCCTGAAACACAGCAAGGCGTGCGGCGTGACTGTGCTGACCGCCGCGAACGGCGGCGATGCCAATGCGCTCGTCGCCCGCTGGAAACTCGCCGACGGCGAGACGTTGTCGATTGCGCTGAACCTCTCGAAAGAGAATGTCGCGTTGGCCGAGGCGCCAGCCGGCAAAGTCATTTTCGAAACGCCGCCGCGCGTGCGCGAACAGGTCGATGTGAAGGTCTTGCCGGCATACGCGTTCGTCGCATGGCTGACCGGCGACGTCAGCGACTATGCGATCCACCACGACGCGCGCATTGCGGGTCAACAGGAGCGCCACGCGTGACAACCCGACGCCATCACGACACTGTCGTCACTCTCGCCTCGCGCGCCGGCTTCGAGGTGGAGTGGCAGGACGCGCACCATACGACGCAACATGTGCCCGAGACCACGCTCGCCGTGCTGCTCGAGCGGATGGGTCTGCCGTGCGGCAACGCTACGCAAATCCGCCAAAGTTCGGCTGCTCTGGAGGCCGAACTTTCGGGCCGCAAACTCCCGCCACTGATGACCGCGGAAGTCGGGCGCGGCATCGCCCTGCCCGCCGCGGCGATCAAGTCGGGCAGCCATTATCGGATCGAACTCGAAAGCGGCTCGATCATCGACGGCCGGTTCACGGCGCCCAAAGGCGAGGAAGCCTTGCTTGCACCGATCGACGAACCCGGCTATCACACGCTCGTGATCAACGAGCAACGGGTGACGCTCGCCGTCGCGCCGCCGCGCTGCTACACCGTCGCCGACGCCTGGCGCACGCTGCACGATCATGACGCCGGCGACGACACGCCCGCGCCGCCGCTGTGGGGCATCGCCGCACAGTTGTACGGCTTGCGCCGGATCGGCGACGGCGGCATCGGCGATTATTCCGCGCTCGCGCAGCTCGCCGTTGAAAGCGCGAAGCGTGGCGCGCACGCGCTCGCCGTCAGCCCGACTCACGCCATGTTCAGCGCGGAGCCGAACCGCTTCAGTCCATACTCGCCGTCGTCGCGTTTGTGGTTGAACGTCACGCATATCGACGCCGCCGCCGTGTTCGGCGCGAATGCGGTTCACGCCGCGCTCGAAGCCGCGCAGGCCACCGACACCTGGTCGAAACTCGAAGACCTGCCGTTGATCGACTGGCCGAACGCGGTCGTGTTGAAACTGAAGGTCTTGCGCGCGCTGTACGAGCAATTCTGCGCGAACGATCGCGCGCAGAACACGGCGCGCGCGCTGGAATTTCACGGCTTCTGCGAACGCGCCGGACGCGCGCTTGAAGATCACGCACGCTTCGAAGCACTGCAGGCAGCGCAGTTGTCGCAGGAAGGCGGCAATGGACATTGGCGTAACTGGCCCGAGGCGTTGCGCGATCCGCGCAGCCCGGAAGTCGAAGCCTTCGCCGAGGCCCATCGTCACGAGGTCGATTTCCATCTATTTCTGCAATGGCTTGCCGCCAAGGGCTTGTCGCACGCGCAGCATGCGGCGCGCGATGCCGGCATGTCCGTCGGACTAATCGCCGATCTCGCAGTCGGCTGCGATAGCGCAGGCAGTCACGCGTGGTCCTACCGTGACGACATGCTGCAAGGCGTATCGGTCGGCGCACCGCCGGATCTGTTCAACCAGGCCGGCCAGGCATGGGGGCTCACTACGTTCTCCCCGCGTGCCATGCGCATGCAGGGCTTCTCCGCCTTTATCGACATGCTGCGCGCGGCCTTCGCGCATGCCGGCGGCATCCGCATCGATCATATTCTCGGCTTGCGGCGGCTATGGCTCGTGCCGGAAGGCGAAAGCGCGCGTAACGGCGCCTATCTGCGCTATCCGCTCGAAGACTTGCTGCGTCTGATCGCACTCGAATCGTGGCGGCATCGCTCCATCGTGATTGGTGAAGACCTCGGCACCGTGCCACCCGGTTTTCGCGAGCGGCTCGAAGAGCACGGCATCGCCGGCATTCGTGTGCTGTGGTTCGAGAGCGCGCACGACGGCAAAGGGTTCAAGCCGCCCGCCGCCTGGGACCGCAATGCAGTCGGCACGACGACCACACATGATTTGCCGACCGTCGCCGGCTGGTGGCGCGGCAGCGACATTACATGGCGCAACAAGATCGGCCAGACGATGGCGCGCGCCGACGGCCGCGATCCCGAGGAAGCCGCCCAGGAAGAGCGCGCGAAAGACCGTGCATTGTTGTGGCGCGCGTTCCAGCAGGCCGGCGTGGCCGCGCACCACGTCTTTGCGCCGCCGCCCGACAACGCGCCGGTGGACGAAGCGCTCGCCTTCGTCGCCGCAACGCCCGGCCCGCTGGTGACATTCCCGCTCGAAGATCTGCTCGCGCAGGTCGAGCAGCCGAACCTGCCCGGCTCGATCGACGAGCATCCGAACTGGCGGCGCCGCGTCGCCTTGCCGGTCAATGAACTGTTCGAGAACGACGCCTTCTGCGACCGCCTGCTCGCGGTCGATCGCGAGCGCCGCGCCGCCACTGCCTCTGTTCCTTCTTCCAACGCTTCTTCGGAGCCTGATACGCCATGACCGTCCCGCGCTCCACGCTTCGCCTCCAGTTCCATCGAGGCTTTACCTTCGACGATGCCGCGAAGCACGTCGAGTACTTCGCCGCGCTCGGCATCAGCCACGTGTACGCGTCGCCCATCACCACGGCCGAACCGGGTTCCATGCATGGCTACGACACCGTCGACTACACCCAGGTCAGCGCCGAATGCGGCGGCGAGGCGGGCCTGAAACGCCTCGTCGACAAATTGCGCGCGCATGACATGGGGCTGATCATCGACACGGTGCCGAACCATATGGGCGTTGGCGGCTCCAGCAACGCATGGTGGCTCGATATCCTCGAATGGGGGCGTCACAGCGCTTATGCGCGTCACTTCGACGTGGACTGGCATTCGCCCGATCCGGCGTTGCGCGGCAAGGTGCTGCTGCCCACGCTCGGTGCGTCGTACGGCGAGGAACTGGCGGCTGGCCGCATTGCGCTGCATTTCGCCGCCGACCTGGGGCGTTTTTATATCGGCTACGGACCGCACGTGTTTCCGGTGTGTCCGACCGACTACGCCTCGGTCCTGCAAAGCGCCGACCGCTCCGATCTCAACGCGCTCGCCGAGCGTTTCCACGGACTGACGACCCAGCCCACCGATCATCCGCGCGCAGCTGAAGGCCGCGACATGCTGCGCGAATTCGTCGCGCAGAACGGCGGCACGGCGATCGAGTTCGCACTCGAAACGTATTCATCGGGCGACCCGGTGACGCGTGACCGCCTGCATCGACTGATCGAGCGGCAGCACTTCCGCCTTGCGTGGTGGCGCACCGCGTCCGACGAAGTGAACTGGCGGCGTTTCTTCGACATCTCGACGCTCGCCGGTGTGCGCGTGGAACGGCCCGAAGTGTTCGAGGCCGTGCATGCGCTGCCTTTCCGCCTGTATCAGGAAGGCGTGGTGGACGGCTTGCGGATCGACCATGTCGACGGCCTCGCGGAGCCGCGTGAATACTGTCAGCGTTTGCGGCAGCGCCTCACTGAACTGCGCGACACCGCGCCATATGTGGTGGTCGAAAAGATTCTCGGACGTGGCGAACCGCTGCGCGACGATTGGCCGGTGGACGGCACGACCGGCTATGACTTCATGAACGACGTGGGTGCGCTGCTGCACGATCCTGCCGGCGCCGAGCCGCTCGCGCAAACGTGGGCCGAACTGACTGGCCGCAGCCCGCGTTTCGCCGACGAAGCCCTCGCCGCGCGCCGCAAGATACTCGCGGAAAACCTCTCGGCAGAACTGGACCGCGCGGCGCGTGCCTTGCATCGCATTGCACGCGATTCGCTGACCACGCGCGATTTCACCTTTACCACGCTGCGGCGTGTGCTGACTGAGCTGGTCGTGCACTTTCCGGTGTATCGAATCTATCCGCAGAACGGTCTGCGCAGCACGGCGGATAACGTCTATTTCGAGCAGGCCTTGGAGGGCGCGCGACGCTCGCTTGCGCGCGCGGACCATGTCGCACTCGAACGCGTGAATGCGTGGCTTGGCGGCAGCGCCGAAGAAGCGCCGGCCGGACGAAGCGGCGCGCCGCAGCAGCAAAGCCCGAACGGCGCGCCGCCCAGTCATGCCGGTTCCGCGCGGCGCACCGCGCAGACGCTGTTTTCGCAGTTGACCGCGCCGGTTGCCGCGAAGGCGGTGGAAGACACGGCGTGCTATCGCTATGGCCGGTTGCTGTCGCGCAATGAAGTCGGTGCGGACCCGGGCGAGTTCTCGTTGTCGGTCGAACAGTTTCATGCGTCGAATCTGGAGCGATCCCAGCGCTTCCCACACGCCATGCTCGCGACCGCTACCCACGATCACAAACGTGGCGAAGACGTGCGCGCGCGGATCGCTGTCTTGAGTGAGATCGCGCAAGACTGGAGCGCGACGCTGCGTGCGTGGTCCACGCTGAATGCGCCGCATCGTCGTGCGCTCGACGGCAAGCCCGTCAGCAGCGTCGGCCAGGACACGAGCTACGACTGGGCGCCCGGCCCCGCCGCCGAAGCGATGCTGTATCAAACGCTGGTGGGTTGCTGGCCGCCCGACCTGCGACCGGACGACGAAGCCGGCGTGAAGGAACTGGCCGAACGCGTCGCGCAGTGGCAATTGAAGGCGTTGCGCGAAGCCAAGCTGCAAACCAACTGGCTCGCCCCGGACGAAGCCTACGAAGCTGCCTGCCGTGAGTTCCTGTTCGACATCCTGGCGCCGCAGCGGCGTGACGGATTCCTGAAGGAATTGTCCGCGTTCGTCGAGCGAATCGGCCGCGCCGGTGCGCTCAATAGCTTGCAGCAGTCGGTGTTGCGGTTGGCGTCGCCTGGGATTCCCGATCTTTATCAGGGCACCGAGTTGTGGGATTTCAGTCTGGTCGATCCGGACAATCGGCGGCCTGTCGATTTCGCCAAACGCGAGGCATGGCTCGCGCAAACGCCACCGTCCGAATTCCTGTCGAGTTGGCATGACGGACGCGTAAAACTCGCGGTGGTGCAGCGCGTGCTGGCATTGCGGGCGCATTTGCCCGAGTTGCTGAGCCACAGCGAATATCTGCCGCTTGCCGTGCGCGGCAAGCACGCGTCGAATGTGATCGCGTTTGCGCGTCGCCATGGCAATGCGTGGGCCGTGGTGGTGGCGAGCCGGCTCGCCGCCGGTTTGCTCGGCGAGGAAGGCAATTTGCCGATGGTCGATCCCGCGAAATGGGAGGACACGGCGGTAGAGATGCCGCCCGATCTGTCCGCGAGAGCGCTGTTCGATTGGCTAAGCCCCGCAGCGCCCAAGGTCGATGAGAACGGATTGTTGTATCTGCGCGATGCATTGGGCGCCATGCCGATCGCGGTTTTGGTGGAGGACGGCGTGCCACGCAGTTGATCCGCGAGATTGGCAGAGCGAAGGAGGTTTGAGCGGACGCGCTCAAACCTCCTTTCTTATGGGTCTTTTATCAGAGGCAGAAGCGCAAGCGGCGTGATTTTCGGAAGCTGTCTGCCGGGCCTAGCGCCCCGCCGCCCAAAGCAGCGACAGCCCCGACGACAGCATCAACCCGTCGACTACCAGTTTGAACGTTGTGGGACTCATCCGAACCACGATTGTCCGCGCGGCAAACGAGCCGGCCATCAACGCAGAGCCGGTAATCAGGCCATCGATCACCACGTGTAAGGGCAAAGCGCCGAAATGATTGAAAACCGCGACTTTGGCGGCATAGACGGTCAGTGAGCCCGCCGCTTCGGTCGCAAGGAAAGCGCCCTTCACGAGACCATAGGACATGAAAACAGGCACCGTGATCGGGCCGGTAGACACGACGATCCCGGTGAGAAAACCCACCGCGCCACCAATCAGGGAAAGCTGCCACAGCGAGAACTTGATGGCGCGCCGTGCGAGCCAGCGCCGCGTGGGCACCATGGCGACAAAGAACAAGCCCAACGCAATTTCGACCGCGTGCGGCGGCAACGCGAGCAGCGTGCGCACGCCCAATGCCGCGCCCGGCACGGCGGTCACACAATAGGCGCCGCACGCACGCCAGTCTATCTCGCGCCACCACGCGAGAACCTTGCCGAAGTTGCCCATGATTGCCGCGATCGCCATGATGGGCACTGCCTGTTGCGGACCGAACAGCATCACGAGGACGGGCATCAGCATCATCGACGAGCCGGTGCCGACCACGCCGCTCAATGTGCCGGCCAGCAATCCGACGCACAGCACCAACAGATATCCCATGTCGCCCCCAATGGTGTGGACGCCAATTCTACCTGCGCGACGCTGCGGCGCGCGCCTTCGGATACCGCCTTTCGCTGAATCACGGGCGGCGCTATTGCGCGTTAACCGCCTTCGTCGTCGAAAGTTTTCGGATAGACGCGCACGAGCACGATACGCGGCCCTTTCATCTTCTTGACCACCACGTCGAAGCGGTCGAACTCGATTCGCTGCCCTTCGGTGGGCAGATCGTTGAGCGCCTGAATGACGAGGCCGCCGACCGATTCGGCCTTGCCTTCGTCGATGTCGATGCCCAACGCACGTTCCAGCGACACCACAGGCAAGCTGCCCTTGCCCATCAAGGTGCCGTCGTCCATGCGGGTCCAGTCGGCGTCGCCCTGACGGAATTCGTCGTGGATCTGGCCGACCAGTGCACCTAGCAGATTGTCGAGTGTCAGAAAACCGATCGGCTTCTCGCGCTTATGGCCGACCAGCGCGAAGTGCGGCGCGCCCTTGCGGAAGCGTCGAAACAGTTCGAGCGCCGGCAAATCCGGCGTGACGTACTGCACCGGGCGCGCGTATTTGGAGAGATCGTCGAGCGTGCTGCCCGCGTGGCGGGCCAACAGCAAGTCCTTCAAATGGATCATGCCGGCCACGCGTTCGCCGGATGCGTCTTCGAACAGCGGATAGCGGCTGAAGCGGTGCCGCGCCACCACCTGCATGTTTTCGCGCAACGGCAGATCACGGCGCAGGCCGATCATCTCGTAGGCCGGACGCATGAGGTCCGACACGGTCATACGCGAAAAGTCCAGCGAGTGCGCGATCGTGTTCCACTCGTCCTGGCTGTAGGCGCCGTCCGGCGAACCCAACTCCGTCGCGACGTTGGCGCGACGGCCGCGCAGGATCAGCTTGAGTTCGTCGGTCGAATAGTGCGAGTCGTGGCCGTGATCGGCGTCGAGCCCGGCCAGTTTGAGCACGGCGTTGGCGCTCGTATTGAGCACCCAGATCGCCGGATACATGGCCCAATAAAAGCCGTACAGCGGCGTGGCGGCCCATAGCGAGACCTTCTCCGCCTCGCGAATCGCCAGCGACTTCGGCGCGAGTTCGCCCACCACGATGTGCAGGAACGAAATGCACGAGAACGCGAAGAAGAGCGAGATGCCGTGGATCAGTTTCTCCGATTCGACGCCGAGAAGGCTGAAAACCGGCGTGAGCAATTCCGCGAACGCGGGCTCGCCGATCCAGCCAAGCCCGAGTGACGCCAGCGTGATGCCGAGCTGACATGCGGAGAGGTAAGCGTCGAGGCGTCCGTGCACTTTGCCCAGCAGACGTCCGCGCATGCCGTGTTTGGTGGCAAGGCTTTGCACGCGCGTCTGCCGCAGTTTGACGAGTCCGAATTCAGCGGCAACAAAGAAACCGTTGAGGGCGACGAGAAACAACGCACCGATAAGGGCGACAACCTGGATCAAAGCGAAAGGCTCCGGCAACAAAAGTTGTCAGTATAGAGGGTGAAAGCTCGGTGAAAACTTTTCGCGCGGAGCACGCAGCTATGTCGAACCGCTCATTTCGCAGCCGTTGCGTGCAGCGGGACGCGCAGCGCGAGCGTGGCCGTGGTGCCGTCGGTCGCGTCGCCTTGCTCGAAACTGCCGCCGTGCGCTTCCGCAATGCGCTTGCACAGCGCGAGCACCCACGCGATCCGCTTCGCTTCGCGCGGCTCGCGCGCCTGCTTGCGGGCAAACGCTTCGAGGACATGCGGCAAGGAGGGATCTTCCAACGCGGCGCTGTTGGTTTCGTAGGCGACGCTAGCGTGCCATGCGCTCGTATCCGCTTTCGTGACCAGCGTGACCGTGGCGCCTTCCGCGCTCGTTTCGACCGCGAACGTGATCATTAGCCATAGCGCAGCCGCGAGGCGCTCGCGGTCGCCATTGAGCTGCTGGGTGGCAAGTTGCGAATCGACCGTGACTTCCACGCCGCGCGCGCGAGCGAGGCCCGAGCGGACTTCTTCGGCCGTCTCATCGAGTAACGGATGCAGGGAAAATGGCGCGTAGGCAAGCGCCAGGGATTTGGTTTCGGCGCGCGTGGCGTCCACGATCGTCTCGAGCAGCTTGACCTGCTGATCCACGCCATTACGAATGCCGGTGACGGCGCGTTGCGCGTTGGGGTCGTTCGCGTCGAGCTTGCGCTCCAGCACGTACGCCCAGCTATGAATGGCATTCAATGGACCACGCAGGTCGTGCGACACCAGTGACAACACATGGTCACGCATGAACAGCGCGGTTTCTGCGCGCAGATGCGCGGTGCGTTCGGAGACGGCGAAGCCGGAAGGCACCAGCTTTGCGCCAGCATTTCCGGTTGAAGACGTTGTCACGATCGAGCCCTCTCAGGCGGTGCATGATGATTGAAAGAAGCCCCATTATAGGCACGCGATCCGGCGCGTTCAGCCTGGCCGGACGACCAGTGTTCACGCAATCCGCGTGCCACGCGGCATTCCTGGGCGACGCGGCGTCAACACGCCTACAATGTCGGTTTTTACGTTTTTGATAAGGAGCGACACATGTCGACTGTGACTACCGAATCCGGTTTGAAGTACGAAGACATCGTTGAAGGCACCGGCGCCGAGGCAGTGGCCGGCAAGACCGTCAGCGTTCACTACACCGGCTGGCTGACCGATGGTCAGAAGTTCGACTCGAGCAAGGACCGCAACGACCCGTTCGCTTTCGTGCTGGGCGGCGGCATGGTCATCAAGGGCTGGGACGAAGGCGTGCAAGGCATGAAGGTCGGCGGCACCCGCAAGCTGACCATCCCGCCGCAACTCGGCTACGGCGTGCGCGGCGCAGGCGGCGTGATTCCGCCGAATGCGACGCTCGTATTCGAAGTCGAACTGCTCGGCGTCTAAGTTTTTTTCGCCGTTCTGTTGCCGCGCACCGTCTCGTCTATGAGTCACCCCGCCGTCACCGCACCTAGCGTTTCATTGCGCCGCTACGGCGCAATCGAAGCGTCGGACGTGCACGATTTTCATCAGGTCGTGCTGGGACTCGACGGCGCGATGGTAATGGCGGTAGACGGCGTCGCGCACCAGATCGACGCCGGCTCCGCGTGGCTCATCCCGGCAGGCGCGCGACACGATTACGCGGGCATCGGCGAGAACCGGCAATTGGTTCTGGACTTGCCGGCGTCGTCGCTCGCCGTGCCGGAACGGCTGTTCGACCGCGCGCGGGCCGTCACGGTGGACGCCTCGCTGACGCAGCTTGTACATCGCATCGCCGCGCACGCCACCGGCGGCACTCAAGGCGACGACCTGGACACACGACGTTTTCATTGGGACGCAGCAGCACGCCTCGGCGCCGCGCTAGTGACAGACGCGGGCACGACGGCGGGCGCCCAGGCGGCCGGCGCCGGTCTCGACTTTGCGCGTATTGACCGCTGGTTGCGCGCGCATTTATCAGAGCCTCTGCGGATCGCCGACCTTGCCGCCCATTGCGGGTTCGGTATGCGGCGCTTTCATCAGCTTTTTATCGAGGCCTTCGGCGAAACGCCGCATCGCTATTTGCAGCGTCTGCGTCTGGATACGTCGCTCACATTGCTCGCCGATCCGCGCCTTTCGTTGACCGATATCGCGTTGGATATCGGCTTCGGCGATCAGAGCGCGTATACGCACGCGTTCACGCGGCGTTTCGGGCTGGCGCCCGGTCAATGGCGCGCGTTGCGCCATTGAGTTTTTAGCGCGGTGGAGTTTGCTGCGGTGGGTTCTGCAGCGTGGCGTCTTAGCGCGCTGGGTCTTCACGCGTGGCGGCGTACCGCGCTGGGTCCTGGCGCGACGAGTTTTACTGTGCTGAGTCTTACAGGGTTGAGTCTTACTGCGCTGAGTCCTACTGCGCTGACTCCTACTGCGTTAAGTCCTACTGCGCTAAGCCTCACCACAACGACTCTCAGCGCGCCTATTCACTGCGCGAGCCGCCCGGCAGAGCGGCCCGCTTGTCCCGCATCGAGCTTTACGCTCACATCTTCGTTCAACCCGCCAGACCGCGCTCCAGATCGCCCCGGATATCGCCGGCGTTTTCCAGACCGACCGCCAGACGGATCAAACCTTCGCTGATACCGGCCGCCGCGCGCGCTTCCGGCGTCACACGACCGTGCGTGGTCGTCGCCGGATGCGTGATGGTGGTACGCGTATCGCCGAGGTTGCCGGTGATCGAGCAGATCTTCGTGTTGTCGATCACTCGCCATGCATTCGCGCGCATCTGCTCGGGCGTGTCGCCCTTCAGTTCGAACGACAGGATCGCGCCGCCCGCCTTCTGCTGCCGCATGGCCAGCGCGTGCTGCGGATGCGATTCCAGCCCCGGATAGAACACACGATTCACAGCCGGATGCGTCTCCAGCCAGCGCGCAATTTCGAGTGCATTCGCCGACTGCTTTTCAACGCGCAGCGACAGCGTTTCCATGCCTTTGAGCAGCACCCACGCGTTGAACGCGGAGAGCGTCGGCCCGGCGCTACGCACGAACGGAAACACCTTTTCCATGATGAACTGCTTCGAGCCGACCAGCGCGCCGCCCAGCACGCGACCCTGACCGTCGAGGAACTTGGTGGCCGAATGCATCACGACGTCCGCGCCGAGTTTCAGCGGCTGTTGCAAGGCCGGGCTGCAGAAGCAGTTATCGACCACGAAAATCGCGTTCGACGCCTTGGCGATCTTGCTGATCGCTTCGATGTCGGCGACTTCGGTCAGCGGATTCGACGGCGTTTCGAGGAAGAACATCTTCGTCTCCGGGCGCACGGCGTTCTTCCATGCGTCCAGATCGGTCGGATCGACGAACGTTGTCGTGATGCCGAACTTGCTGAAGATCTGCGAGAACATGCCGAGCGTCGAGCCGAACAGCGCCTGCGAACTCACCAGATGGTCGCCTGCCTGCAACGCCGACATCACCACGGACATGATCGCGGCCATGCCCGACGCCGTCGCCATGCAGGCTTCGCCGCCTTCGAGCGCGGCCAGGCGATCCTGGAACATCGAGACGGTCGGATTCGTGAAGCGCGAATAGGTGTAGTTGTCTTCGGAATTCTTGAATTTTTCGGCGGCGTCCGCGGCACTCGCGAATACGAAGCTCGAGGTCAGGAAAATCGCTTCCGAATGTTCGTTGAAGTCGCTGCGCACCGTGCCCGAGCGGACTGCCAGCGTATCGAAGTTCAGGGAGTCGTCCATGTTGGTTCTGGTTTCCAATGTTCCATGGCTGCGTTCGGCGCGTGCGTCCCACGTACGGGAGACGCTCGTGCTGCCGAACGGCAGCGACAAAAAAGCCCGCTTTTGCGTCGGCATAAGCGGGCTTCATGTGCGGGGGATAGCTGGAGCGGAGGTAGATGAATGCGGCTTGTCCACCATTCGCTTTAGCTGTTTCGGGTTGCCCCGCGTCCGCAAGCTGAGTTCAAATCGACGCAAGCCATCATGCTAACACGCTCGCGGCGTGGCGTGCAGCGCGTGCCACGCCGCGAGCGGCATCGTTCAGTCCGCGCTCAACCCACCGACAGTTGCAGATGCAGTTGCGAACGGGCCGGCGCGCCGCCGTCGATCGCTTCGCTCGCGGCGTCGCGATCCGACTGCGACGACGGCGCGAGACGCGCGGTCTCGATGCGGTCGAGGTACTCGGTAGTGACGTCGCCGGTCACGTAGTTGCCGTCGAAACACGACGCTTCGAATTCCTTCAGTGCCGGGTTGATGTCGCGCACTGCCTGCTTCAACGCATCGACGTCCTGATAAACGAGATGGTCCGCGCCGATCATGCGCGCGACTTCGTCGTCCGAGCGGCCGTGGGCGACCAGTTCGCCGCGCGTGGGCATGTCGATGCCGTAGACGTTCGGGAACTTCACCGGCGGCGCCGCCGAAGCGAAGATCACCTTGTTCGCGCCGGCGTCGCGCGCCATCTGCACGATTTCGTGCGACGTGGTGCCGCGCACGATCGAGTCGTCGACGATCAGCACGTTCTTGCCCTTGAACTCGATGCCCATGGCGTTCAGCTTCTGGCGCACCGACTTCTTGCGCACAGCCTGGCCCGGCATGATGAAGGTACGGCCGACGTAACGGTTCTTGAAGAAGCCTTCACGGTATTCCACGCCCAGCTTCTTCGCGACCTGCATCGCGGCCGGACGGGACGAATCGGGAATCGGCATCACGACGTCGATTGGAACGTCGGGCAGTTCGCGCTTGATCTTCTCGGCGAGGTAGTCGCCCATGCGCAGGCGCACGTTGTAGACCGGCACGCCGTCGAGCACCGAGTCCGGACGCGCGAGATACACGAGTTCGAAAATGCACGGGTTCAGGCTCGGGTTCGTCGCGCATTGCTGCGAGTGCAGATTGCCTTCGATGTCGATGAAAACCGCTTCGCCCGGCGCCACGTCGCGCACGAATTCAAAGCCGATACCTTCGATCGCCACCGATTCCGACGCCAGGATCCACTCGACGCCTTCGGCCGTTTCCTGCTTGCCGAGGCACAGCGGGCGGATGCCGAACGGGTCACGGAAACCCAGCAGGCCGTAGCCCGCGATCAGCGACACGATTGCGTACGAACCGCGCACCCGGCGATGCACGCCCGACACGGCGTTGAACAGCGCGGCCGGATCGAGTTGCAGGCCCGAGCTGGAGAGCTGCAGTTCGTGCGCGAGCACGTTGAGCATCACTTCCGTGTCGGAATTGGTATTGATGTGGCGGCGATCGATGCGGAACATCTCATCTTTCAGCTGCTGCCAGTTGGTCAGATTGCCGTTGTGCGCGAGGATGATGCCGAACGGCGCGTTCACGTAGAACGGCTGGGCTTCTTCTTCGCTCGACGCGGAACCAGCGGTCGGGTAGCGGACCTGGCCGATACCGGTCGTGCCGGGCAGGCTGCGCATGTTGCGCGTGCGGAACACGTCGCGCACCATGCCGTTAGCCTTGTGCATGTGGAAATTGCTGCCGTTCGCTGTCGCGATGCCGGCGGCGTCCTGACCGCGGTGCTGCAGAAGCAGCAGGCTGTCATAGATCAGCTGATTGACCGGAGAGTGGGAAACTACGCCTACGATGCCGCACATGGCATGTCCTTCAAAGGTACGAAATTCGTCATGGCGACCGCTGCCTGCAACGGAGTCCCCGAGGGGACCTGCTTCGGAGCGTATGCAAGTTACGCGACCGAACGTAACGGCAGCCGGTTTGCGCCGGAGTCCTGCTGCGTTTCCCTCATCACTCGCCTGATCGTCACACTCGGACGTAGGCAGCAAGCGTCTCGGGAAGCAGCGGTTTCATTACGTGCACGCCCTCGACCGCATAGGGCCGAAGCAAGGCGTTGCGCCAGAATTCCTGTTGGGGCAGTTCGGTCAAGCCAGCCAGGGCGACCAGAATCAGCACCAGAATGACCCCGCGCACGAGGCCGAACATCAAACCGAGCGAGCGGTCCACGCCGCTCAAGCCGGTTGCCTGCACGATGCGGCTCAAGAGGGCGTTCAGCACGCTCGCCACCAGCACCACACCGATCACCACCAGCGCGAACGCCAGCAGCCACTGGGTCAACGCGCCGCCCGGCCAAGTAGACGGGATAAACGGCACGACGTAACCGACAAAGCGGCAAGCAATGAAAAATGCCGCGATCCAGCCGATCAACCCGAATATCTCGGACAAAAACCCGCGCCATGTGCCGCGCAACGCCGACAAACCGATCACCGCCATTACAGCGTAGTCGAAGGCAGTGAACATCGCCGACTTACTGTGCGGCGCCGCTGTTCGCGCCCGACATCAAGCCGGCCTCGCGAACCTTTGCAATGGCGGCGCTCGCCGCTGCACGGTCGGCGAACGGGCCGGCCCGCAGTAACGTAAGCGTGGAGCCGTCTGCCTGCTTCCGATGTTCGGTATATGTGGGCACACCTGCCGCTTTCAACTTGGCAGCCCAGTTTCGCGCGTTGGCGTCGTTCGCGAACGCGCCGAGTTGCACGGCGAAACGGCTGCCAGCCGGCGAGGCCGGCGTGCCGGAATTCGCGTCCGCGCTGGCGGCCGTGTTCGTGTCGTCGGAACTCGTGGCCTGAGCGGTCGGCGCCGGAACGGTCGCGGCGTTATGCGTAACCGGAGGCTTGGCCGGCTTGGCTGGCGCTGCGGGCGCCGCCGGCGTGGTGTTGGCAGCAACGGACGGCGCCTGCGGTTTCGTCGCCGGCTTGACCGCGGAGGCTGCCGCTGCGCTTGCTTCCGCGCTCGATTGTTTCGTGACGCCAGGTTGGGCTTGCTTGGCTGCTGCCGTGGCCGGCGCGAGACCGGATGCGGCGATTGCTGAGTCTGGCGTGGGATTGTCGGGTGCTACACCGGCCTGCGTGTCTTCCTCGGCTTTGGCGAGCTTCGGCGCGGGACGGCTTGGAATGTCGATGGAGATGTCGTCTGTGACGGGCTTGGGGTGCGAGTCCAGCACCATCGGCAAGATGACGACCGCGGCCACGACCATTGCGATCGCGCCCACCAGGCGGCGACGCGCACGCTGCTTTTCCGGCAACGTAGGGTCGAGCAGCATCGCATCGGCGTCGACGGTGCGCTCCGTGCGGCGGGTTCGCCGCTCCACGCGCTCGCCACGGGCGGCCCGGGTGGAACTGGTATTTGCGCCGCGCCGGTTGGGCGCGTCGTCTTTCTTGCCGAACGAGAAAATTCCCATGAATCGCTTGGTTCGAGCCTGGCGCCCGTTCAGTGTTGCTGCGATTTACGGTAGGCCATGACGCCTGCTACCGTATAGAAACTGCCGAAAACCACGATTCTATCATTCTCTGACGCTCGTTTTAGCGCGTCTTGGAAAGCCTCTGCTGGTGTGGCGTAGCGCGTCACGCTGCTGTCGGCGCCCTCGCCCACGCCCTGCTCGCGCAATGCCGTTTCGAGCTCTTCCGCTGACGCCGCCCGCGGCGTCGGCAAATCGGTCACGCACCAATGGTCGATTTCGCCTTTCAGGTGCGCCAGTACGCCGGCTATGTCCTTGTCGCGCATTGCGCCGAACACCGCGTACGTGTACGGGAAGAAGCCCATGTTCCCGAGGTTTTGCGTCAGCACGGCGGCCGCGTGCGGATTGTGACCGACATCGAGCACAATGGCAGGTTTGCCCGGCAGCACCTGGAAACGCCCGGGCAGTTCTACATTCGCAAGGCCGAGGCGGATGTCCTGGGCCGACACCGGCAAGCGGTCACGCAGCGCTTCGAGACCGGCAAGCGCCGCTGACGTGTTGATCAACTGATTCGCGCCGCGCAGCGCCGGATAGGCCAGCGCCGAACGCCGCATGGTCGGGCCGACGTAGCTCCATTGCTGGCGTTCGCTGCCTGCCTGGCCTTCGTATCGAAAATCGCGGCCGAACAGCCACAATTCCGCGCCGATTTTTTCAGCGTAATCGATCAGCGATTGCGGCGGCACCGGGTCCGCGCAGATCGCCGGCTTGCCCGGCCGGAAAATGCCGGCTTTTTCGAAGGCAATTTTCTCTCGCGTATCGCCAAGATAATCCGTGTGATCGATATCGATGCTGGTGATGATCGCGCAATCCGTATCGAGGATATTGACCGCGTCGAGGCGGCCGCCCAGGCCGACTTCGAAAATCACCGCATCCAGGCCGCGCGAAGCGAACAGGCTCATGATCGCCAGCGTCGTGAATTCGAAGTAGGTGAGCGTGACCGGTTCGGCGAGGCTCAGCCGCGCCGTTTCGACGGCCTCGAAGTGCGGCAGCAGATCCGCGTCGCTGGCCATTTGGCCGTTCACCCGCGCGCGTTCGTTAAACGACAGCAGATGTGGCGACGTGTGGCAGCCGACCGTGAACCCAGCGCGCAGCAGAATGGATTCGAGGATCGCGCACGTGGAACCCTTGCCATTCGTGCCGCCGACCGTGATGACCGGGCACGCGAACGACAATTGCATGGCGTCGCGCACCTGGGTGATGCGGGCCAGACCCATGTCGATGCCGACCGGATGCGCGGATTCGAGGTGCGTGAGCCACGCGTCGAGGGTGGGGAATGTGGTCATCGGGTGAATCGCGAGTGAATCGATTTGGCAGTATTGCGAATGTGCGCCGCGAGCGGTCGGCTGCGGCTGCGGCTGCGGCCAGAGCCTAGTCTCTGGGGCGGTTTATGCGCGGAAACTCAGCGCCTGCGCCGGCCTTCGTCGGCAACCGGCGCTGCGTTGCGAGACCGTGATTATCCCGGAAATGACAGCGCGCCGCTTGATCCCTCACGCGGCGCGCTATTTTTACTGCTTTTTTTGACGGCGGGCGCGCTCGACAAAGCGTGACGCCCCACCGCGCAGCCCGCTTACGCCACCGCGTCAGCCGGCTGATGGCTCAGCAGCGCCATCAATTGAGCGATTTCTTCACGTAGCTTGCGGCGGTCGACGATCATGTCGATCGCACCCTTCGTGAGCAGGAACTCGGCGCGCTGGAAACCTTCCGGCAGCTTCTCGCGCACGGTTTGTTCAATCACGCGCGGGCCGGCAAAGCCGATCAGCGCCTTCGGCTCCGCGATCACCACGTCGCCGAGAAACGCGAAACTGGCCGACACGCCGCCCATGGTCGGATCGGTCAGCACGGAGATAAACGGCAGCTTGGCTTCGGCGAGCTTGGTCAGCATGGCCGTGGTCTTCGCCATTTGCATCAGCGACAACAGGCTTTCCTGCATCCGCGCGCCGCCCGATGCGGTAAAGCAGATGAACGGCACCTTCTGTTCGAGCGCGTTCTGCGCGCCGCGCGCGAAGCGCTCGCCGACCACCGAGCCCATCGAGCCGCCCATGAACGAGAACTCGAAGCAGGCCACCACCACCGGCAGCGTATGAATCGCACCGCCCATGACGACCATTGCGTCGGTTTCGTCGGTGTCGTCCATGGCTTCTTTCAGACGATCCGGATACTTGCGGCTGTCTTTGAACTTGAGCGCGTCGACCGGGACGATTTCCTGGCCGATTTCGTAGCGACCTTCCGGATCGAGCAGGCCGTCGAGCCGCTCACGCGCGCCGATGCGCATGTGATGATCGCACTTCGGGCAAACGTGCAGATTGGCCTCGACGTCGTTGCGGTACAGCACCGCTTCGCACGACGGGCACTTGATCCACAGGCCTTCCGGAATCCCCTTGCGGTTCTTCGGGTCGGTTTGCTTGATTTTCGGCGGCAGCAGTTTATCGAGCCAGCTCATATTGAATCCTTCTGGGGTCTACGATCGCGCAAACGGCGGGACAAGCCCGCCGCTCACACTACAGAAGACAAAAATTAACTGTTATCGGGCAGTCGCGATGCTATCCAGCGCCTCGCGCACCTCGGCGACGAAGCGCGTGAGCGTCTCGGCGGCGGTGTCGGGCGCCGCTTGTTCCAGCAATTGCACGATACGGCTGCCGATCACGACGGCATCGGAGACTTCGGCCACCGAACGCGCGGTTTGCGCGTCGCGAATGCCGAAACCGACGCCCACCGGCAAGGGGACGCGCGACTTGATGGCCGGGATTTTACTCGCGATGCTGGAAACGTCCAGATTCGCCGCTCCGGTCACCCCTTTCAACGACACATAGTAGACGTAGCCGCTGGCAATTTTGCCGACTTCCGCGATACGCTCGTCGGTGGACGTGGGCGCAAGGAGGAAAATCGGGTCGATGCCGGCAGATCGCATCTGTTCGGCGAAGTTAGCGCACTCTTCGGGCGGGTAGTCGACAACCAGAACGCCGTCCACGCCAGCTTCCTTGGCGGCCTTTGCGAAAGCCTCGGCGCCCATGCGCTCGATCGGATTCGCGTAGCCCATCAGCACGACGGGCGTCGTGTCATTGGTTTCGCGGAAGCGTTTGACGTCGGCGAGCACGCGGCGCAGCGTCACACCGTGCGCCAATGCGCGCTCCGACGACTGCTGGATCACCGGGCCATCGGCCATCGGGTCGGAAAACGGCACGCCGAGTTCGATCACATCCGCGCCGCCGGCGGCGAGCGCATGCATGAATTCGACCGTACGGGCAGGATCCGGGTCGCCGGCCGTCATAAACGGAATCAGGCCTTTCTTGCCTTGGGCGGACAGCGCAGCAAACGTGTTCTTGATACGGGACATGGAATATTCTCGAATTGAGTTACCGCGCAGCGTGCTCATTGCACGCTCATTGCACTTCGGTCTGCCGTTGAGTTTTGGCTTTGACCCGGCGCGCCACCGGCGGAGCGGCAGCAGCGCTGACCCGCTCACGCGCGATCGCGCAGTAACTTTCATTGATCTCATAGCCGACGAATTCGCGCTGCTGACGGGCGCAAGCGACTGCGGTGGTGCCGCTGCCCATGAAAGGGTCGAGCACGCGGCCGCCCTTCGGACAACTTGCCAGCACCATCCGCTCGACAATTTCCAGAGGCTTCTGGGTGGGATGCGCGACGCGCTCGGCATGTTGCCGATGCAGACGCGAAACCGACCAGACATCCTTTGGATTATAGCCAACCTCGAGCCACTTACTGCCTTCGAACAATTTACGCGAACGCGCCTTCTTCGTGGCGGCATCGTACGGGATGCGGACGGGATCGAGATCGAAGAAGTAATCCTTCGATACCGCGAAAAAGCCGATGTTGTCGTGCACCGAGGTAAAACGGCGCACCGTTCCGCCCATGCTCGGCACACGCCGGTCCCAGATGATTTCATTGATCATCGTGAGTTTTGTCTTCAGGAAGCTGAAGATTTCCGGCGCGTACTGCCATGTGCAGAAAATGTAGAGCGAACCCGACGGCTTGAGCTTCGGAATAGCCAGCTCGAGCCAGCCACGCGTCCAGGCGAGAAAGTCTTCGCCCGTACGCATGTCGGAGTCGTTGCCGTAATCCTTGCCGAGCCCATAAGGCGGATCGCACAGGATCAGGTCGATCGACCCGTCGGGAATGTTCGCCACATCGGACAGAAAATCGCGGTTCAACAGCTGAATGCCGGCGGGTACCTGCGGCAACAGCAGTGCAGGCGCCTCGGCCGCCGGTACATCGGCGGCCGGCGTGGTTTCAATTGCCGGCTGCGGCTCGTCGAACTCGTCACGCATCGTCGCGGCGCTCAGAACTGAATGCCCGATCGCTCGGCGACCGTATGCATGTCCTTGTCGCCGCGGCCCGACAGATTGACCAGAAGGTATTTATCCTTCGGCAACGTCGGCGCGAGTTTTGCGGCATAGGCCAGCGCATGACTGGATTCCAGCGCCGGAATAATGCCCTCGATGCGGCAGCAGTCGTGAAACGCTTTGAGCGCTTCTTCGTCGGTGATGCCGACATATTCCGCGCGCTTGCTCTCTTTTAACCACGCGTGCTCAGGACCGACGCCCGGATAATCGAGGCCCGCCGACACCGAATGCGTCTCGATGATCTGCCCATCTTCATCCTGAAGCAGGTAGGTGCGGTTGCCGTGCAGGACGCCGGGACTTCCGCCAATCAGCGAAGCAGCGTGGCGGCCGGTTTCGATGCCGTCGCCGGCCGCTTCCACGCCGATCAATTTCACCGATGTGTCGTCAATATACGGGTAAAAGATACCCATAGCGTTCGAACCGCCGCCAACACACGCGATCACGGCGTCCGGTTGACGGCCAACCAATGCAGGCATTTGAACCTTGCATTCGTCGCCGATCACGCGCTGGAAGTCGCGTACCATCATCGGATACGGGTGCGGACCTGCCACCGTGCCGATAATGTAGAACGTGTCTTCGACGTTCGTCACCCAGTCGCGCATGGCTTCGTTCAACGCGTCTTTCAGCGTGCGCGAGCCGGATTCGACTGGCACGACGGTCGCGCCGAGCAGTTTCATACGGTAGACGTTGGCGGCCTGGCGGCGCACGTCTTCGACACCCATGTAGACCACGCATTCCATGCCGAAACGCGCGGCGATGGTGGCCGTGGCTACGCCGTGCTGGCCGGCGCCGGTTTCCGCGATCACGCGCGGTTTGCCCATGCGCTTGGCGAGCAGCGCCTGGCCGATCACGTTGTTGATCTTGTGCGCGCCGGTGTGATTCAGATCCTCACGCTTGAAGAATATTTGCGCGCCGCCGAGCATCTCGCTCCAGCGCTGTGCGTGGTAAATCGGCGACGGACGGCCAACAAAATACTTCAGTTCGCGCTCGTATTCGGCGACGAAGTCGGGGTCTTTCTGGTATTTCTCGTAGGCTTCGCGCAATTCGTCGAGCGCGTGAACCAGCGTTTCAGCGACGAACGAGCCGCCAAATTGGCCGAAATGGCCTCTTTCGTCAGGCAAGTTATACATGGTGATCACTCTTCTCAGTGTGGCGCGCGGCTCTCGTGCGAGAGCATCGCGGCGCCGGAATCATTCAGCGTCCGCTGCGCGCACTGCGCGTACGAACGCCGCCATCCGGGCGTGATCTTTCACGCCCTTGGCGCCCGGCGTTTCGATGCCGCTCGAGACATCGACCGCGTACGGGCGCACGCGATGGATCGCATCACTGACGTTTTGCGCGCTCAACCCACCACTCAAAACGGCCCGACGCGCGAGCCCTGCTGGAATAAGTGACCAATCGAAGACCTTCCCGCCGCCGCCGTATCCTTCGACATGGGTGTCGAACAGAAGGCCGCTGGCTGCTGAATAGCTAAGAGCCGATTTTACCAAATCGGCCGGCTGAGTATCCGCCGCAACGCGTAACGCACGCAACCAAGGCAAACCCGCAACGCCGGCAAGCGATTCGCACTGCTCCGCGGTCTCGTCTCCGTGAAACTGCAGGAGCGTGAGCCCGACGTTGCTCACCACCTCGCGAATCCAGTCCGGCGTAGCGTTGACGAAAAGGCCGACCACCGAGACGAACGGCGGCACGTCGTGCACCAGCTCGACGGCCTGCGCGATGCTGACCGAACGCGGGCTCGGCGGGTAAAACACGAGGCCGATCGCATCGGCGCCGAGGTTGATCGCGTGGGCCACGTCTTCCGGCTTCGAAAGGCCGCACAGCTTGATGCGCGTGCGATGCGGCATGGCCTGCTGGTCCACACCGGTATTGGATTCGTTCGCGAAGTTTTCAGTTGATTTCATGTTTGCGCCTGCTCGGTCCATACGGTACTCCACGGCACGCTGCCCGTCTGCGGCGCGGGCACGGCGAATTGCTCAGGATAGCCCACCTGCGCCAGATACAAGCCGTCGGGCATGAAGGTCGGTGCGGCGACCTCGCGATCGCGGCTCGCCAATACCTCGGCCATCCATTCAACCGGGCGACGGCCACGGCCAATGTAGACGAGACAGCCCATCAGGTTGCGCACCATATGGTGCAGGAACGCGTTCGCCCGAAAACGGAAATGGACGAAGTCGCCCTGCTGCTGCACGTCGATCTGATACAGATGCTTGACCGGCGTTTTCGACTGGCATTGCGACGAGCGGAACGCCGAAAAGTCGTGCTCGCCGATCAGATGAGCGGCGGCGGCCCGCATCGCGTCGACGTCGAGCGCCGCATGCAGCCAGCCGGCGCGCGTCGCCAGCATCGGCGAGCGCACCGGATGGACGTAAAGCACGTAGTAATAGGTCCGCTCGAATGCCGAGAAACGTGCGTGGAACTCGTCGGGCATCGGCTTGGCCCACTGCACCGAGATCGTCTTCGGCAGAAACGAGTTGGTGCCGCGAACCCAGGAAACGTCCGCACGGTCGAGTTCGGTATCGAAATGCACGACCTGGCCGAGGCCATGCACTCCCGTATCGGTGCGGCCCGCAACCACGGTGGG
The DNA here is from genome assembly GCF_900104795.1 of Burkholderia sp. WP9. Lineage (NCBI taxonomy): Bacteria > Pseudomonadati > Pseudomonadota > Betaproteobacteria > Burkholderiales > Burkholderiaceae > Burkholderia > Burkholderia sp. WP9. The sequence continues at coordinate 1,667,317 of NZ_FNTG01000002.1, forward strand.
CACCGGCGTTTGCGCGAACTCGCGCAGCGCCCGTTCGAGCTCGTCCTGGACGGTGTTGCCATGCGGTTGCGACTGCCAACCGCAGAATGCCGAACCGTCGTACTGGACGCCTAGAGCGATACGCTTCACGACAACGGGGCGAGCGTCGAGAGCAACGCGCGGGCCTCGGTGCGCGTTCCCGGATCGTTCGTCTCGATCACTTCGTTGATGAGCGCGCGCGCGCCGGACAGATCGCCAAGTTCGATGTACTCGGCAGCCAGATCGAGCTTGTTGCGAGCGATGCGGGTGAGATCGGCCGGCGTAAATGCCGGCAACGGCTCGGCCGGGCTGGGCGGCAACTCGAGGTCGAAATCGAGCTTCAGCGCGCCGAAGCCGGACGCACCGAAGCCGGCGCCGAAACCGGCGCCCAAGCCGGCGACGGACGCGTGACCTGCGGTACCGGCTGCGATCTCATCGGCGACGTGCGGTGTGTCGTTCGGATAGTGCTCGGCGGCGGACTGTTTCGCCGTGGCTTCCGGCGATGCCACCGGTTGCGTCGACAGCGAAGCGGGTGCATGCACGCGGTCAGCGGGCGACTCGACGCGCGGTGGCAACGGCATGTCGAGGCTGCCGAAGGCATCGACGGCGTCGCGCGGAAACTCGGTCGGCACCGACGGCGCGTGCTCAGTCTGCGCCGATTGATGCAGTTCGACCGACGGTCCCTGCGGTTCGGCGGGCACATCGTCCCATTGCAAACGATGGACGGGTTCCTCGTGCGGGAAGGCTTCGTCGAGGGGCTCGGGCGGCGCCAGCGGCAGAGCCTCGGCGCCGAGTTCCGCGGCGGCGGCAAGGCTCGCGGCCATGGTCGCGTCATCGAAGTGATCGAGCGGGGGCGCAGGAAGGGGTTCGGGCGCGAAATCGCTTTGAGCGGACGGCGCGTTGTTCGGCTCGACGTGCGCGGATTCGGCGGATGCGGATGTTGTGTCGTGTTCGTGCCCGACGTGCTGGGGTGCGGCAGGGTCTTGTGCGGGTGCCGCTGCGTGGCTGGTGGATGCGTGGCTCGATGCGGATTGTTCAGTTGCTGCGCGGTCTGCCGCTGCGTGTTCCGCTGCTGCGTGTTCCGCTGCTGCATGTTCGGCTGCCGCTTGTTCGGCTGCCACTTGTTCCGCCGCCGGTTCTGCGGCTGCATGCTCTGCGGCTACACGTTCTGCCGCGGCCTGTTCTGCGGCTGCGGGCTGCGCTGCGGCCTGCTCTGCGGTCGCACGTTCCGCCGCGGCCTGTTCTGCGGCCACACGCTCTGCCGCGCCCTTTTCTGCGGCTGCGCGTTCCGCCGCCGCCGTTTCTGCAGCCGCACGTTCCGCCGCAGCCTGTTCTGCGGCTGCGCGCGCCAACGCCTGCTCCTCGGCCTCCCGCGCCGCCGCCCGGCGAATTTCCGCGTCGCGTTCTGCTGCTACTCGCTCCGCCATCTCACGCGCCGCCGCGTCACCTTCCGCGGCCTCACGTTCAGTCGCCGCCAGCGCCGCCGCATTTCGGGCCGCCACCTCGTCGTTCGCGTCCGGCGTTTCGTGTACCGACGGAGTCTGCGCGCGCGTCTCAACAACCTCCTGCGGGCCCACTGACCGCCCGGACGCCGCCAAATCGCTCCCCTCCGGCGCAGTTTCAGCCGCCGCGGCGCGCTCGCGCTTCCGGCGCCCCATACGCAACGCCGCGAGCAGCGCAACCAGCGCCGCACCAACCGCAGCCGCCACGCTCAGTTCCGTCTGCGACATGCCGACATCTTTCGACGTCGAAGCTGCCGGCGTAACGGCGTGACCGGGCGCAGCCGCCACCGAGGACGCGCCGGGCGCCGACGGCGCGACGCTGTTCGACGCGCCGCCCTTAACGGCCGGCGTACCGCCAATGCCATGCTTCTGCAATTCCATCAGCACGCGGTTTTTCAATGCGAGCAATTGCTGCAAACTCGAGACTTGCACACGCGGCTGCGAAGCCGGTTGTGCGGCGCTCGCCGCGCCAATTGTTCCGGCACCGGCCGCCGAGGCGCCTTCAACAGGCTCGCTAGCTGAGGGCTGAATCGAGCCGGTCCATTCATGAGCGGTGCTGGCCGGCAATACTGCTGCCTGCGATCCGGCGATCGGCGCAGAGGAAGCCGTACCGCCCGCCGTCGCAGAGCTTGCCTCGGCAACTGCACTGGCCGGCGCCGACACGGCAGGAGTGGCTGTCGTCGCAGACACGGCAGGGACGGCTGGCGTCGCCGCGCTTGACGGCGCTGCATTGACCTGCGCGACGCCGCTCGCCGTAGCTGTGCTCGGTGCCGAAGCAGGCGCAGCTGCTGCAGAACCAGCAGACGCAACACCCGCCGACGACGCAGCCAGCGCCCCCGAGGCGTCCAGCGCCGGCACCGTCAACACCGCACCCACGCGCATCCGGCTCGGATCATGGCTCATGAAGGCGTTAGGATTCGCCTCGAACAACGCGCGCGAGGCGCGTGCGAGGGTCGCCCGGTCGTGCGACTGCGTGACGGCAATCGCCACGTCGTTCAGCGACTGCCCTGGACGAACCGTGAATTGACCACCGTTCGCGTAGGAAACGGAGGCCGCGTCCGGCGCGCTCGCGGCGTCGCCCGGCGCAGCGAGCGCGCTGCCCACGGCGGCGGGACCCAGCGCGAGCGCCAAAGCGGCGGCGGCCGTCAGTCGGCGCGCACCTTGATGAACGAACATAGCCCGAAGGGATGAGAGTCGAAGGTTCATCGGGACTCCTGGCGCGTCAGCGCGCAGCCCTTTTTTGCGGTTGGAGAGAGACAAGATAATCGGAGCACACAATGAAAAAAGCGCCGCGCAAGCGCGACGCTTCTTGAGTTTTCTACGCGTCGTGAGCGCGTAGTTTACTTTACTTGTCGAGCACAATGCGAAGCATGCGACGCAGCGGTTCCGCAGCACCCCACAGCAGCTGATCCCCGACCGTGAAAGCCGACAGATATTCGCCGCCCATCGCCAGTTTGCGCACGCGGCCGACCGGCACCGTCAGCGTGCCCGTCACGACCGCCGGGGACAGATCGCGCATGGACGCTTCACGCTCGTTCGGCACCACCTTGACCCAGTCGTTGCCCGACGCCAGGATGCTGTTCACCTCGTCTAGCGGCACGTCCTTGTTCAGCTTGATGGTCAGCGCCTGCGAGTGGCAACGCATTGCGCCGATCCGCACGCACAGGCCGTCGACCGGAATCGAACCCGGCGTGCCCATGGCCGGCTTGCCGAGAATCTTGTTGGTTTCAGCGCCGCCCTTCCACTCTTCTTTCGACATGCCGTTGCCGAGATCCTTGTCGATCCACGGAATCAGCGAGCCGGCGAGCGGCACGCCGAAGTTGTCGGTCGGCATGCGGTCGCTGTTCATCGCGGCGAGCACGCGGCGATCGATGTCGAGAATCGCCGACGACGGATCAGCCAGATCTTCCTTGGCCGCACCGTACAGCGTGCCCATTTGCTGCAGCAGCTCGCGCATGTTTTGCGCGCCCGCGCCCGAAGCGGCCTGATACGTCATGGCCGTCATCCAGTCGACGAGGTTTTCGCGGAACAGGCCGCCGAGCGCCATTAGCATCAGGCTGACCGTGCAATTGCCGCCGATAAAATTCTTCTGGCCCTTGACCAGCGCGTTCTTGATCACGTCGAGGTTGACCGGATCGAGAATGATGACCGCGTCGTCCTTCATGCGCAGCGACGAAGCCGCGTCGATCCAGTAACCGTTCCAGCCCGCCGCGCGCAGCTTCGGGAACACTTCGTTCGTGTAATCGCCGCCCTGGCAGGAGATGATCGCTTCGCACTTCTTCAGGTCTTCGATGCTTGTCGCATCTTTGAGCTTGGTCTCGTTTTTGGCGAACGACGGCGCGTTGCCGCCCGCGTTGCTGGTGCTGAAAAACACCGGTTCGATAAGATCGAAATCGCCTTCCTGCTGCATACGTTGCATCAGGACGCTGCCGACCATGCCGCGCCAACCTACGAGACCTACGTTCATGACTTCATACCCTTCGAATGGAAACTTCCCCGCATCTTTGCCCGCAGTGACCGCGCGGGGAAGATGAGCGGGCACGACGGACGATCAGCGCTTCGTGATCGTTTTCGGGGTAATCGTTTTAATGGAAGCTTTGGCGGTAATGGCGAGCTCAACCACACGGGCCGTTTTGCCGTGCAGTGTCGAAATCGAGGAGATTTGAGCTGTGTGCGCCATCGCTACAATATACACGAAAACCGGAATCTGGCGACGTCAATGTCCGCCGCTGTCGCCCGTATTACGCGCGAATCGGCCTCATTCGAGGCCAATTCGCGTTTTAAAGGCCGTTTGACGACCTGACTTCTTCTTGCTTCGCGCGCTTTTTTTACAGTGCTGCGACGACCGCGTCGCCCATGGCAACCGTGCCGACCTGCTTGCAACCCGGCGTGAGAATGTCGCCGGTGCGGAAACCTTGTTCGAGCACCTTTTTCACGGCGTTTTCGATGCGATCGGCTTGCTCGGCCTTGTTCAACGAATAGCGCAGCATCATGGCAGCCGACAGAATGGTGGCCAGCGGATTCGCGACACCCTTGCCGGCGATGTCCGGTGCCGAACCATGCGACGGCTCGTACAAGCCCTTGTTGTTCTTGTCGAGCGAGGCCGACGGCAGCATGCCGATCGAGCCCGTGAGCATGGCCGCTTCGTCGGAGAGAATGTCGCCGAACATGTTGCCGGTGACAACCACGTCGAACGCCTTCGGCGCCTTGACCAACTGCATGGCCGCGTTGTCCACGTACATGTGCGACAGTTCGACGTCCGCGTATTCCTTCGAAACGTCGATCATCACATCACGCCAGAACTGCGAGGTCTCAAGCACGTTCGCCTTGTCCACGCTCGTCAGCTTCTTCTGACGCTTTTGCGCTGCCTGAAACGCAACGTGCGCAATGCGGCGCACCTCGGGTTCCGAATAACGCATCGTGTCGAAACCTTCCTTGGCGCCTTCAAACAGGCCGTCGGGCGCCGAACGCACGCCGCGCGGCGCGCCGAAATAGATGTCGCCGTTCAGCTCGCGCACGATCAGGATGTCGAGGCCCGAGACGATCTCTTCCTTCAGCGACGATGCGCCGGTGAGCTGCGGATAGCAGATTGCCGGGCGGAAGTTCGCGAACAGTTGCAGGTGTTTGCGCAGACCGAGAATGGCCTGCTCCGGGCGCAGCGCGCGTTCGAGCGAGTCGTACTTCCAGTCGCCAACGGCGCCGAACAGGATCGCGTCGGCTTCTTTTGCCAGCGCCAGCGTCGAATCAGGCAGCGGATGGCCCTTCGCTTCGTAGCCCGCGCCGCCAACCGGCGCTTCTTCGAGTTCGAATTTCTCGCCGAGTACATTCAGGACCTTGACGGCTTCCTTGACGATTTCGGGACCAATGCCGTCGCCCGGCAACACTGCGATCTTCATGCGAATTCCTTGAGATTTTCTTCGAGACTTTTGAGCTTGAATCCGTAAGCGCGCGCTACGCCCTTACGCCTTCAACCGACGATGCGGTGCGCGAGCCACGGCTGCTTCGCGATCCGCTCTGCTTCGAACTGGCGAATCTTGTCCGCGTGGCGCAGCGTGAGGCCGATGTCGTCGAAGCCGTTCAGCAGGCAGTACTTGCGGAACGCCGCGACTTCGAACGGATACTCCGTGCCGCCGTCCGACGTGCGCACGACTTGCGCTTCGAGATCGACCGTCAGCTTGAAGCCGTTGAACGCATACGTTTCGTTGAACAGGTGATCGACTTGCTGTTCGGTCAGCACGATCGGCAACACGCCGTTCTTGAAGCAGTTGTTATAGAAAATGTCGGCGAAGCTCGGCGCGATCAGCGCGCGAAAACCGTATTGCTCCAATGCCCACGGCGCGTGCTCGCGCGAGCTGCCGCAGCCGAAGTTCTTACGCGCCAGCAGCACCGAAGCGCCTTGATAACGCGGCTGGTTCAGCACGAAATCCGGGTTCAGCGGACGCTTCGAATTGTCCTGACCCGGCTCGCCGTGGTCGAGGTAGCGCCATTCGTCGAATGCGTTCGGGCCGAAACCCGTGCGCTTGATCGACTTCAGGAATTGCTTCGGAATGATCGCGTCCGTGTCGACGTTCTCGCGATCGAGCGGCGCCACGACGCCGGTGTGTACGATGAATTTATCCATGACGCTTGGCACCTGTTTCAAGACCGGGCGATGCGCGCGGCGGCCGCAAAGCCGCTCGGCGCATGGCCGGCAAAAATCAAAAACCGCTTATTTATCAGCGTGATTGCTGATCGAATTGCCGAGGTGCGACATGTCCTCGCCGAATCCGTGCACCGTGTTGCAACCGGCTAGACCGAGCAATAGCCCAGCCAGGGAACCGAGCGCGAAGCGACGCAATAGAGTGGTGCGATTCATGTTCTTCATCATGCGTGTTTATCCAAGCTTGCGAATATCGACGAAATGCCCTTCGATGGCGGCGGCCGCAGCCATCGCGGGGCTCACGAGGTGGGTACGCCCACCGGCGCCCTGACGACCTTCGAAATTACGATTCGACGTGGACGCACAACGCTCGCCCGGTTCCAACCGGTCGGCGTTCATGGCGAGACACATCGAGCAACCTGGTTCACGCCATTCGAACCCGGCGTCGGTAAAGACCTTGTCGAGGCCTTCACGTTCCGCCTGTGCCTTCACGAGACCCGAACCCGGCACGACCATGGCCAGACGGATGTTCGGCGCCACGCGGCGGCCCAGTTTCTTCACGACGTAAGCCGCGGCGCGAATGTCTTCAATACGCGCGTTGGTGCACGACCCGATGAAGATTTTATCCGGCTTGATCGATTCGATCGGCGCATTCGGTTCGAGCGCCATGTATTTCAGCGCGCGCTCCATGGCGTCGCGCTTGACCGGATCTTTTTCACGGTCCGGATCCGGCACGCGGCCGTCTACGGCCGTGACCATTTCCGGCGACGTGCCCCACGTGACTTGCGGCACGATATCCGCGGCGTTCAGTTCGACCACGCGGTCGAAGTGCGCGCCTTCGTCCGTCTTGAACTGCTTCCAATACTCGACCGCGTGATCCCACTCCACGCCTTCCGGCGAGAACGGGCGGCCTTTCAGATACTCGATGGTGGTGTCGTCGACCGCGACCATGCCGGCGCGCGCGCCTGCCTCGATCGCCATGTTGCAGACCGTCATGCGGCCTTCCATGGAAAGCGCGCGGATGGTCGAGCCGCCGAATTCGATCGCGTAGCCGGTGCCGCCTGCCGTGCCGATCTTGCCGATGATGGCGAGCACGATGTCTTTCGCGGTACAGCCGCGCGGCAGCGCGCCTTCTACCTTCACCAACATGTTCTTGCTCTTTTTCTGCAAGAGCGTTTGCGTGGCCAGCACGTGCTCGACTTCCGACGTGCCGATGCCGTGCGCGAGCGCACCGAACGCGCCGTGCGTGGACGTGTGCGAATCGCCGCAGACGATCGTCATGCCCGGCAGCGTGGCGCCCTGCTCCGGCCCGATGATGTGCACGATGCCCTGGCGCAGATCGTTCATCTTGAACTGCGTGATGCCGTAGGCGTCGCAGTTCGAATCGAGCGTGTCGACTTGCAGCTTGGAAACCGGATCGGCAATGCCGTGGCTGCGGTCTGTGGTCGGCACGTTGTGGTCCGATACCGCCAGGTTCGCGCTAATGCGCCACACCGGACGCTCAGCCAGCTTCAGGCCTTCGAACGCCTGAGGGCTGGTGACTTCGTGCAGCAGGTGACGGTCGATATAGAGAATCGTCGTACCGTCTTCTTCCGAGTGGACCACGTGTGTGTTCCACAATTTGTCGTAGAGAGTCTGTGCCATGGTATGCGGGGTAGTAATGACTGCGGGCTGACCGTGTCGGTCGATTATGCCACGCAGAATCCCGCTTTGGGCCGCTCAATCAGGAAGAAAACCGATAAAAAACAGGGAGTTGGGTGGTAGTGCCGATACCTGTATCGACGTTACCCGGCACGCCTGCGCGCGCTTGCAGCTTGCTGCACCGCCGCGTGATCTCATGCTCGAACGCGCGAGATCGAATCCGAAAACAAAATGCCCCGGCGGGAGAACCCGTCGGGGCATTTCTTATCAACCACATTCCGCGTCAGCTCGCAGCAGAACCGACTACTGCGAACGATGCGGACTTAACCCAATCAACGTTGCGCGATCGGCTTGGCTTCACGTTGCGTGTCGCCGATGAACAGCTGACGCGGACGGCCAATCTTCTGTTCAGGATCAGCGATCATTTCGTTCCACTGTGCAATCCAGCCGACCGTACGTGCCATCGCGAAGATACACGTGAACATCGAGGTCGGGATGCCCAGCGCGCGCTGCACGATGCCCGAGTAGAAGTCGACGTTCGGGTACAGCTTGCGCGACACGAAGTATTCGTCTTCCAGTGCGATCTTTTCCAGTGCCATGGCCAGCTTGAACAGCGGGTCGTCGTGCAGGCCCAGTTCTTCCAGCACTTCGTGGCAGGTTTCGCGCATCAGCTTCGCACGCGGATCGTAGTTCTTGTAGACGCGGTGACCGAAGCCCATCAGCTTCACGCCCGAGTTCTTGTCCTTCACCTGCTTGATGAACTCAGGAATGTTGTCGACCGAGCCGATTTCTTCCAGCATGTTCAGCGCGGCTTCGTTTGCACCACCGTGCGCCGGGCCCCACAGACACGCGATACCGGCGGCGATACACGCGAACGGATTCGCACCCGACGAACCGGCCAGACGCACGGTCGAGGTCGATGCATTCTGCTCGTGGTCCGCGTGCAGGATCAGGATACGGTCCAGTGCGCGCACCAGTACGTCGTTGACCTTGTACTCTTCGCACGGGTTCGAGAACATCATGTGCATGAAGTTCGCGCTGTACGACAAGTCATTCTTCGGGTACGCAAACGGCTGGCCGATGCTGTACTTGTACGCCATGGCGACGAGCGTAGGCAGCTTCGCGATCATGCGAATGGCCGACACTTCACGGTGACGCGGATTGTTGATGTCGAGCGAGTCGTGATAGAAGGCCGACAATGCGCCGACTGCAGCGACCAGAATCGCCATCGGGTGTGCGTCGCGACGGAAACCACGGAAGAAGAAGTGCATTTGCTCATGCACCATCGTGTGGTTCGTGACCGTCTTCACAAACTCGGCGTTCTGCTGCGCGTTCGGCAGTTCGCCCTTCAGCAGCAGATAGCAGGTTTCGAGGAAGTCCGCGTTTTCCGCGAGGTTGTCGATCGGGTAGCCGCGGTACAGCAGCTCGCCCTTATCGCCGTCGATGTAGGTGATCGCGGAATTGCACGCCGCCGTCGACATGAAGCCCGGGTCGTACGTGAACTTGCCGGTCTGGCCGTACAGTTTGCGGATGTCGATCACGTCCGGGCCGAGAGTGCCCTTGTAGATCGGCATTTCAACGCTCGGCGAATTGTCGCTGAACGATAGCGTGGCTTTAACATCTGACGGGGTCATAGCAGATCCTCAATCGAAGTATGGAAACAGGTTTTCGATAATTGCACGCCTGGAACAACGGACAAGCGGCACACGGGCCGCTCAGGCATTCCGCAGCAACTCCAGCACCCGGATCACATCCGGGTCGGCAAGGTCGCCCTCCGGTTCCTTGCGCGCGAGCAGCAAGTCCATCAGGTCGTTATCGCTCAGCTCGAGCAGGCGCGTGAGAGCGCCCACGTCGGCATCGCTGAGGTCATGCTCATATCGGCCGAAAAAACGTTCAAAGATCAGATCGTTTTCCAGCAGGCCCCGCCGCGCGCGCCAGCGAAGGCGCGCGCGGCGGAGAGGGTCGGACTGATGCGATGTGTCGTCCATCTCAAACAGCGCGGCGAACCATCAATTCCTTGATCTTGCCAATCGCCTTGGTCGGGTTCAGGCCCTTCGGGCAAACGTCGACGCAATTCATGATCGTATGGCAACGGAACAGACGGTACGGATCTTCCAGGTTGTCGAGGCGTTCGCCGGTCGCTTCGTCGCGGCTGTCCGCGATGAAACGGTAGGCTTGCAACAGGCCGGCCGGGCCAACGAACTTGTCCGGATTCCACCAGAAGCTCGGGCACGAAGTCGAGCAGCTCGCGCACAGAATACATTCGTACAGGCCGTCGAGCTCGTCGCGTTCTTCCGGCGACTGCAGACGTTCCTTTTCCGGCGGCGGCGTATCGTTGATCAGGTACGGCTTGATCGAGTGATACTGGTTGAAGAACTGCGTCATATCGACGATCAGGTCGCGAATGACCGGCAATCCCGGCAGCGGACGCAGCACGATCTTTTGCGGCAGATCGTTCATGTTCTGCAGGCAGGCCAGACCGTTCTTGCCATTGATGTTCATGGCGTCCGAACCGCACACGCCTTCGCGGCACGAGCGGCGGAACGACAGCGTTTCGTCAACTGCCTTCAACTTCAGCAGCGCGTCGAGCAGCATGCGTTCGTGCGAGTCGATTTCGATCTCGTACGTTTGCATGCGCGGCGCTGCGTCCTTGTCCGGGTCGTAGCGATAAATTTCAAATGTACGCTTTGCCATTTCTGAATTCCTTTGACTTGTGCCTTAGAAGGTCCGCGCTTTCGGCGGAACCGATTCGACCGTCAGCGGTTGCATGTGAACCGGCTTGTAGTCGAGGCGATCGCCTTCGCTGAACCACAGCGTATGGCGCAGCCAGTTTTCGTCGTCGCGATGTTCGAAGTCGTTCTGCGCGTGCGCGCCACGGCTTTCCTTACGCGCTTCGGCCGAAACCATCGTGGCGCGTGCCACTTCGATCAGGTTCGCCACTTCCAGCGCTTCGACACGTGCCGTGTTGAACACCTTCGACTTGTCCTTCAGATGGATGCTGTCGACGCGGTCAGCCACTTCGCGAATGCGCTCGACGCCTTCCGACAGCAACGCCGAGGTACGGAACACGCCGGCGTGTTTCTGCATCGTGCCGCGGATGTCGTTTGCGACCGATTGCGCGTACTCGCCCGAGGACGAGCTTTCCAGCTTCGCCAGACGCGACAGCGCGAAATCAGCGGCGTCGGCCGGCAGCGGCTTGTGCTCCTTGATTTCCTTCACGTGCTTGACGATGTGATTGCCGGCGGCGCGGCCGAACACCACCAGGTCGAGCAGCGAGTTCGTGCCGAGACGGTTCGCACCGTGCACCGACACGCACGAGCATTCGCCCACTGCGTAAAAACCGTTGACCGGCTCTTCGTGACCCTTCGACGTACCCACGACCTGGCCGTGAATGTTCGTCGGAATGCCGCCCATCTGATAGTGGATGGTCGGCACGACCGGGATCGGCTCCTTGATACAGTCGACGTTCGCGAACTTCAGCGCGATTTCGCGGATCGACGGCAGACGCTTCATGATCGTCTCGGCGCCGATGTGCGACAGGTCGAGCAGCACGTGATCCTTGTTCGGACCCACGCCGCGGCCTTCCTTGATTTCCTGGTCCATCGAACGCGAAACGAAGTCGCGCGGCGCCAGATCCTTCAGGGTAGGCGCGTAGCGTTCCATGAAACGCTCGCCGTTCGAGTTACGCAGAATGCCGCCTTCGCCGCGCACGCCTTCGGTAATCAGCACGCCCGCGCCGGCCACGCCGGTCGGGTGGAATTGCCAGAATTCCATGTCTTGCAGTGCGATGCCCGAGCGCGCCGCCATACCCAGGCCGTCACCGGTGTTGATGAACGCATTGGTGGACGCCGCGAAGATACGGCCCGCGCCGCCCGTGGCGAACAGCGTGGTCTTGCCTTCGAGAATGTAGACGTCGCCGGTTTCCATTTCCAGCGCGGTCACGCCGAGCACGTCGCCTTCGGCGTCGCGGATCAGATCCAGCGCCATCCATTCGACGAAGAACTGGGTCTTGGCCTCGACGTTCTGCTGATACAGCGTGTGCAGCAGCGCGTGACCGGTACGGTCAGCCGCCGCGCAAGCGCGTTGCACCGGCTTTTCGCCGTAGTTGGCGGTGTGGCCGCCGAACGGGCGCTGGTAAATCGTGCCGTCGGCATTACGGTCGAACGGCATGCCGAAGTGTTCGAGTTCGTAGACTGCGTTCGGTGCTTCGCGGCACATGAACTCGATCGCGTCCTGGTCGCCGAGCCAGTCGGAGCCCTTGATCGTGTCGTAGAAGTGATAGTGCCAGTTGTCTTCGCTCATGTTGCCGAGCGAAGCGCCGATGCCGCCTTGGGCAGCGACCGTGTGCGAACGCGTCGGGAACACCTTGGACAGCACGCAAACCGACAGACCAGCGCGCGCGAGTTGCAGCGAAGCGCGCATCCCCGAGCCGCCTGCGCCGACGATAACCACGTCAAACTTGCGACGCGGCAGAGAATTCTTGATTGCAGCCATTCTTTTACACTCTCCAGAGAATCTGCGCAGCGTAGCCCGCACATGCGAGCAGCCAGACGATCGTCAGCGCCTGAAGGAACAGGCGCGTGCCAACGGGCTTCACATAGTCCATCCAGATGTCGCGGATACCAACCCAGGCGTGATAGAACAGCGAGAGCAGCGTGACGAACGTGGCGAGCTTCATCCATTGCGTCGCGAAGATCGACGCCCAGCCTTCATACGAAAAATCGCGCGCGCCGAAGAACCAGACGAGCAGGATCACCGTGTAGATCGCCATGATCGTGGCGGTAATGCGCTGGGCGAGCCAGTCGCGCAGACCGTAATGCGCGCCGACGACAAGACGCTTCGAACCGATTCGGTTATTAGCTGACATTTTTTAGAATGCTCCGAACAGTTTTGCCGCGAATGCAATGGTGAGCAGCGACGACACGACGAGAACCACGATAGAGGTCGACTTGCCTTTTTCCTTCGTGACCGCATTGTGGTTCGTGTCCATCAACAGGTGACGGACGCCGGCGCAGAAGTGGAACAGGAAGGCCCACGCGAGAACGAGCGTGATGAGCTTGACGACGATGTTGGAGAGGAAGCCTTTGAAGACTTCGAAGCTGAGTTCAGAAGTCAGACTCTGATCGAAGAGGTACAGCAGGAACGGAAGAAAAACAAAAAGCAGACCACCGCTTACGCGGTGCAAGATCGATACTCGCCCCGCTAGCGGGAGACGGTACGCCGTCAATATCTGCCCGATACCGATGTTCCGGAATTCCGGCCTCGGTTTTTTTACGGCTTCAGCCATGCTAGACCCCTACTATGTAGTCACACTAATCCGCAATTTTAGCGCCTTTTTATATCGCGCTGCAGCGAAAACCACGAGTAGTCCGTTGCAGCCTGCGCGATAAAGGCGCCTTCAAACAGGCACGCGCGTGGGACGCGGCACCCTCATTCAAACCGTTTCAAACCCGTTTCAACTTAGATCGTTCTGATAGTAGTACCCGGTTGTGACATACCAACCACGGCGCACTTCGACCGGCCGGTCTCCGTATGTATAGGACACGCGCTCGACCGATAGCAGCGGAAAACCCGCGGGCACGTGCAGCAGGTCGGCCACGGCGGGCTCGGCCGCCACCGCGCGGATCTTCTCCGTCGCGCGGATCATGCGCGTGCCGAATTCCGTCTCGAACATCGCGTAGAGTGGACCTTTATACTCCGACAACCGCTCGAGCGTGAGGCCGCGAAACACGGCGCCGGGCAGCCAGATTTCGTCGAGCACGGTGACTTCGCCGTCGAACTGCAGCAATCGCTTGATCAATACAACCGGATCGGCGGGTTTCAGATCAAGTTGCCGTGCGATGTCCGCCGAAGCGCGCAAACGCCGGCACTCGAGCAGGCGGCTCACGTGCGGGTGTTCCGCTCCGTCATCGGCCAGCAATCTGAGGAAGCGAAACTGGGCGCGGTCTTCGTTGTGCGTTGCAACAAAAGTGCCCTTGCCCTGGCGGCGCACCAGCAGGTTGTCGGCAGCAAGTTCGTCGATCGCTTTGCGCACCGTTCCCTGGCTGACCTTGTATCTGGCCGCCAATTCGACTTCACTAGGAATGATCTCGCCGGGCTTCCACTCGCCGCTTTCAAGGCTCTGCGTGATCAGCCCCTTGATCTGCTGATACAAAGGGCTGAAAGTGGGCGACGTGGCCGGGGCGGCAGCGGGTACACCCTCGCCTGCGGCGCCTTGGCCGTTCGGATTCGTGGTGTTCGCCGGGTTCGAATTCATCCGCGCATTTCATCATAAAGGGCTGGGCCGCGTCTAGGGTTTTCCCCTCAATAGATATGTCTTATATAAGACATAAGATAATGTTGACTTTGTGTCTAGCGACTCCTACACTCCTTGTCGAACAAGGGTTTGCGGGTTTTCGGAGGCTGTTTCGCGCAGCGCCGCGACGCCCCGGCAGCCACCCTGCACCATGCTGTTCCCACGCAGTTCAGGTTTCGATTTCGCCGCCATTCGTTGGCCAGACGCTTGCCGAAACGCGCTGTTTGCAGGAGCCCGCACCGTGCAACGGCTACCCGGCGCTTCGTATTCCCGCTCCCATGCAGTTGTACAGGTTTCCGGCACGGCGGTCTCGCCGCAACGCGCCGCTCGCCCTCGGCAGATTACGAGGCAGTCCGCGAACAGTGAATTCCGCCGTGTTTCATAACGCTTCGCTGAACGCGCATATAGAATGGCGTTTTCCCTAGCGTCTAACGCATCGTCCTGGAGATTTCTCAATGGCTAAGCCCGCAAAGCGCGTTGCCGTCACCGGCGCCGCAGGTCAAATTGCTTACTCCCTGCTGTTCCGCATCGCCAATGGCGACCTGCTCGGCAAGGATCAGCCGGTTATCCTGCAACTGCTCGACCTGCCGCAAGCACAAGGCGCCGTCAAAGGCGTCGTGATGGAACTGGATGATTGCGCATTCCCGCTGCTGTCGGGCGTCGTGATCACCGACGATCCCAAGGTCGCATTCAAGGATGCAGACGTGGCCCTGCTGGTCGGCGCCCGTCCGCGTTCGAAAGGCATGGAACGTAAGGACCTGCTGTCGGCGAACGCCGAAATCTTCACGGTTCAGGGCAAGGCGCTGAACGAAGTCGCCAGCCGCGACGTGAAGGTTCTGGTGGTCGGCAACCCGGCCAACACGAACGCTTACATCGCCATGAAGTCGGCGCCGGATCTGCCGAAGAAGAACTTCACCGCCATGCTGCGTCTGGACCACAACCGCGCGCTGTCGCAACTGGCGGCCAAGTCGGGCAAGCCGGTCGCTTCGATCGAAAAGCTGGCCGTGTGGGGCAACCACTCGCCGACCATGTACCCGGACTTCCGCGTTGCAACGGCAGAAGGTCAGGACCTGACCAAGCTGATCAACGACGAAGAATGGAACCGCAACACGTTCATCCCGACCGTCGGCAAGCGCGGCGCGGCGATCATCGAAGCACGCGGCCTGTCGTCGGCAGCGTCGGCGGCTAATGCGGCAATCGACCACGTGCGTGACTGGGTGCTTGGCACGAACGGCAAGTGGGTCACCATGGGCATTCCGTCGGACGGTTCGTACGGCATCCCGGAAGACATCATCTACGGTGTGCCGGTTACGTGCGAAAACGGCGAGTACAAGCGCGTCGAAGGTCTGGAAATCGACGCATTCTCGCGCGAGAAGATGGACGGCACGCTGCAGGAACTGCTGGAAGAGCGCGACGGCGTTCAACATCTGCTCGGCTAAGCGGCTGATGCAGACAAACCGGAACTCCTGAGAAAACGCCGGGCCGCCCCAAGCTTGTTATCCCGCTTGGGGGCTTGGCGCAAAGCGAAAGGTCTGGGTGCTCCCAGACATCAACGTGGCGGGTTCCGGTTTTTTTTGTGCGAACGCAGTTATTCGCATCTGATTCGAGCGCGTTTTGCGTAGTTGCCGCGACGGTCTGGCAGAGCGCGCCCGAATCAGATTTCTCCAAACAGTTTTTCCAAACCCTACCCACACCCTGACGCCGAAGATGCGCGCCCTCACACCCGCCGAAGTGCTGTTTGACGGCGAAGTGCCGCCCGCTGTGCTGCCTGCCTGCGATCACTACGCCGGCAGCGAAAAGCTGATGCTGAAATCGCTCGCGTTGCAGCAACAGATCGGCCCGGTGTTCGATATCACGCTCGATTGCGAAGACGGCGCGCAGGTCGGCCGCGAAGCACAGCACGCGGAACTGGTCGCCTCCCTGCTCGGCAGCGAGCATGACCGCTTTGGCCGCGTCGGCGTGCGAATTCACGACTTCGACCACGCGCACTGGCGCGACGACGTCCGCCTCATTCTGCGTGCCGCGAAGCGAGCGCCTGCTTACATCACCCTGCCGAAAATCCGCAACGTCCCCGATGCCGCCGAAATGGTCGCGTTCATCGAGGCCACGCGCCGCGAACTCGGCATCGCGCAACCGGTGCCGGTGCAATTGCTGGTCGAGACGCACGGCGCGCTGACGCGCGTGTTCGATCTGGCCGCACTGCCCGGCGTGGAGGCGCTGAGCTTCGGGCTAATGGACTTCGTCTCCGCGCACGACGGCGCGATTCCCGACACGGCCATGCGCTCGCCCGGCCAGTTCGATCATCCGCTGGTGCGACGTGCGAAGCTGGAAATCTCGGCGGCTTGCCATGCCTACGGCAAAGTGCCATCGCACAACGTCAGCACGGAAGTGCGCGACATGAGCGTGGTGGCAAACGACGCCGCGCGTGCCCGCAACGAGTTCGGCTACACGCGCATGTGGAGCATCCACCCGGCGCAAATCGAGTCGATCGTCGCCGCGTTCGCGCCGCGCGACGAAGAGATCGCCACGGCCACCGAAATCCTGCTGGCCGCGCAGTCCGCCCAATGGGGCCCGACGCGCCATCACGACACGCTGCATGATCGGGCGAGCTATCGCTATTACTGGTCGGTGCTGCGTCGCGCGCAAGCCACCGGTCGCACCGTCCCGCAAGACGCCGCGCCGCTCTTCGCGAAAGTGGGCACTAACGTGCACGCCGCATCATGAGCATGCGCGTCCATGCGGCGATCGGCACGGCGGCGCTGAATGGTGTACCTGTACACCGTCTTGCAATCGAAACACTGAATCATCTGGCGCTGCGGGCGAGCGACGTCGAACGCGTAGGTCAACCAGAAGCAATGAGCAGGCACAAAGGAGATTGCGGGAGATGAGCGAGACAACGCAGACCGCCGGTGCACAAGGCGGCAACGAACCCCAAAGCGGCTTCAAACCGAAGAAATCCGTCGCCCTGTCCGGCGTGACGGCGGGCAATACCGCCCTCTGCACGGTCGGCAAGACCGGCAACGACCTGCACTACCGCGGCTACGACATTCTCGATATTGCGGGCGCCTGCGAATTCGAAGAGATCGCGTACCTGCTGGTCCACGAAAAGCTGCCGACCCAGGCCGAACTCACCGCCTACAAAACCAGGCTGAAGGCGCTGCGCGGCCTGCCCGCGAACGTCAAGGCCGCGCTCGAATGGATCCCGGCCGCTGCGCACCCGATGGACGTGATGCGCACCGGCGTGTCGGTGCTGGGCACCGTGTTGCCGGAGAAAGACGACCACAACCTGCCGGGCGCGCGCGACATTGCCGACAAGCTGATGGCTTCGCTCGGTTCGATGCTGCTCTACTGGTATCACTATTCGCACAACGGCAAGCGCATCGAAGTGGAAACCGACGACGACTCGATCGGCGGCCACTTCCTGCATCTGCTGCACGGCGTGGAGCCGTCGAAGGCGTGGGTCGACGCAATGCACGTGTCGCTGAACCTGTACGCCGAGCATGAATTCAACGCATCGACCTTCACGGGCCGCGTGATCGCGGGCACGGGATCGGACATCTATTCGGCGATCACCGGCGCGATCGGCGCGCTGCGCGGGCCGAAGCACGGCGGCGCCAATGAAGTCGCGTTCGAGATCCAGTCGCGCTACCAGACGCCGGACGAAGCCGAAGCGGACATCCGCCGCCGCGTCGAGAACAAGGAAGTGGTGATCGGTTTCGGCCACCCGGTGTACACGATTTCGGACCCGCGCAACAAGGTCATCAAGGAAGTCGCGAAGAAGCTCTCGAAGGAAGCCGGCAACACCAAGCTGTTCAGCATCGCCGAGCGGCTCGAGTCGGTGATGTGGGAGGCGAAGAAGATGTTCCCGAATCTGGACTGGTTCAGCGCGGTCTCGTATCACATGATGGGCGTGCCGACGGCGATGTTCACGCCGCTCTTCGTGATCGCGCGCACGGCCGGCTGGAGCGCGCACATCATCGAGCAGCGCATCGACAACAAGATCATTCGTCCGAGCGCAAATTACACCGGACCCGAGAATTTGAAGTACCTGCCGCTAAATAGGAGAAAATAGCGGTCGCTGTGCGCTTTCAAAGCGCGTGCAGTTTAACCACGCGGTCGCCAGGACCGGTAGCCCGCGGAATGTTTAACTGAAACTAGATAGAAAGGTTTTCTCCATGAAAAAGCTGATGATCGCCGCCGTGATTGGCGCCCTGTCCACGACGATGCTGGCCGTCGCGACTGACGCCGTCGCGCAACCGGCGACCACCACGAAGCCGGCAGCCAACGCTGTCCCGAAAAAACCGCAGCCGAAGCGCCTGATCAAGCGCAAACCGAACCCGGCCAAGGAAGCAAAGGTCGATCCGGTGCCGGAAGGCGCGGAAAAGTGGTCGTGCAACGAAGGCCTCGCGTTCGAACTGAAGGGCGACATGAAGCGTGACCAGATCGTCACGGTTCACTGGGCTAACAAAAATTACAATCTGCCGCGCGAAGCAACCACCACGGGCGCAGACCGTTTCCACGACGCCGCAACGGGCATGGATCTCGTCGTGATCCCGACGAAGGCCATGTTGTTCTCGGACAAGGACAGCTCGCGCCTGGCCGACGAGTGCAAGACAGCAGCCATGGTTGAAGGCGCTCCGGCTCCGACGCAATCGAACGCGATCAACAAGAGCAGCAACTAAGTATCGTCATCAGGAAAACGTCCCGATGTCCGCTCCGATTTCCAACGTGCGACCCGACCCGGACCAAGTCCTGGTCGATATCGTCGATTACGTGCTGGAGTATCAGATCGACAGCACGCTCGCGCTGGAAACCGCGCGTCACTGCCTGATCGATACGCTCGGTTGTGGACTCGAGGCGCTCACCTACCCAGCCTGCACCAAGCTGATGGGACCGATCGTGCCGGGCACGATCGTCCCCAACGGCGCGAAGGTGCCCGGCACGTCGTTCCAGCTGGATCCCGTGCAGGCCGCCTTCAATATCGGCGCCATGATCCGCTGGCTCGACTTCAACGACACATGGCTCGCCGCCGAATGGGGCCACCCGTCGGACAACCTCGGCGGCATTCTCGCGACAGCCGACTGGCTCTCGCGCAGCGCCATCGCAGCCGGCAAAGAGCCGCTGGCGATGAAAGACGTGTTGGTCGCCATGATCAAGGCGCACGAAATTCAAGGCTGTATCGCGCTCGAGAACTCCTTCAACAAGGTTGGGCTCGACCATGTGCTGCTGGTGAAACTGGCGTCGACCGCGGTGGTCGGCCAGTTGCTCGGTCTCACGCGCGACGAGCTGATCAATGCGGTCTCGCAGGCGTTTGTCGATGGGCATGCGCTGCGCACGTACCGCCACGCGCCGAACACCGGTTCGCGCAAGTCGTGGGCCGCGGGCGATGCGACATCGCGCGCGGTGCGTCTCGCGCTGATCGCGAAGACCGGTGAAATGGGCTATCCGTCGGTGCTGACGGCGAAGACGTGGGGCTTTTACGACGTTCTGTTCAAAGGCAACGCATTCAGGTTCCAGCGTCCGTACGGTTCGTATGTGATGGAAAATGTGCTCTTCAAGATTTCTTTTCCGGCAGAATTCCACGCACAAACGGCGGCGGAAGCCGCGATGAAGTTGCACGCGCAACTCAACGCAGCCGGAAAGCATGTGGACGACATTCGCAAGATCACGATCCGCACGCATGAAGCCGCGATTCGCATCATCGATAAGAAAGGCCCGCTGAACAATCCGGCCGACCGCGATCATTGCATTCAGTACATGATCGCCGTGCCGCTGATCCACGGCCGCCTGACGGCCGCGGACTATGAAGATTCGACCGCACAGGACGCGCGCATCGACGTGCTGCGCGCGAAGATGGAATGTGTCGAAGACCCGCAGTTCACGAAGGATTACCACGATCCGGAGAAGCGCTCGATCGCCAATGCACTGACGATCGAATTCAACGACGGTTCGACATTCGACGAAGTCGTAGTCGAATACCCGATCGGTCATAAACGTCGTCGCGAAGACGGGATTCCGTTGCTGGTCGAGAAGTTCAAGACCAACCTCGCGCGCCGCTTTCCGGTCAAGCAACAACTGGCGATTCTCGACGCGTCGCTGGATCAGGCAAGGCTCGAAGCCATGCCGGTCAATGAATACGTCGATTTGTACGTCATCTAGTCAGGTACAGTAGTTCCGCGATCAAACCAAGGAAAACACCATGGCCCACAACCTCCACAAAACGCTCAAGGAATTCGACAGCGGTTCCGGCAAAGGCAAGTTCTACTCCCTGCCGCAACTCGGCAAGGCACTGAACATCAAGATCGACCGCCTGCCGGTTTCGATCCGTATCGTGCTGGAATCGGTGCTGCGTAACTACGACGGCAAGAAAATCGCCGAAGAACACATTGAGCAACTCGCGAACTGGAAGCCGACCGCAGCGCGTGTCGATGAAATTCCGTTCGTGGTGTCGCGTGTCGTGCTGCAAGACTTTACTGGCGTGCCGCTGCTCGCCGACATCGCCGCGATGCGCGGTGTCGCGAAACAGATGGGCAAGGATCCGAAGTCGATCGAACCGCTGGTCCCGGTCGATCTGGTCGTCGATCACTCGGTGCAGATCGATCACTTCCGCGAAAAGAATGCGCTCGACCTGAACATGAAACTGGAATTCCAGCGCAACAACGAGCGCTACCAGTTCATGAAGTGGGGCATGCAGGCATTCGACACGTTCAAGGTCGTGCCGCCGGGCGTCGGTATCGTTCACCAGGTGAACCTGGAATACCTCGCACGCGGCGTGCACAAGAAGGCTGAAGGCGCGGACACGGTGTACTACCCGGATTCGCTGGTCGGCACCGACAGCCACACCACCATGATCAACGGTATTGGCGTGGTGGGCTGGGGCGTGGGCGGCATCGAGGCGGAAGCCGGCATGCTCGGCCAGCCGGTGTACTTCCTGACGCCGGACGTGGTCGGCGTCGAACTGAAGGGCAAGCTGCGCGAAGGCCTGACGGCGACCGACCTGGTCCTGACCGTCACCGAACTGCTGCGTAAAGAAAAGGTCGTCGGCAAGTTCGTCGAATTTTTCGGCGAAGGCACGAAGTCGCTGTCGCTGCCGGATCGTGCAACGATCGGCAACATGGCGCCGGAATACGGCGCAACGATGGGCTTCTTCCCGGTCGACGAAAAGACCATCGACTATTTCAAGGGCACGGGCCGCACCGACGCGGAAATCTCCGCCTTCGAAAACTACTTCAAGGCGCAAGGTCTGTTCGGTATTCCGAAGGCCGGCCAGATCGACTACACCAAGGTCGTCACGCTGGATCTCGGCACGGTCACGCCGTCGCTGGCAGGTCCGAAGCGTCCGCAAGACCGTATCGAAATCGGTCATGTGAAGTCGACCTTCAGCGACCTGTTCTCGAAGCCGGTGGCGGAAAACGGCTTTGCGAAGAAGGCGGAAGACCTCGACGCGCAATACACCACGAGCAACGGCGTCGACGTGAAGAACGGCGACATCCTGATCGCGGCCATCACGTCGTGCACGAACACCTCGAACCCGAGCGTACTGCTCGCCGCCGGCCTGCTGGCGAAGAAGGCTGTCGAAGCCGGCCTGACGGTCGCTCCGCACATCAAGACGTCGCTGGCGCCGGGATCGCGTATCGTCACGGAATACCTGACGAAGACCGACTTGATGAAGTATCTCGACAAGCTCGGTTTCACGCTGGCCGCTTACGGTTGCACGACCTGTATCGGTAACGCGGGCGATCTGACGCCGGAACTGAACGAAGCGATCACGAAGAACGACATCGTCGCGGCAGCGGTTCTGTCGGGCAACCGTAACTTCGAAGCGCGTATTCACCCGAACATCCGCGCCAACTTCCTGGCCTCGCCGCCGCTGGTCGTCGCTTACGCGATCGCCGGCAATATCACGCGCGACCTGATGACCGAACCGGTCGGCAAGGGCAAGGGCGGCAAGGACATCTACCTGGGCGACATCTGGCCGACCAGCGAAGAAGTCAACGCACTGCTCAAGTTCGCGCTGGACGCCGACGCGTTCCGCAAGAACTACGCGTCGCTGACCAAGAAGGGCGACCTGTGGAGCAAGATCGAAGGCGAAGAAGGTCAAGTCTACGACTGGCCGAAGTCGACCTACATCGCTGAGCCGCCGTTCTTCGGCAAGGACTTCTCGATGACGCCGGCCGACAGCATTGCTGCTGTGACAAACGCGCGTGCACTGGGCATCTTCGGTGACTCGGTCACGACCGACCACATCAGCCCGGCTGGCTCGATCAAGGAAGACTCGCCGGCAGGCAAGTGGCTGAAGGAAAACGGCGTGCAGAAGGCCGACTTCAACAGCTACGGCTCGCGCCGCGGCAACCACGACGTGATGATGCGCGGCACGTTCGCGAACGTGCGGATCAAGAACCTGATGATCCCGGCGAAGGCAGACGGCTCGCGCGTGGAAGGCGGCCTGACGATTCACCAGCCGAGCGGCGAACAACTGTCGATCTATGACGCGGCAATGAAGTACATCGACGCCGGCACGCCGACTGTCGTGTTCGCGGGCGAAGAGTACGGCACGGGCTCGTCGCGTGACTGGGCTGCAAAGGGTACGCAACTGCTGGGTGTGAAGGCTGTGGTCGCACGCAGCTTCGAGCGGATCCACCGTTCGAACCTGGTCGGCATGGGCGTTCTGCCGCTGCAGTTCAAGGGCTCGGATAGCGTGCAGTCGCTCGGTATCACCGGCGAAGAAACGTACGACATCGAAGGCCTCGGCGCTGACTTCAAGCCGCAACAGGAAGTGACGCTGGTGATTCGCGGCAAGGACGGCAAGGAGAAGCGCGTGCAGGTACTGCTGCGTATCGACACGCCGATCGAAGTCGACTACTACAAGCACGGCGGGATTCTGCCGTTCGTGCTGCGTTCGCTGCTGGCTGCTTAAGGCTGGCAATAGCGTAAACAGCTTGGCTGTTTTGCAGGGGCTGCGTCCTGTGGAGGACGTGGCCGACTTTGAAGCCCGACCATTGGTCGGGCTTTTTTTTCGCCGCTACTTCGGGATGCGACCTGTCTGGAACGCGTCCGGGTTGTCGGTGATCCTGCGCTGGGTCATGTGGACGCTCCAGTCGGTATCACCCGGCGTCGGCGCGCCGGTGCGCGTTGTGATTGTCGCGCGACGCATCTGCGCCGCCCAATCGAGCAGCGCCGTGCGCTCGGCCGTTTCGTTTGCGGACGAGGAGTGTGCAGTCCACTCGGATGACTTCGACGCGGAGGGCCGCGTGGCCGGGTTGGCTGTGCGGCTCAATGCGAGGCGCCCGTCGACTTGGGCTTTGCTGAAGCGCACGATCGGAAGCGGTTGATCCGCCTTCGCGGGACGGCTTGGCGCCGTTCGATGCGTTGGCTCTCGCAGCTCGGCATGTGACGCGATCTGTTCGATACGTTGCGGCTTCGCAGTCGGGACATGGCCAAACGCCGTGCGCGGGGACGTATTAGTGGGCGTAGGCACTCCGGACGCTGCGGCCTTTGGTGTCGCATTTGTCTGCGCGGGCGCTCCGGACACAGCAGCCTTTGGTGTCGCCATTGAACTAGCCGCCAAGGCTTCGTCTTGCGCAATCGTTCCGGCGAATTCAGCTGGCGAACGAAGCGCCACCGGCCGTGTTACCGCCGTGGCCGCCAGTTTGCCGGCGTCGTGCGTCGTACAGGTGGTCAGCAGCCAGGCTAGCGCAATGCTGCAGCCCGCGAAGATCGCCGCTCCAAGCAGATGATCCGACCGCGTCGAACGCGGGCGCACGCGCCCCATCTCCAGGTAATACCTCGCTTCGGCCAGCTGCTCGTCGAAGCGGCGCGAGTGGTCGCGCCGTTGAGGCAGTTTATAGAACAACAGAAACTTCACGCCCGGTGGAAACGGCCCGCGACGTGCCGCCGACGCCCCGCGTTGTACCGCATTCTCGATTACCTGTTGAGCGCCGGTGCGTGCTCCGGGTTGCGGTTCGCGTTGCGCCGCGGTCTGCGCCGGCCGCCGCCGCGATCCGAAGGGCGGCGGCAATGCATCGAACGGCCGCGCGACCGGAAGCGCCAGATCGCCTTCGATCAAAGCCAGCGGTCGGCTCATCGTGAGGTGCTCCGGTACGCGCAGGCCGTTGCTTCGAGTTGCGTGACAAGGATTCTCGCGCGCGCCATTAGCGCGTCGGCTAAGGTGGCTCTGTGCTCACGAGGCGATACGCTCGCGCGCCGCAACGCGTCCATCAAATCTCGCGCGCCGACGAGCCCCACTGCGCCACTCAAACGGTGCAGCACACCTTGGAGATGCTCAAAGTGACCTTCACGAAGCAACCCGCTGAGCCGCCCGAGGTCGTCGTTCATTGCCTCACGCCAGTTGGCGATAAACGCTTGAAGATCGACGCCCTCTTCAGACAAGGCATCCAGATAACGGCTGTCGAAGGGCTCAAAGGAGCCGCTCGTTGAGCGATCCCGTGGCTGCGCGGCTCTGGAGAAAGGAGGCGTCTCGACGTTACCGCAAGTCGTTTGCGCGGACCGCACCGATTGTTCGACGCAAAACGGCGCGTTGAAGATTGCTCGAGGGCCTTCCTCAAGACCGCTCGAGACGCGGAGTTCGCCGCGCATGCGTTGCGCCAATATTCTGCAAAGCGACAAACATGCTTCAGCGTCGCCAAGCCATCTGGCCATCTGTGGGTCTTCAATAGTTGGAGCGTAAAGTGGCTGCGGGACAGCGGGCGCGTGTTTGACGGGCGCATCGACCACGCTGATAAAAATTCGTTGCGAGTTCGAACTCAACGGCTGTGCCCGCACGACGAGCGAAATCTCTCCCTGCACGGTGAGTTGAATCGTTCGATTGAGCAAATGGAAAACGAGCTGCCCCAGGCGGGCACCGTCGGCAAGAATCGTTTCAGCTACCGATTGATCGACACACACGCGCAAACGCAAGTCGCGACGACGTGCGAATGGAGTGAGCAGAGCGATAACACCATCTATCACTTCGCGCAGATCCGTCATGCTCTCGTCGAGAACGAAAGCGCGGGATTCCAATGGCGAGGCGTCCAGCAGATCGTTAAGCGTTTGACGCCACGTACACGCGGAAGAACGGGACAGGCTCACAATGGTCATAGCCTACACAACCTAATCGACCAAACGATGCGAAGTCGCAAACTCGATTAGTCCTGCCAATGACGAAAGACCGAGTTTTTCCTGGATGCGGCTCTTGTAGGTGCTGACAGTTTTGTCGCTCAAGGATAGGCGGACGGCAATGTCCCGATTGCTCACACCGCGCGCCAGATATTGCAATACCTCCACCTCTCGCGCTGACAAAGCGCTCAGTCCGCTCACGGCCTCAGCTTCGGCGCTGTCAGCCGGGAAGCAGTCGTAGCCAAACAAGACCGTTTTTAGCGCAGTGAGCAGTTCACTGATTTCCCGGCCTTTTCCGACATAACCATTTGCGCCGGCGCTGCGCGCATAACCGGCCATAATATGTTCAGGTTTGGCAGAAAGAACAAGAATACATATTTTTGTATTTTTATCTCGAATTCGGCGAATCAAGGAAAGCCCGTCGAGCCTCGGCAAGTCGAGATCGATAATAACCAGATCCGGACTTTCCGCGAAAACCATGGCCAGACCTTCCTCCCCGTCGCCGCATGCGCCGACCAGTTCCAGTTCCGGGTCAGCATGCAACACGCTGGCTATTGTCCCCCGAATGATCGGATGATCGTCAATAATCACGATTCTCTTCATTAGCCGCTCCATTTTCTGATATTAATTAATGGGCGAAACCGAATCGACATAGCCCAACAAGAATCAAATTAAATATTAGCAATATTGCGGAAACATTTCTTCGAGGCGACACAGCGATATTTCCGCAATATTCAGGGGATTTTTCTTTCACGGAACATTGAAATTCCTTACGTGCAGACCGCCATTGCCAACACTCGCGAAAGCAGGAATGGCCCGGCCGTGACAGCCGGGCCATTCTTCACCCTCAATGCTCCTGCTGGTCTTGCAGATCGGGTTGGTTTTGCGTCCGCTGGTACTGCGGCAGGGCCGACGTCCGCGCGCTCGCCGCACTTGCGTGCACGAAGTCCAGTTCGACGCGACGGTTCGGTCCCAGACAGGCGATCAGAGCCTCGTGGTTGCGTTCGTTACACTGCACCACCGGGTCTTCCTTACCGCGACCGCGTGCCGAGATCGGTGTGGTGACACCGCCGCTCTGCAAGTAACGCTTCACAGTCTCAGCACGTTTGGCTGACAGCTGACGGTTGTAGCTGTCGGTGCCGAGTCGGTCCGTATAGCCATCAATGCGGATGCTCGTCACGTCGTCAGTCTGCTTGAGATTGCGGATCAGTTCGTCGAGCTTGGCCTTACCGGCCGGCAGCATGCCGGCGAGGTCGCCCCGATCGAATCTGAAAGTCGCGTCGGCTTGCAGCGTCATCTTCTGCGGAATCGCCGCGATTGGTGCGGCGGCCGGCGGCGGCGTGCAGGCCTCGAGCGCGGCACCGACGCCGGGCATGCTCTTTTCCACGCCATCGACCAGGCGCTTGCTCTCGTCGAAGTCACGCGTCCACGCCTCGTGGCCGGCGTGAATCAACTCGACTTCAGAGCATGCTGTCAGGCGCTGCGCTTCCTGGCATTGCGGGAACAGCGGCGACGTCTTGACCGCAAGGATCTGCTTCCACAAATCCGGCCGGAGTACCGAAGCGGTCCGCAAGTCGGGATTGTCCGCTGAGAGACCCTGGCCACTTTCCAGTGCGGTGGTCAGGCGATTGGCCTGGGTCAACGCTTCTTCGACAAAACCCCAACCGTCGTGACTGGAGCGTTCATCGGCGGCCGCGTTCAGCCAACATTGCGCCTTGTCGCCAAAATAGTTGTTCTTGCGCTCACCCAGTGCATTCAGACGGGTCTGCACGGCGCTCAACATCGCACCGTTCTTGATGCCGCCATACGTCGCGATCCACTGCGGCGTCACGGCGCCGGCTGCCTGGCTCTGCGTCGCGCTGAACCCGTTCTGCAGAACGGTAGGGTCCTGAATCTGCAGCCGGTCACGCGTCGCGGACGACGAACATCCTGCGAGCATCGCGGCAAGCGCGATGGCAATTAACGAATACTTCATGTCTGTTTCTCATGGAAAGAGGGTCGCACGGAAACTTCCCGTGCGACCCAGACGGCTAACGTTTCGAGCCTCTAATCAAAGCCTCGCGGCCGTTGTTTAGTTGCCGAGGACGATACCGATACCAGCGCGAACGATGGTGCTATTGCCGCCCGAGGTGGACACGCCAAGGTTGTAGTTGATCGTGCCCTTCTCATTCCAGCGGGACACGCCCAGACCGACGGACTGGTAGCCGCGATAGTTGGCGACACCCGCGTTCAGCGTGGTACGGCCCGGCAGATACGGCGTAACGATGTTCAGCGCCGATGCCGAAGCGATACCCTTGGCTGCGTTACGGTCAACGTTGTTGATCGAGTTGCTCATGTTGCCCATGGCACTGTTCAACTGATTCAGGTTGACCGCGTCGGTGCCTTGCGTACCGGCTGCGACGTTGGTGATCTGACGCTCCGCACCGGCGGAACCCACCGACACCGAGTTGTCGCGATCCGTCGTCGAGTTGGCACCCAGTGCGACCGCGTTGGCGTTCGGAGCCGAAGCGCCCGTACCCATCGCGACCGAGTTGTTGCCCGTCGTCACCGTGTTCTTGCCGATTGCAATCGATTCGCTACCGGTTGCCGAAGCACCGTTACCGATCGCGATCGAGTCCGAGCCCGAGGCGACTGCTGCCGTACCGCCCGAAGCTGGCGTGTTGATGTTGACGAAGGTCGAGCTGCCCGCGCCGCCGTTCGCCAGGTTGTTCACCTGACTTTCGAGGGTCGAGAACTGCGAGTAGTTGACCGCGTCCGTTGCGGCTGAACCCGCCGCTACGTTCGTCAGCGTCACCGGTGTCGTGGAACCTGCGCCGCCGAGCGTTACCTTGCCCCTCGATGCGTCGTCGTACGAAACGCCGTTCGTGGTGCCGCCTCCGCCGCCGTTCTCCGCGACATACGATTGCATCTGGCCGAAGTTGACCGCGTCGGTCAGATCCGTGCCCGCTGCTACGTTCTTCAACTGGGTCGGCGCACCGCCAGCGTTGAAGGTCACTGTTCCCTTGGCCAGGTTGTCGTAGGCGACGAACGAGTTGGTCACGTTGCCCGACGTGTCGACGTTCAAACCAGCGGCCTTCAACTGCGCAAGGTTCACTGCCTGATCGTCGCTCGTCGCGGCGGCGAGGTTTGCAATTGTCACGGGAGTGGTCGAGTTGACCCCGCCAAGCGTCAACTTGTTATGCGCCGACGTGTCGTACACGACGCCGTCCGTCGATCCCGTAGCGATCTTGGCGTTCAACGCGTCCATTGTCGAAGCGACACTGTTGTACGTCTTGCCATCCAGCGCAAAGGCGGCCGTAACGTTGCCGTTCGATCCCACAGACGATGTACCGCCCAACGCGGACGCTACGCTGCTTGCCGTACCATACAATTGCGAGCCGTTGATCGCGTCCTTGCTGCCCGACGTGACTTGACCCACCGCAATGTTGGTCAACGCGACCGGAACGGATGCGCCAACGCCACCCAACGTGACCTTACTCTTGGTCGAATCGTCGTACGCTACGAAGCTGTTCGTCACCACGCCGCTGCTGTTGATGTTCGCGCCCATGGCCTGCAACTGCTGCAGGTTCACCGCGTCCGTGCCGTTCGTACCGTTCGCCACGTTGATGATCTGGCGTTCCGCACCCACCGCACCCACCGACACCGCATTCGCACGGCTGGCCACCGAGTTCGCACCCAGCGCCACCGAGTTGGCTGCTGTCGCGTTCGCTGCGCCGCCAATCGCCACCGAGTTCGCACCCGTTGCCGTCGAATCGGCCAGCGTCGAATTGGCGTGGAAATACTTGATGCCGCCGCCGTTCACGATGTTGTTGACCGTGTTGGTCACGTTACCCGTGATGTTTGCGACGTTAGCCGCCAGGTTCGCGACGTTTGCGTTGGTCTGATACAACTGGCCACCGTTGACCGCGTCCGTGCTGTTGGCCGTCAAGCCGCCCGCCTTCACGTTCGTGATCGTCGTGCCACCCGTGCCCTTCAGCGTGATCGAGCCCTTGGTCGTGTCGTCGTACGCCACGAAGCTGTTCGTCACCACGCCGCTGCTGTTGATGGTGCCGCCCATGGCCTGCAACTGCGCCACGTTGACCGCGTCGTTGTTCGCCACACCGTTGGCCACGTTCGACACCTTCACCGGCGTGCCTGCGTTGCCCAGCGTCACCGACGTATGCGCCGATGTGTCGTAGACCACCGCGTTAGGCGAGCCGCCGCCCGCAACCGCGTTGATCGCAGCATTCATCTGACCCAGGTTCACCGCGTCGGTATTCGCCGTACCGGCGGCGACGTTGATGATCTGGTTTTGCTGAGTGCTGCTACCCACCGAGACAGCGTTCGCGCGGTCAGCCACTGCGTTGTAGCCGATCGCGACAGCATTCGCTGCGCTCACCGACGAGCCCAAACCTAGCGCCATGCTGTTCGTGGCGGATTGGCTAATGAACGTACGGTAGCCAATCGCAACTGAGCCCGCGCTCGTGGCGCTCGCTTCCGTGCCGATCGCCAGCGAGTTGAGCGCCTGGGCTCGCGAGTTGTAACCGATGGCCAGCGAATTGGCCGAATTAGCACCGACCGACGCGCTATAACCGATTGCCGTCGAATTCACCGACGCTACCGCCGCTCCCGTACCGACCGACGTGGAAGCATCGCTGCCGGCAATGGAGCCAGCGCCTACAGCCAGCGCGCCGATACCGGTTGCCGCCGCGCCCGGACCGATCGCCATCGCGTTCAGGTCGTTCGAGGCGGACGTGGTCAGACCCGGGGTGATGGTTTGGCTAACGGCAATGTAGTTCGTCACCGGCACCGCGCCCAGCAGTAGCGACTTCGCACCGCTTTGCTGCGTGGACTGCAGAAGCTTGGACTGGAGTGCGTCCAGCTGGGCCACCGTAGCCGCATCGGTGTCGTTGATACCGTTTGCTACGTGCGTGATCCGCATTTCCGCGCCGCGCGCACCGACCGACACCGTGTTCGCCGCATCCGTAGAAGCGTTCACGCCGATGGCTGTCGAATTGTCGTACTTCGAAGTCGCGCCTGAACCGATCGCCAGCGAGTTGGTGCCGGTCGCCATTGCGTTGCCGCCGATTGCAATGGATTCGCTACCGCTTGCCTGTGCTGCGCCGCTCTGCGAAATGATCTTCACGTACTTCAGGTTAGTCGAGAAGTTCGTGTTGATATTGCCGAGCTGGGTATCGACGGCAGCCAGTGCATCGCCAACGTTGTTGTACGTCGAGCCGGTGATCTCATAGGCCGGCGCCGTGATCGTGCCGTCCTTGGCGATCGCCGCGCCACCGCCGAGCGCGCCAGCCACGCTGTTGGCCGTCTGGTACAGCTGCGAGCCGTTGATGGCGTCGCTGCTCGTTGAAGTAACCGCACCGGCGGCGAGGTTCGTCAGCGTTACCGGCGTTGTCGAGCCGGCGCCACCTAACGTCACCTTGCCCTTGGTCGTATCGTCGTACGCGACGAAGCTGTTCGTCACCACGCCGCTGCTGTTGACGTTCGCGCCCATGGCCTGCAACTGCTGCAGGTTGACCGCGTCGGTGCTGTTCGTCGCGTTCGCCACGTTGATGATCTGGCGCTCCGAACCGACCGCACCCACTGACACCGCGTTCGCGCGGCCAGCCACCGAATTCGCGCCCAGCGCCACCGAGTTGGTCGCAGACGCGTTCGCTGCACCGCCGATCGCCACCGAGTTCGTGCCGCTTGCTGACGAATCGGCCAGCGTCGATTTCGCGTTGAAATACTTGATGCCGCCACCGCTGGTGATGTTGTTCACCACGTTGGTCAAGTTCGTCAAGTTGCCCGCCACGTTCGTCACGTTCGCGTTCGTTGCGTACAGCTGGCTGCCGTTCACCGCGTCGAGGCTCACGGACGTCAACGCCCCCGCCTTCACGTTCGTGATCGTCGTGCCACCCGTGCCCTTCAGCGAGATCTTGCCGAGCGTCGTATCGTCATAGGCGACGAATGAGTTCGTCACGTTGCCGCTGGTGTCGACAGTCACGCCCATCTGCTTGAGCTGACCGAGGTTCACCGCGTCCGCGCTCACCACGCCGGCGGCGACGTTCGTCAGCGTCACCGCCTTCGTCGAGCCCGAGCCGCCAAGGGTGACCTTGCCCTTGCTCGTGTCGTCGTAGGCAACGAAGCTGTTCGTCACCACGCCGCTGCTGTTGACGTTCGCACCCATAGCCTGCAACTGCTGCAGGTTGACCGCGTCGGTGCTGTTCGTCGCATTCGCCACGTTGATGATCTGGCGTTCCGAACCGACCGCACCGACCGACACCGCGTTCGCGCGGCTAGCCACCGAGTTCGCGCCCAGCGCCACCGAGTTGGTCGCCGATGCGCTCGCTGCACCGCCGATCGCCACCGAGTTCGTGCCGGTTGCCGACGAATCGGCCAGCGTCGAGTTGGCGTGGAAATACTTGATGCCGCCACCGTTCGTGATGTTGTTCACCACGTTGGTCACGTTGGCCAGATTTCCTGCAACGTTCGTCACGTTGCCCGCAACGTTCGCCACATTCGCATTCGTCGAGTACAGCTGGCTGCCGTTCACCGCGTCGAGGCTCGTGGACGTCAATGCCCCCGCCTTCACGTTCGTGATCGTCGTGCCACCCGTGCCCTTCAGCGAGATCTTGCCGAGCGTCGTATCGTCGTAGGCGACAAATGCGTTCGTTACGTTACCGCTGCTGTCGATCGTGCCGCCCATGGCCGTGAGTTGCGCCATATTGACTGCGTCGCTATTCGCCACGCCGTTTGCCACGTTCGTCAGCGTCACCGCCTTCGTCGAGCCCGAGCCGCCAAGGGTGACCTTACCCTTGCTCGTGTCGTCGTAGGCAACGAAGCTGTTCGTCACCACGCCGCTGCTGTTGACGTTCGCACCCATGGCCTGCAACTGCTGCAGGTTGACCGCGTCGGTGCTGTTCGTCGCGTTCGCCACGTTGATGATCTGGCGTTCCGAACCGACCGCACCGACCGACACCGCGTTCGCGCGGCTAGCCACCGAGTTCGCGCCCAGCGCCACCGAGTTGGTCGCCGACGCGCTCGCTGCACCGCCGATTGCCACCGAGTTCGTGCCGGTTGCCGACGAATCGGCCAGCGTCGAGTTGGCGTGGAAATACTTGATGCCGCCACCGTTCGTGATGTTGTTCACCACGTTGGTCACGTTGGCCAGGTTTCCTGCAACGTTCGTCACATTGCCCGCGACGTTCGCCACATTCGCATTCGTCGAGTACAGCTGGCTGCCGTTCACCGCGTCGAGGCTCGTGGACGTCAATGCCCCCGCCTTCACGTTCGTGATCGTCGTGCCACTCGAACCCTTCAGCGAGATCTTGCCGAGCGTCGTGTCGTCATAGGCGACGAAGCTGTTCGTCACCACACCGCTGGTGCCGATAGCCGCACCCATGGCCGTGAGCTGCGCCACGTTGACTGCGTCGCTATTCGCCACGCCGTTTGCCACGTTGGTCAGCGTTACCGCGTTTGTGGCGCTTGTACCACCCAGCGTCACCTTGGTTCGCGCCGTCGTGTCGTATTGCACGCCGTTGGCCGTGCCGGTCAATACTGCCGCGTTGATGGCCGACCCGACGTCGGTGTAGGTCTGACCGCCAATCGTGAAGTTCGGCTTCTTGATCGTACCGTCCGAGTTCACAGCCGCGCCGCCGCCAATGATGGAGGTCACGCCCGACAACTGGTTGACGTTGACCGCGTCGGTGCCGCTCGTACCAGCCGCCACGTAGGTAATCTGGCTCTGCTTGCTCGAACTGCCCACCGACACGGCGTTAGCCCGATCCGCGACCGAGTTGTAGCCGATCGCGACGCCATTCACGGCGCTCACTGACGCATTCAGCCCCAATGCCAAACCGTTCGTGGCGGACTGGTTCACGAAGGCTGCGTACCCAAGCGCGACCGAACCGGCACTCGTGGCGCTGGCGAAGGAGCCAAGAGCCATGGTGTTGTTTGAATTCGCACGCGAGTTATAGCCGATCGCCAGCGAGTTGACCGAGTTGGCACCGACTATCGCGCTGTAACCGATTGCAGTCGAGGCCACCGACGCCACGCCAGCGCCCGTGCCGATTGCCGTGGAAGCATCGCTGCCGGCGGCGGAGCCCGAGCCTACAGCCAGCGCGCCAACACCGGTTGCAGCCGCGACCGGACCAATTGCCATTGCGTTCAGGTCGCTCGAAGCGGACGTGCTTCCGCCGCCGGTCACGTTCGAGCTCACTGCGATGTAGCTCGTCACCGGCACTGCGGCGCCCAGCAGCAAGGATTTCACACCGCTGCTTTGCTGCGTACTCTGCAGTTTTGACTGAAGCGCATTAAGCTGGGCCACCGTGGCTGCGTCGGTGTCGTTAAGACCGTTTGCCACGTGCGTGATGCGCATTTCCGCACCGCGGGCGCCAACGGACACAGTGTTGTCCGCGTCCGTGGTGGCGTTCACGCCGATCGCCGTCGAATTGTTGTACTTTGCAGTCGAGCCTGCGCCGATCGCCAGCGAGTTGGAGCCGGTCGCCATTGCATTGCCGCCAATCGCAACGGATTCGCTGCCGCTTGCCGATGCCGCACCCGCCGATGAGACCACCTTGACGTACTTCGCCGCGCCGACCAGATCGCCGGCGGCCGTATTGAGCGCGTTCAGCGCGTCGCCAACATTGCCGTATGTCGCGCCGCTGATCGTGTAGCCCGGCGCCGAGACCGTGCCGTCCTTGTTGACCGTCGAGCCGGCGCCGAGTGCGGCGGCCACGCTGTTGGACACGTTGTACAACTGAGCGCCGTTCACTGCGTCGGTGCTGCCCGATGCGATCCGGCCGGCCGCCACGTTCGTCAGCGCTACCGGAGCCGAAGCACCCACGCCGCCCAGCGTAAGGCTGGTATGCGAGGACGAATCATAGACCACCGCGTCAGGCGAACCGCCGCCGCTAATCGAGGCGTTGGTAATTGCCGTGTTCATCTGCGCCAGGTTCACCGCGTCGGTATCTTGCGTACCCGCCGCGACGTTGATGATCTGGCGTTCAGCGCCGGTCGCGCCTACCGATACCGCGTTCGCACGGCCCGCCACCGAGTTGGCGCCCAGTGCGACCGAGTTGGCTGCCGACGCATTCGCTGCACCACCGATCGCCACGGCATTCGCGCCCGTTGCCGACGAATCGGCCAGCGACGAATTCGTGTGGAAATATTTGATGCCGCCACCGTTCTGGATATTGTTGACGGTGTTGGTCACGTACGTGACGTCGCCCGCGACGTTTGCGACATTGCCGGCGACATTCGCCACGTTCGCGTTTGTCTGGTACAGCTGGCTGCCGTTTACCGCGTCCAGGCTCGATGCCGTCAGTACACCTGCCTTCAGGTTCGTGATCGTCGATCCGCTCGCGCCCTTCAGCGTGACCGAGCCCTTGGTCGAGTCGTCATAGGCAACGAAGCTGTCTGTCACCGTGCTGCTGCTGATGCTTGCTGCCACGGCCTGCAACTGCTGCAGGTTGACCGCGTCAGTGGCACTCGTACCGTTCGCCACATTGATGATCTGGCGCTCCGAACCGGTCGCGCCCACGGACACCGAGTTCGCGCGGTCGGACAACGAGTTGGCACCCAGCGCCACCGAGTTGGCTGCCGTCGCGACCGCCGCACCGCCGATCGCCACCGCATTCGTACCGACTGCCGACGAATCGGCCAGCGACGAATTCGTGTGGAAGTACTTGGCGCCGCGGTTGTACAGATTCACCACAATGTCACCGACATTGCTTGCCAGCGCGCTAACGTTCTGGTTCGTCGCGTACAACTGTGCGCCGTTCACCGCGTCCGTGCTCAAGGCCGACGAAATATCGCCCGGCGCCACGTTCGTGAGCTTGACCGTCGTCGTGTGGTCGGTGCCGCCGAGCGTGACCTTGTCACGCGCCGATGTGTCGTAGGTCACCACGAGCGGCGAGCCCGCAATGCCGTTGTTCACGATGTTGTTGACGACGTTCGTCACGTTGGCAAGATTGCCCGCCACGTTCGCAACGTTATTGACGACGTTCGTTACGTTCTGGTTCGTCTGGTACAGCTGCGAGCCATTCACCGCATCCGTACTCCAGATGGACGAGATGTCGCCAGCCGTCAGGTTCGTGATCTTGGTGCCGCCCGCTCCCTTGAGCGTGATCTGCGTAGATGCCGAAGTGTCGTACGTCACGGCGTTGGGAGTGACCTCACCGCCCCCACCACCGCTGACGCTTGCGATCGCGGCGTTCAGCTGGTCGACGTTGACAGCGTCCGTGCCCGCGGCGCCCGCGGTCACGTTGACGATCTGTCTCGTGTACTGCGATTTTCCATCCGCCGACAGATAGCCCACCGACACAGCGTCACTGCGGCTGGCGACCGAACCGGCGCCGAGCGCAACAGAATTCGTGCCGATCGCGGAGGTGTTTGCACCGTATGCGCTGGAATTTTTGCCAATCGCCAGCGACGACGGTCCGGAAGCGACGGAACTCGTGCCAATGGCTCGCGCGTCCGTAGACGGATCGCTCGACGGGGAGTTAGCCTGGAAGTACCGCGTGCGCTGATAGACCTGAGCGCCGTTCACCGCGTCCGTGCTCGTCGACGATATGTCGCCGGGCGCCAACGCGGTGATCTTGTTGCCGCTCATGTTGACATCGTTGATCATGTAGATGCCAGTCTCGGCCGCGAGCTCCAGGTGGCCATCCTGATAGCCCGTTACGCGGGCAGTGATTTGACCACTGTTGAAACCCCATGCACCGTCGGTGGAGGCCGCGTTGTTCAACGAGAACGACATGCCGTCACCGGACGCATTCCCGCCACCATAAGGAGCACAACTCATGAAACCGACGGCGCTCGACAGCGGTCCCCACGAAGACCCCAAGCCTCCTACGCCTGCGGGGCACAACTCCAGACCGCCGTTTCCGGTGACCGCCTGGGCGGCTGCCGTGCCCGGCAGCATGGCCACGCCGATTGCCATGGCAAGCGGCATAAACGCTGTTTTCAGCGGAGCTCCCTGACGGCTCGCCACGTCACTCGCGGACGAGATCGTGCAGGAAGACGCAGAGCCCGAACCGCTGTGCACCTTGGCAGTCTCGGGCGCAGCCACCCACGTTCCTGAAGCGTCGTTCCAGACGCTGATATAAGACTTATTCATAAATTTCCCAGTATGACTAACGGGCCAGCCCCGCTCTTTCATGCGGTGCAAATCTAACCGTCAGCCCTATCCCTAAAAATCAGAGCACGCGAAATGCGCGTAGGAATTTTCTGAATTGGCGCAAGATAAGTCATAGCTCGCCTAATTACCGCAGCCAGCTTGAATCTGCAGTGCTTTCACTACCTATAAGCCAAGCCGTCTTCTTGCATTTCTGTGGCGTCGCCGCGACAAAACAAGGGGCTATACAGCACCGCATTTGCCTGCCAGCCCGCCTGATTCATGAATTGAAAGCCTCTTCCGGATATGCAGCTCGGCATGCGGAATTACGCCGCCAAGCCTCAGAAACTTCGCAACCCTAAGAAGTCCACAGATTCTTATACTCCGCCCCGACACCATTGTCCGTGCGTTTTGAACAGTGAATTTATATTTTCTATTTCTGTTCAAGACACGAAGAATTGCAAAACCGTGTCCAGGCATTACTCAATCATCTGTTTCACCTTTTCAATAACGAGATTATGAAAATTTCTCCAATCTGTCGCAAAAATAAGCAACTCGGTCAAGGCATGACCGAGTACATCATCATCGTCGCTCTGATCGCCGTGTCGGCAATCGGCGTGTATTCGCTGTTCGGCCAAACGCTGCGTAACCAGACCTCCGGCCTCGCGATTGAAATGTCCGGCAAGGACGCCAAGAGCAACATCTCGACGGCGCAGACCAACGCCGACACGGCGACCACCAACGCCAATCACACGAAGAACATGGGTACGTATAACGACAGCAACAACACGGGCAACTAATCTTTTCAGATTAGCCATATCCATGATGAAACGCTCTGCCCGCAAGGGCAGGGCCAGGGTCGCCGGCGCTAGCGGGCAGGCGCTGGTCCCTGCGCTGATTTTTCTTCTGGCCGGCTGTATCGGCCTCTATGTGGCATTCAACTCGTTCCAGATGACGAGCGCCAGGATCAAACTTCAGAACACTGCCGACGCCGCCGCCTATAGCGCCGCCGTATTGCAGGCGCGCGACTACAACTTCTCCGCATACACCAACCGGGCAATGATCGCCAATCAGGTCACGGCCGCCCAGGTGGTCGCACTGAAGTCGTGGATCGACGAACTCGACGCCACTTACTCGCAGTCGGAACTCGACAATGTGGTCAATTCGCTAGCGGATCATCCGGCTCAATGGAGCACGCCCAAACAACTCGGCAAGGCCGACATCGCGCCGGTGCGCGCAGCGCTGGACGCACTGCTGCCCACCGTGGCCAGGAATATCGGCTCGCTCAATCGAGCCTTGAGCGTTGCGCAGGCCAACTACCACGCGGCGGTCGTGACCACGGTCCCCGACACCGCGGACGCGGTCGCGCAACTCAATCAACCCGACACGCACGTCACGAGCGGATATTTCACGGGTTCGCGCAACGCGGCGCAACTCGCGGCGTGGACCTCCTACACGGCCACGGTCACTCCCGCGGGGACGATCGGACCCGATGAATTCGCCGACGTGGTGACGGCTCCGGCCACCCTCGACGGCTTCGTTAAGAACCGCAACTCCAATCGCAGCGTCGCGCCCAATTTCCAGCAACTGAACGACACGGCCATTCGCATATGCGGCAGCGCGAATAGCACGATTACCGTGAACGTCACGCATGCCGGGGGCACCCAATTACGCAGCGACAAATCCGGCTGGCAATCCATCGACGCGAGTACTGCGCAACTGAGCGTGAGCTGTTTCGGGGCCTTTGGCGACGTAGCCGGCTCAGGCGGCAGCGCCAACGGTAACATCACCAGTTTCATGACCAACCCGCCCTTTGCCGCGTGGCAAGACTGGCAAGGCTATGGCGGCTATTTCAACTTCGGTTATCAGGGCAGTCTGTCGCCGGGATGGCAAGTGCCCGAAGCGATGGCGGAGCAATTCCGCGCCGGCCCCGGCCCCTCGCTCGACCCGGCCAACGGCGGCCTGCTACCGTATCAGGAAATGACTGGCGCAACCCTTGCCAGTGAGGCCCCACGCATCACCATCGAAGTCACGCGCAACAGCAACACGCTGGTGAAGACCATAGGTCTGCAAGGCGGTGGGCGAATGGAGCTTGCCGACAACGCGGCAGCGGGTGCCATGCGCGCGCTGTCCAGCGCCAACGCCTATTTTGTGCGACCCGATGAGACCTCCTTCGGCGGCTCGCTCATGGGCGGCCTGCTGAACAGCAGTCAATGGGCGCGCGCCGATCATGCCACCGAATATCCAAGCCTCTTCAGTCCTTACTGGCAAGCGCGGCTTGCACCGGTCAGCGCCAGTGAACGCGCAGCCGCCCAGGCGAGCCAGATCTCCGCAGCAACGCAGGCCCAGAAACCATGAAGCGAATCGACATGAGAAGCACGGCGCAGTCGGGCCAGGCGATGGTGGAGTTCCTCATTTCCATGACCATGGTCATGAGCGTGCTGTTGCTCGGCATCGCCATGCTCGGCAAATTCAACGACATCCGCAACCGAACACTCATGGGCTCGCGTTACCTCGCATGGGAACGCACCGTGTGGTCGGACGGCGACGCCTCGAAGAATCTCGCCAGCGATCCGAGCACCACGGAAGGCTGGTCGAGCACCTATGGCGGCTCGGCCCTGGCGGCGAACAAATTGGACACCGAACTCAAGGGCGAGCTGATGCAGCGCCTGATGGCACACGACAGCTCGCCAATTTCCAGCGCCGATCTCAAGCAAAACCAACTACCCGCTTCACTGCCTGCCATGTGGAACGACTATGGTGGCAATCCGCTGCTCGCCTCGTCGTCCGATATCGCGGTCAGTACCGGCGTGGCCGCCGATCCCGCGAGTAGTCTGAACGGCACCGCGCTCTCCCAGTGGTCCGTCTCGACCGCAGCCGGCGGCCAGTATCTCGCCCACCTGAGCTTGCCAACGAGCACGATGCGATCCGGCACGCTCAGCGTTTCGGTCGGCCGGAACAGCGACGTGCTCAAGCGGTTCTGGCCGAAAGACGACCCGCTGCCGGCATTCAGCGGCCTTACGTTCTCTGACACCAATGTGCTGATCACCAACAGCTGGACACCGGACGGCTCCGCCAGCAACAAGGCTCTGTTCAGTCAGGCCGTGCCGGCCGCCAAGGTCGCACTGGTGCCATCGAACGGCTACCAGAGTTTGCGGAAGTACGCGCCGGAGATTTCATCGCTCCAGTTCGGTGTCGTCCAGCAAGACGTCGTACCTGCAAGCCGGCTGAAACAATGAATCGACATGTCTATCACCTCGCGCGAGGCGTGTGCATCGGCAGCGCGTTGCTGTTCGTCGGCAACGCGGTGGCGGGCAATGCGTGCAACAAGACACCCGTGCAGCCGCAAAGCGTCCAGGCGATCGGGCGCGACATGATCGTGAACGGTGTGCCCACGTCGGTAGTCGGCATGCAATTCGCGGGAACAACCGAAGACGTATCCAGGGCCTTTCGCGAATTCTGGATTCGCGAAGACGTGCCTGCGAAGGGCCGGGGGAATGCCTCCGGACTGCTGCTCAGCGCGCTGGACGATCAGTGCCTGTACATACTCAGTATCCCGCCTCAAAACGAGGGCGATCACACCCGTGGACTCATGAGCGTGGTCCGCCTCGGCAGCGACCAGGCCAACCATCGGATTCCCGACTCCGCGATTCCGCTGCCCGAACAAAGCGCGATCCTCTCGGACGTCGAAAGCCATGATCCTGGCCAGACGGGACGCACCTGGCTCCTCGATATGCCGGGAGATCCGCAATGGAATGCACAACGATATCGCAACACGCTCGCCGCGCGAGGTTGGGTGAACGTTGCCCGCCAACCGGATTATCAGTCCACCGGCACCCGCGCCGCGCAAGGAACCGCATTCGCCATGCAGCACGGCGCTGACAGTGTGGATGTCAGTTTTTCGGATCGCGGCGGCAGAACGGCCGCCGTCGTCAATGCAATCAGGAATCGTTGAAATGTCAAAAGCAGAACGTCTTTCTTCCTTTGCGACGCAGCGCAGCCGGCAGCGTGGCCAGGCTTACGCGGAGTATCTCGTGGTCACCTCTGTTCTTGCCGGGGCGTTGCTGCTGGCGGATACCAACTCCATAGCGCCGTTCGCTGCTCTCGTCTCGAGCCTTAAGTCGTTCTTCAGCGCCTACAGCTTCACCCTTTCGCTTCCCTGACCCGCAACGGTCAATTTGTCATGCTTAAGAAAATAAAACTCCGCTCACTTCTCGCGAATTCATGGGTACTGCTGTTTCTCGCCGTATTGGTTGCGGGTGGGCTCACGTTCCTCCTCTACAAATACCTCAACGACCGCGAGAAAAAACTCAAGGCGGACCTGGACGCGCACCGCGTGCGCGCAGGCGTGGTAGTCGTGGTTCCGGCGCAGGATGTTCCTGTCGGCACGCCTTTGTCCAGCGGCGACTTCGTCGCGCGCGAGATTTCCGGCGATCTGGTCTATGACGACACGATCCGCGCGGACAACTTCGACCAATACCGCACGTCGCATCTCGTGAAACCGGTACGCCGCGGCCTGCCTTTGCGCGCCGGCGACATCGACGCGTTGCGTGGCCGCGATTTTTCCGACGTCCTGCGACCCGGTACGCGCGCGCTCACGGTGGAAATCGACACGGTCAACTCCACGGCTCTGTTGCTTCGTCCCGGCAATCGTGTCGACGTGTACTGGGTCGGCAAGGTCTTCCATCAGGATCGCGCCTCGGATGAAAAGAAAGTGGCGCAACTGGTCATGCCCAACGTGCTGGTTCTCGCGACCGGCGAGGACATGCGCCCGCGCGACGCGGGCGAGGCCGCCCAGCAGGATCAGGCGAACGCCAACAGCAGCGCCATGAGCCGGCAGGCGGGCATGGGCTACACCACGGTCACGCTGGAAGTGCCGGTAGACGACGTCCCGCGCGTCGCCCTTGCGCAGAAGATCGGCGGTTTGCGACTGATCTTGCGCAATTCGGACGACAAAGGCGCGGACGGCCCGTCCCTGGTTCAGGAAAGCGACGTGTTCATCGACCCGGCCCGCGGACGCGTCACCGGCGGCACGGGCCCCGCGCCCCAAACGGTCGAAGTGATTTCGGGCGGCGGTGCGAATAGCACTAACGTGCTCGTCTCCCAAGGCCCGTCGAGCGCATCCGCCCAGCAACCGCAAGCGGCCGCGCCGGCCGATGCAGGCCAGCCGGCGCCCGCTTCGCCGCAGCGTCAGCCGAGCCTGTATGAGCAGGCCAACGCCATTGCCCAACAACTGCAGAAGGCCGCTGCGCCCGGCACGTCGAAGCAGAACTAAAGTACTGAGCCCAGGTTTCACACCATGAAAGTCAAAAACAATGCGGCGCAATGGCGCCGCCGGGTCCTGCCGTCTGTCCTCGCCGGCATGTTGTTGTGCGAGGCCGCCCCGGCGGCGCTCGCCCAGACAGGGTCAACCGCAGCCATGGACAGCGCGTCGGCGAGCACCCGTGTGCTCGAAATGTTTCGTGGCGAAGTGCGCATCCTGCATATTCCCGGCACGATCAAGCGCATTGCCATCGGCAACGGCAAGCTGCTGACCGCGAATGTAGTCGACGGCAGCCTGATGCTGCTCGGCGAGCAGGACGGCATCACGTCGCTCGTGGTGTGGAACGACAAGGGCATTGCGTTGCAGACCACGGTGCGCATCGCCAAAGCGGAAGTGAACGCTTCGCTGGAACAGTTGCGGGCCGTGCTCAAGTCCGTCGCGGGGCTGCGTATCGACGCAATCGGTTCGAATATCGTGCTGTCGGGCGTCGTTCACCGCGACATGGCGGGCATCGTCAAGGCGGCTACGCAAGAGATGAAGAACGTGGTCGACACGACCACGGTCGACGAAGGCGACGCGTTGCGCAAGACCGTCCACTTCAAGGTGCAGATCATGGAAGTGACCCGCACCGGCCAGCGCAATCTCGGTATTGCGTGGGACAGCGCCTTCAAGGGTCCACAGATCGGCGGCGCCGCGAGCGTCGCAACGGGCGCCGCCAAAGCCATCACGGCGGGCACGAGCTACTTTCTTGCCGGCATCGCCTCGAACATCACCTCGCAAATCAACTTCGCGGTGGAGAACGGCGACGCGTACGTTCTCGCCGCGCCCGAGCTCAATACGAAGAGCGGCGGGACGGCGAGCTTTCTGGCGGGCGGCCAGGTGCCGATTCCTCAGTCAGGCGCGCTCGGCACGACCAGCATTGAATACAAGGACTACGGTATCAAGCTGAGCATCGTTCCCGTTGTCGACGCGAACAACATCATCTCCGCGCATCTCACCACGGAGATCAGTCAGATCGACCCCTCGGTGACATACGCCGGCATGCCAGGCTTCCTGACACGCAACACGAGTTCCGACATTTCCATGCGAGCCGGCGAAACGCTGGCCATTTCCGGGCTGGTCAGCGCGGACGCCGCCAACGATTCCAATGGCATGCCCTTTCTCAGCCAGGTGCCGATCATCGGGCAGCTGTTCCGCTCGGACAGCTTCCGTGCGAAGAAAAGCGATCTCGTGATTTTCGTGACGCCGGTCATTTCGGATCCCGATCTTTCGCCCAATACGGATTTGCTCGCGCGTGCCGATAAGCTCGACGAGAACTTCCGCAAAGAGTATGGCAATACCGACCCGCTTGTCGCGGACGACGACAAGGCGAAACATGTCACCACGCCGCGTCAGCCGATCGGGGCCACGTCCGCGCTTCTTCCCACGCCTATCCGCAGCACGCCGCAAGTACCGGCGATGCCGCAGGCGAGCGCATCAGTCGGGGCTGGCGTTGAAGGTCCAGCGCAGATGCAGGTTCCGGTGTCACGTCAAACATCAGCCCGGATTTCGTCGCAGATCCCAGCCCCGGCAACGGAACAAGTCCCGGTTCAGGCTCCGGCCAAGACACAGGCCGCCAGCGCGCCGGCTCAACTGCCGCCGGCCAGCATGCCGCCAGCCGGCGTCGCCGAAGCGCTGCGTATGTTGAACGACACACAGCAGCATCCGCAAGCCGTGCCGACACATGACGCCGTGCAACCCGCTTCGAACGGCAAGGTGCCGCAGCAGCAAATCGGCGTGCTCGGCACGTCGAACAACTGAACGGACTTCGCGGAGAAGCATCATGCTCAATCTTCAGGTACACGCGCGAAATGCGCCCGTTCGCGCACTACAGGTCGAACAGGGTTGCACGATCGGCAAGGACGCGAGTTGCGACGTGATCGTCAAGGGCATGCTGATCGGCAAGCTGCAGGCGCGCATCGTCAGAGAACACAACGCTTATTACATCGAAGACCAGGGCGGCATCGCGGCCACGCTCGTCAACGGTTCGCCGATCACCCGTTATGGCCCGTTGACCGAGGCGGATCAGATTGAAATCGGCGTGACGACGATCAGGATCGTTCGTGCCGCGGTCGCGACGCCGCCAGCGCATCAAGTGGTTGAGCAAGGGCAACAGGCGCAGCAGCCGGTTGCGGCGGGTCATGCCGACCAGAGCGCGCCGCCAGCCCCGTTGCCGCTG
This sequence comes from Burkholderia sp. WP9, assembly GCF_900104795.1. Taxonomy (NCBI): domain Bacteria; kingdom Pseudomonadati; phylum Pseudomonadota; class Betaproteobacteria; order Burkholderiales; family Burkholderiaceae; genus Burkholderia; species Burkholderia sp. WP9. Next base: position 1,711,103 of record NZ_FNTG01000002.1, read on the forward strand.
CAAGCTCATGCATTGGCGCATAGGGAGCCCTCGTTTGCCGTTACGGCTCCGGTGTCTTCGTCGTCACAGCCTTCTTATGCGCACAACGTCGCGACCGCCGGCCAACCCACGCCCGCGCGGCACGAGAATCTGCCTACGCCGAAGCAGCCCGCAGCCGAAGCCCCGCTGCGCATGCAACCCGCCCAGGCGAAGAAGACCGCCGCGGCGGCGTTGCCGGTTGCGCCGATCAACAGTCCGCTCGGTATCGAACTGCGCAAACAGGCGCACATGAAGGTGATCGCGGCACTCGACCTGCGTCGCCTGAATGTTGCGCGTATGGAAGAGGACGAATTGCGTAAGACTGTCGGCGCGGCGCTCGACGACATTCTGAATCACGACCCCAGCTTCCGGACAGCGGACATTCCGCTCGGCGACCTGAAGAAGAGTGTGTTTGATGAAATCATCGGACTCGGGCCGCTCGAGGAGCTGATCGCCGATCCGACGGTGTCGGAAATCATGGTCAATTGCCACAACGAGATTTTCATCGAGCAGAACGGCCAGCTCACCCGTTCGCCCGTGATCTTCACCGACGACCGCGCGGTGCTCGGCGCAATCGAACGGATCGTCGCGCCTATCGGCCGCCGTATCGACGAAAGCTCGCCAATGGTCGACGCCCGGCTCGCCGACGGCTCACGGGTCAACGCCGTGATTCCTCCGCTCGCGCTGAAAGGCCCCAGCATCACGATCCGGAAGTTCTCCAGGCAGAAACTCGGCGGCGAAGACCTGATCAGGTTCGGCTCGATGTCGGCCAGCATGCTGGAGTTCCTGCACACGGCCGTCAAGCAGGGCGCCAACATTGTCATTTCGGGCGGCACGGGCTCGGGCAAGACCACCTTGCTGAACGTGCTGTCGAGCTACATTCCCGACGACGAGCGCATCGTCACCGTGGAAGACGCCGCGGAACTTCAACTCTCGCAACCGAACCTCGTCTCGCTCGAAGCACGCCCCGCGAACATGGAGGGCAAAGGCGCCGTCCCGATACGCGATCTGGTGAAAAACTGCCTGCGGATGCGTCCGGACCGGATCGTGATCGGCGAGTGCCGCGGCGGCGAAGCGCTGGACATGTTGCAGGCCATGAACACGGGCCACGACGGTTCGCTCACCACCGCCCACGCGAACACGCCGCGCGACTGTATTGCGCGTCTCGAAGTGATGACGCTCATGGCGGGTCTCGATCTTCCGGTGCAGGCCATTCGCGAACAGATCTGCTCCGCTGTCGACATCATCGTGCAACAGTCGCGGTTCTCCTGCGGCTCGCGCCGCGTCACGCACGTCACCGAAGTAAGTGGCATGGAATCGGGCGTGATCACGTTGCAAGACGTGTTCGTGTTCAAGGAGGAAGGTTTCAGCGAGCACGGCAAGATTCAGGGCAAATTCGTCCCCACGGCCTATGTGCCCGATTTCTATCAGGAGCTGATTCGCAGGCGCATCCCGGTGAATACCGACATCTTCACGCGCGCCGAATGAGCGCTTCGTCATGAGCCTTCCCATTATTCTTGCGCTGGCGTTCTTCAGCACCCTGTTCCTGATATTTCTGCTCTCGCGCATGGGCACGTCCACTATCAGGGCCGGCTCGCGCCAGATGGCGGGCGAAATCGAGTCGTCGCTCGCCGACGCCTTCGTGTTCGTCAACCGCCAGAAAGCCGCGACGTGGAGCATGGTTGTCATGGTCGGCTTGCCGGCCATTGTCTTGGTGTTCAGCCATAGCATCCTGTTGGCGCTGGCGTCGGTGCCACTCGCCATGATGCTGCCGAAGAAGTACTTCAAGCGCATGCGCAAGAAGCGGATCGAAGCGCTGGAAAAACAGCTGCCGGATGCGCTGCTGATGATGTCCGGCGCGCTGCGTGCCGGCGCGAGCTTTCCCTCCGCGCTCGAGGCAGTCGTCTACGAGACGACGCCGCCTATTTCCCAGGAATTCGACCTGTTGATGCGGGAAATCCGTCTCGGCATCGATCTCGACATCGCCATGCGCAACCTCGAAAAGCGCATGCCGATTCCCGACTTGCTGATGATGACCGCGGCCGTCACGATCGCGCGTGAAGTGGGCGGCAATCTCGCTGAGGCGCTCGAGTCCGTTGCGCGCACCTTGCGCGAGAAGCTGCAGATGGAAGGCAAGATCAGGGCACTGACATCGCAAGGCCGCATGCAAGGCATCGTGATGACCTGTCTGCCGCTCTTTCTGATGCTGGTATTGCGCTTCATGGAAGCCAAGGCCATGGCGCCGCTTTTCAACGAGCCGGTCGGCTGGGCCACGTTGGCGGTCATCGGGGTGATGGAGCTCCTCGGCTACATCTGGATTACCAAGATCACCAACATCGACGTGTGACCTATGCTGCTATTCATTGCCTTTATGGTCAGCTTCGGCTTGATCGTATTTATCGCCGTCGGCTGCAAGTCGCTCAACGGCCTAGCCGGCGCCGTGCCCGAAGAGGACCGCATCTTCCTCGACCCATTGCCGAAATCGCTTCGTCCGCTGTGGCCACTCGTCAATTTTGTGGTTCACCATTTCGGCAACTCGTTCAGCGCAAAGCTGGTGGAAAAGACCGATCTGCAATTGCGGCTCACCTCGCTCACATTCCTGATGAACGCGCGCCAGTTCATCGCGTTGTCGATTATCGCTTCGGTTCTGGCGTCGCTCGTTACGCTGTTGCTGATGCTGTTGGTAGGCTGGTTCTCGCTGCTGGTGATGATTTCCGTCGCCGTCCTCGGCTACTTCTATCCGCGCATCTGGACGCGCAACGTGCGCCGCCGTCGCGTCGGTCAGATTCTCAAACATCTGCCGATCTATCTCGACTTTCTGACGCTCGCCGTCGAAGCCGGCCTCAATATCAACGGTGCAATTCAGAAGGCCGTTGAAAAAGGCCCGGAAGGTCCGTTGCGCCGGGAGCTCGAACACGTGCTGCGTGACCTCAAGTCCGGCCTGAACCGCATGGAGGCGCTGCGCCGACTCGACGACCGGTTGCGCATCAAGGAAGTCACGAATCTGGTGGGCACCGTCGTGCAAGCGGAACGAATGGGTTCAGGGCTCGCGAAGTCGTTGCGCTTCCAGTCCGAACAGCGCCGCTCGGAACGCTTCCAGCGGGCCGAAAAACAGGCGATGGAAGCGCCCGTGAAACTCGTGTTCCCGCTGCTGGCGTTCTTTTTTCCCATCACGTTCATTGTGCTGGGATTCCCGATCGCGATGAAGTTCGTCCAGGAGGGTTTGCTGTGAAGTCAGCACGCCTTCTCGTTCGTGGACGCGACATCGGCATCGAAGTGTCGATCACCGAGACCGCGGGGGAACGCATGCGCGGTCTGCTGGGGCGCGCCGCGCTCGCGTCCGGCGAGGCGCTGCTACTCAATCGTTGCGGATCGGTCCACACCTTCGGCATGCGCTTTGCCATCGACGTGGTGTTTCTCGACCGGCAGCAGCGCGTGGTCGCGATCCATCACTGCGTCCCCAAGCGGCGCATGGTGTTCAGCCTGCGCGCGAGCCACACCCTGGAAATGTCGGCCGACTCGGCGCGCCGGCATGGACTGGCTATCGGCGACCCACTTGTATTCGAGGCGACCTCGTGAAACGTCCATCCTTAAATTCGTTGCGGATTCCGAGCCGCCACACGAGACTGATCGGCAATGCACGCGGGACCACGCAGTCGGGTCAGTCGATGACAGAATTCATCATCGTCGCACCCGCTCTGCTGTTCGTCTGTTTTGGCATTCTGCAGTTCGTGCTGCTCTATCAGGCGAAGTCGACGCTGGACGTGGCCGTTCTGGAGGCCGCGCGCGAAGGCGCGGTCAACCACGGCTCGATGCAGTCCATGCGCAGCGGTCTCGCACGCGGACTAGCGCCCATTTACGTGCATCACGCAAGCGCCGACGGCGTCGCAGCGGCGCTCGCGAGCGCGCAAGCCGACGCCACCAGATTCAGCAGCATCACCGTGCTCAACCCGACTCCCGCGGCCATTCAGGACTATTCGCGACCGCGCTACTATGCGGACCAGGCGGCGACCTATTCGGAGATACCCAACGACTCGCTGATGTATCGCGATTCCTCCGTACCACCGGGTGCAACGTCGCACATGAACATCCAGGACGCCAACCTGCTGAAAATTCATGTGCACTACTGCTACAACATGTACGTGCCCGTGGTGAACAAAGTGATCTATTACGCCACCAACGTGATCGGCACGATCGGTGCGGGAGGCATTCTGACTCGTGAGCCGGCCAACTTGAGTCAGGATCCGTACGGCGATCCGCAACAGGGTGACTATCTCTGCAAGACCAAACTCGCTGACGGTATCGCGACTGGCCACTGGCCGATCGCGCTCGATTCTGAGGCGATGGTGCGTATGCAGTCGCCGCTTAGGGCATCCGCATTGAACGACGCTCCGAACCCGACGGGCAATTGATGTCGCATCACGTTGAGGACGAACTACCTGCGTTGCGAGGCCCAAGGGCAAAGGGATGCAGCATGACGCCGAGCCGTGCACTGCTGCTCGGCGGCCTGATCGCCGCGAGTGCGTGTGTGCCGCTCGGAGCCAAGGCCGCCGACGTCACCGCCACCGCCACCACCACCACCGCGCACGAACGTCGCTCGACTGGCGTGGTCATGATGATTGGTGGAATGACACGCGGCGAAGATGCCATCGCGCCGCCGGCGCGCGCGGCAACGGTCGCACCCGTTGCGGCATCCGGCGACGCCGGCGCGCAGTCTGTCGTGCTCCAGCCAGGCAGCGTGGCATGGAACGACGCGGCACGGCAAATCTCCGCTTCGGCCGCTTCGCGTGTCATGGCACTTTCGCCGATCATCAGCGAAGCCGCCCACGCCGCCGATGTGGACAGCGCGCTGCTGATGGCGGTCATCGAGGTGGAGTCCGGTGGCAATCCGCTAGCCGTGTCGCCCAAGGGCGCAACAGGTCTCATGCAGTTGATGCCCGCCACGGGCGCGCAGCACGGCGCGTCCAATCTGTTTGATCCGCGCCAGAACATCGCGGCCGGAGCACGCTACCTGAAAGAACTGATGCGCCAGTTCGGCGGCCTTCCGCTTGCCTTGGCGGCATACAACGCAGGTGAAGGTGCCGTACAAAGATACGGCGGACAGATACCGCCGTATGCGGAAACCATGGCTTACGTGCCCAAAGTGATCGCGCGATACCGGTGGTATCGGGACGCCTCGTCTTCTCCCGGACCGGCATTGGTGCAAGCGGTCTCCAGCGGCACTCGGGGACGCTTTCTCCTGGTGGGCTCCGGCGGCGCCGACTGAACGTAACCTGGCGAAGAAGCGCTCCCGAATCCCCGCTAGTCGGTACTGGTCAGCGCTTTTCCGATCGACGTGTCGAACTCTCCAAGCGCGTCGGCCACACGCGGCAGCAGTGCCGTTGCGAGCACGATATCGCGCTTACGCGCCGCCGCTTCCAGCCGCGTCAGCAGCGTGATCCCCTCGTGGCATTCGAGCATACGCGCCGATCCCGCAATCCGATGTGCCGCGCTGCCCACGCTATCCCATGAAGCCGCCCTGAAACTGTCATGCAACGCGGCGAGCGACGTTCGATTGGTCTGCGCGATCATTTCGAGCAGACGCCGAGCGGTGACCTGGTCGCCACCCGCCAGTTCCAGCGCTTTCTGCCGGAACATGGAAGGGTCGCCGGCAGGCACGACCTGGTTTGTCGCACCAGTGACTTTCATTGCACGGAGGCGATCCGGCAACGCCGCGCCAGATCGATGAGTTCAACGAGCGATTTGACACCGAGCTTTTGCATGATGCGCGTCTTGTGGCTGCTGACGGTTTTGTTGCTGATGAACAAGGCATCTCCAATCGCCTTGTTCGACATGCCTTTCGAGAGCATCTGCAGTATCACGAGTTCTTTATCCGACAGCAGTCCGATCCTTTGCTCTTCCCCGCCGGCACCAGCGGCCGCCGCTATGCCGGCTCCGTTGGCCGCCACGGGGAACACGGTATAGCCGGCCAGCACCGCCTCCACGCCGCGCATGATCTCTTTCATTTCCTGCGACTTGCCCACGAAACCGTGGACGCCCGAGCGCATTGCGCGCGGCGCGAACGTGGCCGGGTCGTGGCCCGACAACACCATCACTCGAATGGGTGGATGAACGAGCCTGAGACGCGGAATCACATCGAGCCCACTAATGCGCGGAATGTCGAGATCCAGTATGGCGAGTTCCGGGGTGTGCACCCGGGCCATCTCCACGGCGGTCTGGCCGTTGTCGGCCTCGATCACTTCTTCCACGCCGAGCAATTGCATGAGCTGCATTTTGATGACCATACGGAACGCCGGATGGTCATCGATAACCAGAATAGTTGACATATCTCCTAATCCTTCTGAACACGCGTTGCGACGCCGATTGTTGTCAGCGTCAAGCTTGAGAACGCACGTATGTGTGCGGGCACAATTGCCCGTGGCGAATGGTGGTACGACACGGACTCGTCGAAACGATCGACCTTCTGCGCGCTGTTGTTCGCACGCCGGAACGCAGGATCGTGTTAGCTGCAAGGGCACTAGGAACGCGCCGAGACAAGTTCGATCTCGACGCGGCGATTGGGCGCGAGGCATCGCCTCAAGGCATCACGCCGGGTCTGCCGGCAATCGACCAGCGGGTCCGCACTGCCTCTGCCCAGCGCGGTCATCGGCAAGCTCACGCCATGCGCTCGCAGATATCGCTCGACCGTGCGCGCACGTCGCAACGACAAGCCAAGGTTGTATGACTTGTCGCCGAGGCGGTCGGCGTAGCCGGTGATCTTCAGCGCGTGCAATGCGGGAACGTCTCTAAGGTCTGTCGCCACGTCATCAAGCTGGCGCTTGCCGGCAGGCAAGATGGCGGCTTCTTCGCCGCCGTTGGAGCGGAAAAGCGAATCGGCCTTTAGTGTGATCTTTTGCGGCGACTTTGCAGCAGAGGCAGCAGCCGTTGGCGGGGTTGGTATTGGCTGCCCGCATTGCAGAGCCCGTTGCGCCGATTGGCGCAAGTTGTCCTGTACCTCCGGCAAGCGCTTCTCGGCGTTGGTGAAGCTGCGGCGCCATGCGTCATGCCCGGCTTGCATCAGTTCGACTTCAGCGCATGCGAGCGGCAGCTGCGCCGGCGGACATGAAGCGACGGCGGGATCCGACTTGATGGTATTGACGATTTTCCACAGATCGGGGCGCACCGTGGACACCGTGCGCAGGGCGGGATTGGCTGCGGATAACGGCGTGCCATTCTCCAGACTGAGCGTGATCGTGGCCGCCTGGCCGATCGCTTCTTCGACGAAGCCCCAGTGGTCGTTAGCTTGGTGCGCCTGTTTGGCGGCAGTGATCCAGCATTGCGCCTTGGCGTGAAAATAGCCGTTCTTGTCGCCCGGCAACCGATCGAGCCGCGCTTGCAGACTGGTCAGCGCCGCACTACTGCTTGCGATGGGTGCGTAGGTGCTGACCCATTGCGCGTTGACCGCGCCTGCGGCTTCGTCTTGCGTGGCGCCGAAGCCGGTTTGCAGCAACGTGGCATCCTGGATGCCGAGCCGTTCACGCGCGGCGTGGTCCGCGCAGGCTGTCAAGGCCAGCGCGCACACAAGCACCGTTAGCTGGTGTTTCATTGATTCTCTGCGACGAGCGCATCTTCTTATCGACGGCTACGAGTATGAAGAGACGCTGATACGCAGGGAATGGGAACAATCTTAGAATATCGTCTGAAATTTGTTGCGCATCATGCGATGCGAACAACAACACGTTGCCGTTCGCATTGCATTCAGGCCTTGACCGCCCGTGCTGCGTTTCGCCCACGCAGCCACTCGAGCGCCAGCAACAGGCTGGTCGAGAACACAATCAGAATTGTCGCCAGCGCCGCGATAGTCGGGCTGATGTTTTCCCGAATGCCGGTGAACATCTGACGGGGCAACGTAGTCTGATCCGCGCCCGCAAGGAACAGTGTCACGACGACTTCGTCGAATGAAGTCGCGAATGCGAACAGTGCACCCGAAATCACGCCCGGCGCGATCACCGGCAACGTGATGCGGAAAAACGTCTTCAACGGATTCGCGCCAAGCGACAAACTCGCCCGCACCAGGTTGTAATTGAACCCCTGCAACGTCGCCGCGACCGTCGTCACGACAAAGGGCACACCGAGCGACGCATGCGCGAGAATCAGCCCGATGTACGTATTGGCCAGCCCGAGCGGCGCAAAGAACAGATACATGCCCACGCCGACCACCACCACCGGCACGATCATCGGCGAGATCAGGATCGCCATGAGCAAGCCTTTGCCGCGGAAATTCGCTTTGGTCAGTCCGATTGCCGCGAGCGTGCCGAGCACGGTTGCGACCACCGTCGCCGAAGGCGCGACGATAAAGCTGTTCTTGGCGGCCATGCGCCATTCATCGGATGCGATCAGGTTCTGATACCAGCGCAGCGACCAGCCCGGAATTGGATACACCAGGAACGTGCTCGACGAAAACGAGAGCGGCACGATCGCCAGCACGGGCAAGATGAGATACAGCAACGTCAGCACGGCAAGACCGCGCAGCGCGAAATACCAGACGCGCTCGACCCATGACGTATGCGGGGCGAACAATGGCTTGGCAAGTTTCATCGCAATAAACTCCGTTCAGCCGAGGCTCAGTGACGAACGCGTGAAGCGCCCGTAAATGACATACAGCACGAGTGTGGCGGCGAGCAGCAGACCGCCGAGCGCGCACGCCATGCCCCAGTTGATCGTCACGTTGGTGTAGTACGCAACGTAGTAGCTGACCATCTGATCGTTCGGTCCGCCGAGCAAGGCCGGCGTGATGTAGTAGCCGATTGCCAGAATGAAGACCAGCAGCGCACCCGCGCCGATGCCCGGATAGGTCTGCGGCACATACACGCGCCAGAATGCGGCGAACGGATGGCTGCCGAGCGAGACCGCGGCGCGCTGATAGGTCGGCGGGATCGACTTCATCACGCTATAGAGCGGCAGGATCATGAACGGCAGCAGAATATGCGTCATCGAAATGTAGACGCCGGTGCGGTTGAACAGCAGCGACAGCGGGTCATGCAACAGCCCGCTGCCGATCAACGCTTTGTTCACCAGCCCCTCGCTTTGCAGAATCACGATCCATGCTGCCACGCGCACGAGGATCGAGGTCCAGAATGGAATCAGCACGAGAATCATCACCAGATTCGCGCGACGTTCGGGCAGCGTGGAAATCCAGTATGCAAGCGGGTAGCCGAGCAACAGCGCGAAGACCGTTACCGCGGCGCCGATAACAAAGGTGCGGCTGAACACGGCCAAGTAGATCTGTTGATCGGGATCGGTCGGGATGATGTGGCCAAACGCGTCCTGTTTGTGATCCAGTGAAGCAAGCAAATAGAACGGCGAATACGCGCCGGAGTTTTTGGCTATTGCTTGCCAGTACGTAATGTCGTTCCAGCGTTCGTCCAGTTCGACGAATTTGGCGTGGACCTGGGCGGGCGTCAGCTGCAAGGGTTTGCTGTTGTCGTCGACGAACGGCATTGCGTGCGCGGATTTGGCAATCAGCGAGCGATAACCCGGAATCTCGACGTTCAGGCGTCGCGCGAGTGCGCCCATGCCGTCGCTGTCGGCGACTGCGGCGAGGTCGACGGCCAGGGCAGTATAGGCGGCGTCTGGTGGCGTGCTCTTGCGATCCCAGGCGCTCAACGCCGCGAGGGTATGCGGCAGCGCGTTGACCACTTCGGGATTCTGCGCGGCACGCGTGAGCAGCGCGCCGATTGGCACGACAAAGATCAGCAGCAGAAAGATCGCGAGCGGCGCGATCAGCAGCAGGGCCATGGCCCGCTTTCTGGATTCCGCGGCCTTCAGCTCGCGCTTGAGCCGGCCACTTGATTCAGGCGTCGAATCGGCAGCAATGGTCATCGAGGTCAAACCCGTCTCCTTTGTCGGCGGGAGTTAGCGCTTTAGCGCTTACTCCTGCCCCATGCAAAGCTGTCGACCCGAGTTAGCGCTTTAGCGCTTACTCGGGTCCCATGCGTTCACTACAACAACCCAGCGCGGGTTCACCCTAGGTCAACCCGCGTCTTCACACCTCACGCCCTACTTCGAAGCCCACGACGAAAAGCGTTGCTCCAGTTCATCGCCATGATCGGTCCAGAACGCGAGGTTCTGCAGCACCGCGTTCTTGCCGTTAGCCGGCGAGTTCGGCAGATTGGAGAGCGTCTTCGGATCGAGCGCCTTGATGGCCGTCACGTTCACCGGACCGTACGCAATGTTGTGCGCGTAGTCCTGTTGCGGCTTCGACGAAATCGAATAGGCGATGTACTTCTCGGCCAGCGCCTTGTTTGGCGTGCCCTTCGGAATCGCCCAGTAGTCGAGGTCGTAGATGCTGCCGTTCCACACCACCTTCAGGTTCTTGCCTTCCTTCTGCGCGGCGTCGATCCGGCCGTTGTACGCCGTGGACATCACCACGTCGCCCGCCACGAGGAATTGCGGCGGCTGCGCGCCTGCTTCCCACCACTGAATGTTCGGCTTCAGTTCGTCAAGCTTCTTGAACGCGCGGTCCTGGCCTGCCTTGGTGGCGAGCACCTTGTAGACTTCCTTCGGCGGCACGCCGTCGGCCATCAACGCGAATTCGAGGTTATAGCGCGCGCCCTTGCGCATGGCGCGCTTGCCCGGGAATTTCTTGACGTCCCAGAAATCGGCCCAGCCGGTCGGCGCCGTTTTCAGTTTGTCGGCGTTGTATGCGAGCGCCGTCGACCACACGAAGAAGCCCACGCCGCAGGTTTGCGGTGCTTCGGGAATCAGATCGGACTTCTTGCCGATCTTCGACCAGTCGAGTTTCTCGTACAGCCCTTCATCACAGCCGCGGCCGATATCGCCCGATTCGACTTCCACCACATCCCAGTTCACATGCTTGGCTTCGACCATCGCTTTCACTTTGGCCTGCTCACCGTTGTATTCGACAGCGGTGACTTTATTGCTGGTCTCCTTTTCGAACGGCTGGTTGAAGGCGACCTTTTGCGCGTCGCCATTCGCGCCGCCGAAATTGACGACCGTCAATTCGGCCGCATTGACTTGCGCGGCGCCCAGTGCGAGCGCCACAGCACCGACAGCGATGGCGCAGCGCGATTTCCCGATCTTGCTCATGGTGTGTTGCTCTCCTTTGGTGGTGTGCTTCCAGCTCAATACAGTGCGACTTTGTTATGTGCGGCCTGATCTGACCTGCCTGCGTCGAACACAGTGCGTGTCCGGCGCATTCACGCCCCTGCGAATACCCGCAGATGCTCGGGTGCGAACTCCAGTGCGACCGGCGCGCCGGGCGCGAAGGTGTCGAGCGCGTCGGTGCCGAGCGGCACCTTGACGAAGCACTCGTCCTGTTCATGCAAACCACAACGCATGCGCACGTGGTCGCCGAAATAGATCAGCCCGCGTGCCTCGCCGGCCAGCGCGTTGGCGCCCGGCCGTGACAGGCCGTTGGCGAGCTTCATGCGCTCGGGGCGAATACATGCAACCGCCGGCGTACCCGCCCGCGCGCCGCCGATATTGCGACCGGTGAGCCGCGTGCCGTCGCTCAGACGGAATTCGCAGAACTCACCCTCGACATTCGCGATCGTGCCGCGCAGCTTGTTGCTGTCGCCGATGAAGTTCGCCACGAACTCATTGCATGGCGATTCGTACAGCCGATCGACGGTATCGAGTTGCTGCACGATGCCTTTATCGAACACGGCGACGCGGTCGGACATGGTCAGTGCCTCGCCCTGATCGTGCGTGACGTACACGAACGTCACGCCGAGTTTCTCGTGCAATGATTTAAGTTCGTACTGCATGTGTTCGCGCAACTGTTTGTCCAGCGCGCCGAGCGGCTCGTCCATCAGCACGAGCTTCGGTTCGAACACCAGCGCGCGGGCGAGCGCGATGCGCTGCTGCTGTCCGCCTGAAAGTTGCGCGGGATAGCGCTTTGCGAAGCTCTCCATGCGCACCATCTTCAACGCGTTATGGGTGCGTTCCGCGCGCTCCTGCGCCGAAATCTTGCGCACGGTCAATGGATAGGCAACGTTCTGTTCGACTGTCAGATGCGGAAACAACGCATAGTTCTGAAACACCATGCCAATGTTGCGCTTATGCGGTGGCACTGTGTTGAGCAGCGTGCCGTCCAGCCAGATCTCGCCGCCGGTGGGAAACTCAAAACCCGCCAGCATCATCAGGCAGGTGGTTTTCCCGGATCCGGACGGCCCGAGCAGGGTCAGAAATTCGCCCTGATAGATATCCAGATCAAGTTGTTTGACGACCAGCGTTTCGCCGTCGTACGTCTTGCGCACACCCCGAAAGCTGACGATCACGTCATCGGTTTTCATCGGTTAAGTCTCCTCTGCGGTCCGGCTGGCTCCCCCGCAAAGCAGCGGGATTGCATCCATTGCGTGGCTCACTATAGACCGTTACGGTTCTACAATATGGAACCATTTCATTATTCCGGATAGAACCACTTGGACACCGTGATCTTGTCGGATTGGCTGGCCGCGAGGCTCGACCGCACGGCCGCCGAACCGGTCTACAGGCAGACGTTGCGGCTCATGCAGCAAGCCATTCTGACCGGCCAGTTGCCGCCGGGCACCAAACTGCCCAGTTCGCGCACGCTCGCCGAAGACCTCGGCATTGCGCGCAACACGGTCCTGCACGTCTACGATCAGTTGACCGCTGAGGGCTACGTGATCTCGACCACCGGCAGCGGCACTTACGTCGCCGACACGAGGCCGGACACGGCAGCCGTGAATACGCGCAAGAAGCCGGCGGTGGCGAGCGTCGACAAGGCAGGCAGTACGGCCACGGAAACCCCGAAGCCGCCGAAGCGCGATCTGGGCGACCTGTCGACTCGCGGACGGCGCCTGATCGATAAAGCCGGCGTGTCCGCCAAACAATGGGGCGCGTTCATGCCGGGTGTGCCCGACGTCGCGGAATTTCCCGCGCGCACGTGGAGCCGCTTGCAGGCGCGTTTGTGGAAGGAAGCCAATCCCGATCTGCTGACCTACGCGCCAGGCGGTGGCTACCGGCCATTGCGGCGGGCATTGTCGGATTACCTGCGCGTCGCGCGCTCGGTGAATTGCACGCCCGATCAGATCATCATCACCACCGGCATTCATCAATCGATCGATCTGGCTGTGCGCCTGTTGACCGATGTGGGCGACCGCGCGTGGGTCGAAGAACCCTGCTATTGGGGCGCGCGTAGTGTGCTGCAGTCATCGGGGATTACCCTTGTGCCGGTGCCGGTGGATGACGAAGGTCTGAATCCGCGCGAACAGGATTTGCAACAGCCGCCGCGGCTCGCACTCGTCACGCCGTCGCATCAATATCCGCTCGGCATGGTGATGAGCCTCGCGCGCCGCCGCACGCTGCTCGAATACGCGCGCCAGCACAACGTGTGGATCATCGAGGACGATTACGACAGCGAGTTCCGCTACGGCAGCCGTCCGCTCGCCTCGCTGCAAGGACTCGACGATGCCGGCCAGGTGATCTACGTCGGCAGTCTGGGGAAGATGCTGTTTCCGGGCCTGCGGATCGGCTACATGATCGCGCCGGAGCATCTGGTGGACACGTTCCGCACGGGCGTGGCCGAGTTATACCGCGAAGGTCAGTTGATGCAGCAAGCGGTGATGACCGACTTCATCATGGACGGCCACCTCACCTCGCACGTTCGGCGCATGCGTGCGCTATACGGCGAGCGCCGGCAGATTCTGATCGACGCGATCACCGCGCGTTTCGGCACCGAGTTGCCGGTAATGGGCGATGAAGCCGGGCTGCATCTGGTGCTCGGCTTGCCGGATCACGCGAACGATCGCGCGGTGACGGCCGCCGCTTTCGACGCCGGCGTCATCGTGCGCCCGCTCGCGAGCTACTACAGCAGCGACCCGCCCGCGCGGCGCGGACTGCTTCTCGGCTATGCCTGTGTGCCGAACGACAAGATTGGTCCCGCGTTCGACACCCTTGCGCGCGTCATCGAGCAAACCGCATTGAAGACGCCGACGCGCGCCGCTTGAGCGCCAGGTCTGAGTTTGCTCACTTCAGGCCGAAGTCGACTCGCGTCGTCGCGCCCTTGTCCTTGATGCCGTCCGCGGTCAGCTTCGGCGCGACGATGAACACGCGGCTGCTGTCGATCTTGCCGTCCAGATACTGCTGCACGCTCTGCGCCCGCTGTTGCGCGAGCTGGCGCAGGCTGGCGTCATCGATCGGTGCGTTGGCGGCGAGCGCGCTCTTCATGTCGTCGTCCGGCAAGCTCTTGGTCAGGCCGACAAAGTTACGCGGTTTCTTGAAGTCCGCCGATTTGTAGGCCTTGCTCAGGTACTTGTCGTACTCCTTCGGATCAACGGTGACGGTCGAGAGATCGACGCTCTCGCCATTGCCCACCACGTCCTTGATCTTTTGCTGCTTGACGAGGCGGTCCACATAGCCGGTGCGCAACGCGGGTTCGTCCACAGCCGGATCGACGCGGCCAATCAGGTCCATGCGAATCGACGGCTTGTCGCTCAACGCCTTCACGATCGTGTCGAGTTTCTGGGTGTCGGCGTCCGTGAGTTTCGCCGAGCCCGGCTCGAACTCGACATAACCCAACTCCTCGCCATTGCCGCCGAACGCATTGGCGATCAGAGAGAACGGCGCAGTCACCGCTTTTTGGAGCAGATTGAGCACCGCATGCCAGATCAGGCCGCCAATGCTGAATTCCGGATTCGACAGCGAGCCGGACACCGGCAGGTTCACGTCAATTTCGCCGCGCGAGTTCTTCAGCAGCGAGATCGCGAGACGCACGGGCAGTTTGGTCGCCGTATTGTTGTCGACGTGATCGCCGAACGTGAGTTGATCGATGAAAATGTGATTGTTCGCGTTCAGTTGATCGTTTTCGAGCTGGTAGTGCAGATCGACATTCAGCTTGCCCTTGGTGATCGGATAACCGGCATATTTCGCCGAATACGGCGTGAGATTGGTCAGCTCGATATCGTGCGCGACCGCCGTGAGATCGAGCGCCGGTTTCGCAATCAGCGGATTGACCGTGCCGCGAATCGACAGCGGACCGTTGGCAGCCAACTTCGCGGCGATGTCGACCGGCGCGGATGTGGTGGATTGCGTGCCGAACGCGCCGACGGTGCCCTGAATGCCGACCAGGTTCGCCGTGAAATTCGGCTTGATGAAATTGTCCGTGTACGTCACGCGGCCCTGTTGCAGAACCAGTTGGCCGAAGTGCAGCTTGACCGGGCTTTGCGGCGGCGTAGCAGCCGTGACCGTGGCGTTTGCGGCCGACGCCGGCGGCGGTGCGGATGCGGCCGCCACCGTCGAAGCCGCTTGCGGCGTCAGCGGCACGGGTTCGGCGCCACTCTTGTCGCGCGTCAGCGATTGCGCGGCGCCGGATTCGTGCGCGACAACGTCCTTGAGGTTGAGCTTGCCCTGCGCGTCGAGCAGCACGCGACCATAGAACTTCGTGAACGTGACGCGGCCCGCGTCGACCACGGTGCCATGCTCGTCGTAATCGGCTTTCAGGTTGGACAACGCGAGCGAGCCCCATCCCGCGAATGGATCCGAGGTCGCCTTGTCTAGCATGCGCACTTCGACGAGCGCCATGTCGCCGCGATAGGTCGCCTTCAGCGACTTCGCCTGGCTCAACGCGAGATCGCCGTCCGCATTGAGCAGCGCGCTCGCGATCACCGCATTCAGCTTGCTGCCGAAGTACGGTTCGAAGGCCGCCGCGTCGAGCCGGTTGGCATTCACTTTGACGGCCACCTTGAGCGGCGTCGCCGTCACGTCACCCTTGACGCCCAGCGTGCCCTTCTTGTTCAGCGTGGCCTGCAGATCGACCGGCAGCGGACGGCTCAGGTCGTCGCTGATGTTCTGCACCTTCAGTTGCAGCGGCGTGATGTTCAGTTTCACCGGCTGCGGCGTGGTGTTGTCCGTGAAATTGGCGGTGGCGTCCTTCAGGCTCAACTCGCCGATCTTGTAACGCCACGCGGGCCCTTCCGCGTGCGCCTTCTTGACCGCATGGATCGCGGTGCGCTCCGGCGTGGCTTCGTGCTGTCCGCCAAGCGCGGCGAGGTTGATGCTGCCGTCTTTCAGACGCTGGGCATCGACCGCTAGCCCGGTCGTGTCGATGCTGGTCACTTCGGCGGTGCGCGCCGTCACATCCACCTGCTTGACCTTTACGCTGCCTTGCGTGAGCGCAATCACCGGATCCTTGCTGCCGCGCGCCGCGAGCTTCAGCGACTGCAGGTTCACCTGTGTGTCGGTGACCATCACGGCCGCCGGCAACTTCGACCAGTTCGCGCCGATATTGGCCGTGGCGGAGAGCGTGCCGTCCATGACTTGCGCCGCGGTCGCGGTGTCGAGGTACGGTTGCAACCTGGGCAGGTTCAACGCCTTCAGGTCGAGCTTCGCGCTCGCCGTTTTCGCCACGAAGCCGAACGCGCCGGCCACACCAAGGGATCCACCGCTGTCCTTGAAATCGGTATTGAGCGTGTAATGAGCGGGTGCGGTGGCGAGCGTCGAAAAATCGGTCAGCGTCACGGCCAGCTTTTGCATACCGACATCGACGGGACGCGAGGCGGCGTTGTCGCGAACATTGACGGTGCCGTCATTGAGCACGAAGCGCTTGATCGCCAGGTCCAGTGGCGGCGCGGCCTTCGCGGCGGCGGCATTGGCGGCGGATGCGGCAAGCGGCGCGCTTGCGGCCGGTTGTGCGGCAGCAGCAGCCGGTTCCGGCGCGAACATCTTCTCGACGCTCAGCACGCCGTCTTTATCACGCGCGAGATTGGCGGTGGGCGCGTCGATACGGATCTCGTCCAAGTGATAAAGGCTCTTGAACGGCTCCAGCGTGGCGGCGGCCACATGCACGGCGCGCGCCGCGAAGAACGGCGCCTTGCTTTGATCCTGCACGTCCACGTCGTTCATATCCACGGTGCCCGCCACGCGCAGCGAAGGCGCGTCGTTGGAGACCACGAAGTTGAGCTTGAGATCAGTGGACAGTTTGCCGGACTGCACGATCACCGGCAGTTTGGTCGGCACGTAGGAGATGAGACGCGGCACATCGAGCCCGTCGAAGCGCAACGACACCTCGGACTCACGCGACGCGGCAAACGGCTTGGTCTTACCGTCGATGGCAAGCGGACTGCCGTCGATGCGCGCCCGCAGCAGCGGCTCGACGAAGATATCGGTTTTCGAAGGCAGCGTAGCGATGAACGGAATGCCGAGCTTCCATTGATCGATGACGTGCGTGGCGCCGAGGAGCTTGTCGTCGAATGTGATCTGGCCGTTTTCGAGGCGAATGTTCGATACGGAAAATAGCGTCGGTTTGCTATCAGGCTTGGCCGGCTGCTTCGAGAATTTCTCGATCAGATCCGTGAAATTGAAACGCTGCGCGTCGTAACGAACAATATGGAAGCGCGGCGAATCGAGCTGCACTTCGTCGATGATCGGCGCCGCGCGAAACAGCGAACTCCATGACGGCTGCACGATGAGCCGCGAGATATCCACGAAGTCACCCGCGCCGCCGCGCTCGCCAATATGCACGCGATCGGCTTCGAGCCGGAGCGTATACGGATTGAGCGCAATACGGCCGATGGTGGCGGGACGGTCCAGTTGTTTGCTGAGCTGCTGCTCGGCAATGTGGCGAATCAGCGGCGGTGCAGCAAAGAAGCCCAGCAGACCGAACAATACGAGGAAGATCAGCAGGCCGGTAATGACACGCCGGGTGCGGCGCGACTGCGCGACATCGCGCACGGTCTGCATGGACGATGCTAGTGATGCTTTATTAAGGCTTGCCATGCTCGGTCTTGGGTAGTGCGGCGGCAAGCCCGCCGCGAAAACGAAAATCCCGCAAGCGGCAGTATAAGTCTTGAATGTTTCGCGGGATATAAATGTAAGGCGAGGCTTACACATTCCCCTGCGCGATAGCGCCGCATGCCCGCCGCGGTGAATTGGCGGACATGCTTTGCTCGATGCGTTAGCGGGTTGTTAGCGAGTAGTCCGCGGGTCGTCTCTAGCCGGCCGCTATTGAAGCACGGCTGTCACGTCACGGACACGCTGCTATCACTGACGCACGACGGCCGGCGGTTGCCAACTGCCGTCGGTGGCTTGCGCCTTGGGCGCGTACAGACGCAGCACGAGTTGCAGATCGGCGCGCGGCGCCGGCAGCCAGTTGCCGCTCTTGCTGCGAGCGGACGACACGGTCACGTCGAGCGAGCCATCGCGATTGCGGCGCGCGCCATTGCGGTCGCCGACCGCGAGACGCGCCGGCGCGCTTTCGCCCAACGCGCCGTCCTTCGTGTAGGCGGTGATCGACCAGAAGCCGCGCACCGGCGGCAACTGATTCGGCGCGAAGTGGATCACGTAGCGGTTTGCGCCGTTGAGCGCACGACCGTCGCTGTCCTGGGTGACGACCGCGCGAACTTCGTCGTCTTTCGTGCCGATACCCGGTTGCGCGTATGCGGCATAGGCGCGCAGCGCGTAGTCGGGACCGTAGGTGCCCACGCCGTCGCCGAACCAGCTCCAGCCGTTGCCGTTCAGCAGATTGGACGGCGGCGTGACGACGCGCTCATGACCGTCGGCAAGACCCGCCGTAATGGCTTCCGGCGCATTCGGCAGCTTGACCGGCTCGCCGGGCGTCACGCCGAGGTCGGAAAGGAATTTGAGCGCGTGCGGATCGGCCGGCGTCGGCGGATTGTCGGGCAAGGCCTGCGCGAGCCGGTTGAAGAACCCATTGGCATCGAGCGCGGCGACTTGCGCGGCCGGCGTGCCAGAAGCAGGCACGGCGGCATCGGCGGCATTGCTGCGCGCGGGTGCGATGGAGGCAGAACGCGTGTCGCCCGCGTAGACGCTCAGCGGCGCGACGCGAATGGCGCGCTGCAGCTTGCGGACTGCCGTCAGATCACGTGTGCCGTTCGACTGGATACGCACGCTCACCCATGCATTGCGAGTCGGCACGTCGACCCGCTTCACGCCTTTGGGCAACTCGCCCTGCCAGCCCGGGCCGACGAAGGCGATCGCCTGCGGCTTGATGCCAGCCGCACGAGTGGCGAACTGCGAGCTGGTCGACCAGACCACGTTAGTCCACATGTCGAGCACGCGGGCATCCACGTAGCGGCCGTGCGAGTCGGGCAGCGCCACGATCACCGGTTCACTGCCGAGGTCCAGCCAGCCGGTCGAATCGAACGTATCGAGACTCGGCTGCATCGGATTGGCTGCGCCGATCGGCGGCAATGCCTGAGCGTGGCGCAGGGTATTGAGCGGCGCGCGGCCCGGATCGGTGCCGACCGCCGCGTCGCGCGCGACACCCATCAGCACCAACGGATAGCCGAATACGTACGAATCGGCGACTTCGTCCTTGATCCAACCGGTGGATTTCTGCGTTGCGGTGGGAGTCGACGCGCAACCCGCCAGAAATACGAGGCCTGCGAGCGATGCGCAGGTCCAATGACTCGAGTACAGCTCTCGGCGATTTTTTATCATTCGTTCAGGTGGCGGAACGTGTGGTCCTAAGGGAGACGCCGGTGCGCGACGAACCCTGCTTGCGCGGCCTCCCAAAGCCCAACGCATCCAGTCCGCGGTTCGCGATGCCGACAACACCGGGTTGTATCGTATCCTTGGTCACCAGGCAAGCGCAAAGGCAGCAATAGCGCCGGTTCGCGCGCGCATACAGTCCTTTTTGCAGTACCGTTGACGTTTTTTTATTACATCCGCCCGGGCGTCGAAGCCTCGGGCGACTTTCATCGCTGCTCTTTCGCCCCCTCGTATCCGGAGCGCTTCATGTACATGCCTGCCCATTTCGAAGAGAACCGTTCAGAGGTTCTCCACCGCCTGATCGCCGAGCAGCCCTTCGGCGCGTTGATTACTCACGGGCCGAACGGGCTCGACGCGAATCATTTGCCGTTCGAATTCGAAGCGCCCGCTGCGGGGAGCCAGTCCGATGCGGCGACGGGTGAGACGCACGGCATCCTCCGCGCTCACGTCGCCCGCGCCAATCCCGTGTGGCAGGAAGCCGCGGCGAACCCGGAAGCGCTCGTGATCTTTCAGGGCCCGGCCGCCTACATCTCGCCGAACTGGTATCCGAGCAAGCACGAGGCGCATCGGCAGGTGCCGACTTATAACTATATGGTGGTGCATGCGCACGGCCGGATCGTCGTGCGCGACGACGAGTCTTTCGTGCGCGGCCTCGTCGCGCGCCTGACCCGCAAGATGGAAGCAGGCGAACCGGTGCCCTGGAAAATGGGCGACGCGCCCGCCGACTTCATCGCGCAGATGCTCGGTGCGATCGTCGGCATCGAAATCGAGGTGACGCGCCTCGTCGGCAAGTGGAAGCTCGGTCAGAACAAGGCGGCGGCCGACCGGCGCGGCGCGGCCGACACCCTGCTGGCGCGCTCAAGCGACGAACAGCAGGCGGTCGGCCAGGCCATGCTGAACGCGCCGCCCGCCTTCTGAGCGGACGTTTCCGCGATAAATCAGCGCCATACCGGCGCGGTTAAAGCACGCACTGCAATTCGTCCTTGACCTTCCCATTATGGGAAGGTCAATACTGGCCTCATGATGCGGCCTGATGCCGCCACGAGCCTTGCCTACCATGACCGAACTTGCCACCGCCCAGCGCCCCGCGGATGCCGCCGACGCTTCCGCCCACACCACCGAACTCGACATCGGCGGCATGACTTGCGCCTCGTGCGCGATGCGCGTCGAAAAGGCGCTCGCCAAAGTGCCGGGCGTCGTGAGCGCGTCGGTGAATCTGGCGACTGAAACCGCGACTGTCGATCTGGACGGCGCAGCCGCCGGCCCGGACGCGCTGATCGCCGCCGTCAAGAAAGCGGGCTACGAAGCGACGTTGAGCGCACCGCCGGATACCTCCACCGCCGCCGACGAGGCCGCGTCCGCCGACCGCAAGCTCGATCAGACCCGCCGCGAGCTGGCCGCCGTGCTCGCCTCGGCCGTCCTGACGCTGCCGCTCGCCGTGCCGATGGTCGGCGAATGGTTCGGTTTGCACGCAATGCTGTCGCCCTGGCTGCAATTCGCGCTCGCCTCGATCGTGCAGTTCGTGTTCGGCGCGCGCTTCTATCGCGCGGCCTATCGAGCGGTGCAGGCCGGCGCGGGCAACATGGACTTGCTGGTGGCACTCGGCACATCGGCGGCGTATGGCATCAGCGTCTACGAACTGGCGACCCATCCCGGCGACATGATGCATCTGTATTTCGAAGCGTCGGCGGTCGTGATTACGCTGGTGCGCTTCGGCAAGTGGCTCGAAGCACGCGCCAAACGCCAGACCACCGACGCCATCCGCGCCCTCAACGCGCTGCGCCCCGATCGCGCGCGCATTCGTGTCGGCGCCGACGAGCGCGACGTGCCGCTCGCGCAAGTGCGGGTCGGCACGGTGGTGCTCGTGCGTCCTGGCGAGCGCGTGCCGGTCGACGGCGCGGTGCTCGAAGGCCGCACGCATATCGACGAATCCCTGATCACCGGCGAAAGCCTGCCGGTGCCGAAGCAGGTGGCCGACCCGGTCACTGCCGGCTCGATCAACGGTGAAGGCGCGATTGCCGTGACGACCACGGCGATCGGCGCGGAAACCACGCTTGCGCGCATCATCCGCCTCGTGGAAAGCGCGCAGGCCGAGAAGGCGCCGATCCAGCGGCTGGTCGATCGGGTCAGCGAAATCTTCGTGCCGGCGATCCTGGCGATTGCCGCGCTCACATTGGTAGGCTGGCTGATCGCCGGCGCGGGCGGCGAAACCGCGATTCTGAACGCGGTCGCCGTGCTGGTGATCGCGTGCCCGTGCGCGCTCGGACTGGCCACGCCGGCGGCCATCATGGCCGGCACCGGCGTCGCGGCGCGGCGCGGCGTGCTGATCAAAGACGCCGAGGCACTGGAAACCGCGCATCGGGTGACGATTGTCGCGTTCGACAAAACCGGCACGCTGACGCTCGGCCAGCCGTCCGTCACCGCGTTCGAGCCGATTGGCGACATCAGCCGCGCAGAGGCGCTGGAGCTTGCGGCAGCGGTTCAGCGCAACAGCGATCATCCGCTGGCTCGCGCAGTGGTCAAAGCCTATGAAGCAGCTACGACGCAGCCCGCCGACATGCCCGCGGCGATTGGCGACACCGTTGCGGCTCCCACGCAGACGCGCGCGCTGCACGCCAGCGCCGCACGCGCGGTCGCGGGCCGCGGCGTCGAAGCGGAAGTCGACGGCCGCACGCTCGCGCTGGGCAGCGGACGCTGGCTCAACGAACTCGGCATCGAATTGCCGCCTGAACTTGCCGCGCGGGCTCACGAACTCGAGGCCGCGGGCAACACCGTCTCCTGGCTCATGCAGCGCGATCCGCAAGCGCCCGCGGCTCTGGCATTGATCGCATTCGGCGACACCGTCAAACCGACGGCGCGCGCAGCCATCGAACGGCTGGCACGCATGGGCATCACGAGCGTGCTGGTCACCGGCGACAACCGCGGCAGCGCGGCGAGCGTCGCCAAGGCGCTCGGCATCGACGAATTCCACGCGGAAGTGCTGCCCGACGACAAAGCCCGCGTTATCCGCGACCTGAAAATTCGCAGCGCCGGCATTGTCGCGATGGCCGGCGACGGCATCAACGACGCGCCCGCGCTCGCCGCCGCCGACATCGGCATTGCCATGGCGACCGGCACCGACGTCGCCATGCATGCAGCCGGCATCACGCTGATGCGCGGCGATCCGGCGCTGGTGGCCGACGCCATCGACATCTCACGCAGGACCTGGCGCAAGATCCAGCAGAACCTGTTCTGGGCCTTCGTCTATAACCTGATCGGCATTCCGCTGGCCGCCTTCGGCCTGCTGAACCCGATGCTGGCCGGCGCGGCAATGGCGTTTTCGAGCGTCAGCGTAGTCACCAATGCGCTGCTGCTGCGCACGTGGCGCGGTGCGCAGGATGGTTCGGCACGCTAAGCGAGTACGAGCCTAAATACCCTGTGCGCCGTACGGTTATTACGAACTACTTTCGAATTTTTAAAGAAGGCGGACGCAGCGGCCGTAAACCAGCCATCGATGCCGGTCATGCCTATGCATGGACCAGGCATTCCGCTTGTGCTTCTTTACTCCGCAACCGCCCATGGAATTTCTCTCTTTGCGCCGTGCCAGCGTTGGCGCGCGGCTCGCTATCCTGTCGTGCGTGCTGGTCGCGTTGATCTTCGCCGCGTTCACTTGGGCGCTCACCCGCACCGCCGGCAAGCAGATCAGCGACCAGGTGCTCGAACGCATCGCCGATAAAGACCGCTCGATCGCCGCGATGATCAAGTTGTTCGACAAGGCCTTATCGAACGAGGTCGACCGCTCGATGTCGCTGTTCGCGAGTTTCCTGCCCACCGGCTACACGCTCGACGAGACCCAGAAAGTCGATATCGGCGGTATCGCCACGCCGACCATCAAGGCGGGCGACAAAGTCCTGAACCTGGACTTTTCCATCCCCGATCTGTTTCTCGAACGCAGCGGCGCGGTCGCCACCGTATTCGCGCGCAATGGCGACGACTTCGTACGCGTTACCACTTCGCTGAAGAAACAGGACGGCTCGCGCGCCATCGGCACGCTGCTCGACCGCAAGGCACCGGCCTACGCACTGCTCCTCGCGAACAAACCCTATACGGGACTCGCCGCGCTCTTCGGCAAACGTTTGATCACCCAGTACCGCCCGATCACCGACGCGAGCGGCCGCGTGATCGGCGCGCTGTTTGTCGGCGTCAATGTGGACAAGGAAATTCAGTCGGTCGAAGACGGGATTCGCAATCTGAAGATCGGCGACAGCGGTTACTACTTTGTTGTCGATGCGTCGAAGGGCGCGGATCGCGGCAAGCTGATCGTGCATCCGGCAGCGGCCGGCCAGAACGCCGACAACGCGAACGCACCGTATCAGCAGATGCTCGACATGAAGGACGGCCAGCTCGAATACAGCTCGGCCGACGCCACGCTCGGCGAGCGCGGCTCGCGCGACAAGTTCGTGTCGTTCGTTACCGTGCCGGAATGGCAATGGCTGGTTGGCGGCGTCGCGCCGCGCGACGAAGTGATGGCCGACGTCGTCGCCACCCGCAATGAATTTCTACTGCTCGGCTTCATCCTCGTCGGCGTGTTCGCGGTGGTGTTTCTGATTGCGGTGCGGCGCCTCGTGAGCCGTCCGCTCGAAGAAGCCGCCAAGGCGTCCGAACGTTTCGCCTCGGGCGATCTGAGCGTGCGCGTGGCGAATGGCGCAAACGCGCGCGCCGATGAAATTGGCCGCCTGATGCAGTCGATCGACGGCATCGGCGAAGGACTCGCGCGCATTGTTTCGCAGGTGCGCAATGCATCGACGGACATGTCCCACGGCACCGAAAAGATCGCCACCGGCAGCGGCAATATTGCCGCGCGGATCGCCACGCAGGCGAGCAGCCTCGAAGAAACGGCGGCGAGCATGGAAGAGATCACCTCGACGGTGCAGCAGAACGCCGACCACGCCGCGCAAGCCAACACGCTCGTCACGCGCGCCGCCGACGCCGCGCTCGAAGGCGGCCGCGCGGTTGAACGCGTGGTGTCGACCATGGGCGAGATCAGCCGCTCGTCGCAGAAAATCGCCGAGATCACGACCGTGATCGAGGGCATCGCCTTCCAGACCAATATCCTCGCGCTGAACGCCGCCGTGGAAGCGGCGCGCGCCGGCGAGCACGGCAAGGGCTTCGCGGTCGTGGCCTCGGAAGTGCGCGCGCTGGCGCAGCGCAGCGCGGCCTCGGTGAAGGAGATCGAGAGCCTGATCGCGAGTTCCACGGCGACCGTGCAAAGCGGCTTCCGGATCGCCGAAGAAGCCAGTTCGACGATGCAGGGCATCGTTCAACAGGTCAGCCAGGTCCGCGCGATCATGGGCGAAATCAGCGTCGCCTCGCGCGAGCAATCGGGCGGCATCGAACAGGTGAATCTCGCCGTCACGCAGATCGGCGAAGCCACGCAGCAGAACGCTACGATTGTCGGCGAAGCGGAACTTGCAGCGGCCGAGTTGCGCGATCAGGCCGCGCGCCTTGCGCAGGTGGTCAGCGTGTTCAAGCTGGAAAGCGCGCGCAATTGAGGGTGAGCATCGCGGCACGGCGTTGCGTGCCGCAGCGCGCCGCGCGCCGTTGCAGCAGCAACAGCGTTTCTTCAATACACCCGCTTCAGAATTCGACGTCCAGCTCGTCGATCTCTTCCACTTCCTGTTGCGCGTCGGCGATCCACTCCTGCATCTCGGGCAGCGCCATGATCCGCTGTCCGTATTCGACGATTTCCGGATCGAGTTTGACGTCGTAGGTGACGAATCGCGTCACCACGGGCGCGTACATCGCGTCCGCCGTGGTCCGCTCGCCGAACAGAAACGGCCCGCCATACTGCTTGAGGCACTCGCTCCAGATCGTCACGATCCGGTCGATGTCCGATTGAGCGCGCGCCCACACCTTGAAGCCTGGAAAATGCGCTTTGAGGTTCATCGGCAAGGCCGAGCGCAGGGAGCCGAAACCCGAATGCATCTCGCCGCAAATCGAGCGGCAATGCGCGCGTGCGCGAATGTCTTCTGGCAGCAGCTTCGCGTCCGGTTTGAGTTCGTTCAGATATTCGGCAATCGCCAGCGTGTCCCAGATCTCGATGCCGTCGTGAACGAGGCACGGCACCAATATCGATGGCGACAGCAGCAGCAGTTCGGCGCGTGCCGCTGGATCGTCGATCGGCATGACGACTTCTTCGAAAGGCAATCCGCTGAACCGGGTCAACAGCCAGCCGCGCAACGACCACGACGAATAATTCTTGCTGCTGATAGTGAGCGTGGTATTCGCCATACGATTCTCCTCCAGATGAGGCGTTCGGTCGACGCCTGACGCCGTGCGTGCACGTTGCCGTGCGCGCGCGCACCAAAGCGCGGCAATTTCGGCCCGTTGCCCTGACTCGCGCAAATGCTATGCCAACGTGCAGGCAGGGCCGCCCCCGTGCTTATGCTGATTGGCACATGACTTGCCTCTATTTGGGTTCCATCCTCTTCAGCATTCGTGCGAAGGTTATGAACCTGTTCGCATATCCCACATATCAGGCTTTCGCCGACATGATGCTGCCCATGCGGCACGGTGCGGCACTGATGAATCATTCGCTCGACGCGTGGCCCGCGTTCGGCGAAACGTCGCATGGCCGATCGATCCGCGCCGCCTGCGAATTGTTGACACTCGCCGGTCTCACGCCCGTGCGGCCGCCGTTCGACATCGATAGCGTGGTGTCAGAGGGCAAATCCGTGGCGATCGTCGAAGAAGTCGCGGCGCACACGCCATTCTGCTCGCTGCTGCATTTCCGTAAGCAGACCCCGCCGTCGGTGCCGCAGCCCCGTGTGCTGGTGATCGCACCCATGTCCGGTCACTTTGCGACACTGCTGCGTGGCACTGTGCGCACCATGCTGACCGAACACGACGTCTACATCACCGACTGGCACAACCCGCGCGACGTTCCATTGAGCCAGGGCCGCTTCGGCTTCGACGAATTCGTGCAGCACGTGATCGACTTCACTGAAGCGATCGGGCCCGGCGCGCATCTGCTGGCCGTGTGCCAGCCGACAGTCGCCGCGCTGGCTGCGGTCGCGCTCATGGCCGCCGACGATCATCCCGCGCAGCCTGCGAGCATGACGCTGATGGCCGGTCCGCTCGACACCCGCATCAACCCGACGCGCGTCAACGACCTCGCGAAGAGCAAGCCGATCGAGTGGTTCGAGCAGAATCTGATCAGCGCGGTGCCGTTCGGTTTTGCGGGCGCGCACCGGCGCGTGTATCCGGGCTTCGTACAGTTGACCGCGTTCATGGCGATGAATCTCAACCGCCATCTCGATTCGTTCGAGACGATGCATTACGAACGCGCCAAAGGCGATCCTGCTAAAGCCGACACGATTCACACGTTCTACGAAGAATACTTCGCGACGATGGACCTGACCGCCGACTTCTACCTGGAAACCGTCGATACGGTTTTTCAGCGGCATGCGCTGCCGATGCATGCGCTCGAAGTCAAGGGGCGTCTCGTCGAGCCGTCGAAAATTCGCCGCACGGCCTTGCTCACGGTGGAAGGCGAGAAGGACGATATCTGCGCCGTCGGGCAGACGCTCGCGGCGCAAGACATGTGCGACAAATTGCGGCCCTATCTGAAGACGCACCACGTGCAGACCGGCGTCGGGCATTACGGCGTGTTCAATGGACACCGCTGGGAGCGGCAAATCTATCCGCGCGTACGGGCCGTGATTTACGACAATGAGCCGCGCGCGGTGTTGGTCGGATCGCGGGCGCGCACGATCCAGCCAGTGCCCGCGGCCAAGGCTGCCGAGGTCACGGCGGCAGCGCCGGCCGCGACGGCGGTGGTCGATGTGGAAGTGGATGCGGCGGTGAGGGTCGGGTCGAATGGATCGGGTGCTGCGCCGAGTGAAAGTTCGGCCGCTGCCATCAAGCCGCAGACGCCACGCGCTCCGCGCAGGCGGCCGCCTGCAGCGTAATGCGCGTTTCTTGGTGCTTTCGTGGCGCTTTCCCAGCGCCTTTAGCGGCGCTGTGTCGGCGGGAGGTCTGCGTGCGTGGCCGCGCGTTGATGCGCGCTGCACACGCAGACGCGTTCCCTTCGCTATGCCGCGACGCCCTTCCAGGGCGTCACCGCCGGCACGTCACACGGCCCTTCGACGTCGATCGATTTGAAATCGGCCGGTGAGACGATTTCGATGTACTCCATATCTTCCGAATAATCGAACAGATAGTGAACGATGCCCGGCGCCTGATGCACGCAATCGCCGGCGGCGACGAGCGTCTCCTTGTCGCCGTACATGAAGCGCGCCCAGCCCTTCAGCATGATCACAATGTGGAAATCGGCCTCATGACGGTGCCAGCCGGTGCCTTGCTCTGGTGCGTGATTCGCCTTGACGAGTTGCGCGAGCACCTTGCCGCCGGTCGCCTGCGCGATGCCTAAATCACGGTAGAGAAAAAAGTCGCGTAAGCCCTGATCCACGTAGGACGTGTCTTGCGGACGGACATGGCTGAATTGCGTGGCGAATTCGGTGGACATGATCGCGCTCCTCGCGAGTGAGCCGGCAGTTGAAAACGACGCATTGGAGCGTCGGTTGCAAGCATCAAGCGGGCCAGTCCACTGGAGCCGGTTTTGCACGATTCGCAGGCGCTGCGCTGATTGCCGCGCCGCCTCGCGCGGCGCGATCTGGTTTCAAACGCTGCGGTGCTTAGGCGCTCGGGCGGAACATCTGGAACATGTCGCCGATTTCCGCATAGTCCCCGCGATAGCCGGCGCGCATGATCGGCTGCGCCGCATGCGTGTCGAACAGGCCGTCTTTCAGATAGGCCTCGTTGATGTGCACGCCGACCACCTGGCCGAGCGACAGGTAGTTGTCCATCGGTTTGCCGTCGAGTGTATGCAGACGCACCACTTGCAGCAACTTGCACTCGAGCGCGGCCGGCGATTCGGCGACGTGCGGCACGGCGACGTTACGGCCCGGCGCAGGCGTGAGACCCGCGAGTGCGAATTCGTCGACAGACGGCGCGACCGGCGCCGACGAACGGTTCATCTGCTCGGCGAGCGGTTTGGTGGCCAGGTTCCAGACGAATTCGCCGGTGGCTTCTATGTTGGTGACGCTGTCTTTACGACCTTCGCTGCAAAAACCGATGATCGCCGGGAAGGTGGCGAACGCGCCGAAGAAACTGTATGGCGCGAGATTCAAAGTACCTTCGGCGTCGCGCGACGAAATCCAGCCGATCAGCCGCGGTGCGACGATGGCTTTGAAGGGATCGTGCGCAAGGCCGTGGCCCGTGGCGGGATCGTAGAAGTAGTGGGACATGGCGCTGAGTCGGCTTGACGGATTGAGGCTGGATTGTGGGCTAGAGGGCATTTATACAGCAGAGCGGCGGCCGCTGCTGGGCATGGCATTTCCCGCAAGGCACCCCGCGCCATTTCCGGTGAGGCCGTGATGATGCGCAAGAAGCCTCGCCCCCGTTCCGCAATCAGCCGCCGTCGCCGTGTCCGTTCATCAACCGCGACTGATCACGCGGCGGCGTCCTTCTTTCACCTGCGCCAGATGCGCGTCGTCCCATTCGTAGAAACCGGCGCCGCTGCGCACGCCGACGCGCCCCGCGTCGACCTGCTCGCGCAATAAGTCGAGCACGTCTTCGTCTTTGGCCAGTTCGGGCATCAGATGCGTGGAGATATCGAGGAAGGTGTCGAGCCCGCCCATATCCGCACCCTCGAGCGGCCCAACGATCCCCCAGCGGCGTCCGAGCGACGCCTTCATCACGCGGTCGACCACGTCAGGCGTCGCCGCCCCGGAGCGGACAATGTTCAACGCCTCGCGCAGCACCGCGAACTGCAAGCGATTGCCGACAAAGCCCGGAATCGCCTTCGCCAGCACCACCGGCTCCATGCCGATCGCGCTCATCAACGCGGCGGTCTGCTGGGTCACTTCCGGCGCGGTCGCCGTGCCCGGCACGACTTCAACGAGCGGAATCATGTGCGGCGGGTTCCAGAAATGCGCGATCACGAAGCGCTCTTTCGCGCGCAACGGCGTGACCAGTTGATCAGGCGGGAAACCGCTGGTATTGCTCGCGAGAATCGCGTCATCGGAGAGCAACTCAGTCAGCGCCGCATACAGGCGATGCTTCAGTTCGAGCACTTCGGGAATGGCCTCGATCACGAATTGCGCCGACGCCATCACGTCGAGTTGCGCATGGGTTTCGATGCGCGCCAACGCCGCTTGCCGTGCCGCCTGATCGATGCGCCCGGCGTCGATCAGCTCGTCGAGCACCGCTTCCGCTTTCGAAGCAACGCTCGCAAGACGCGCCGGATCGACGTCGTGGACGATCGTTCTGTGTCCGTGCAGCGCGCTTTGCGTCGCAATGCCGACGCCCATCAATCCTGTGCCAACTACCCCTATGACTGCCTTGTCCACGCCGCTCTCCCGCTGCCGTCGATAAAAGCTTCGAAGCATAGCGCAGCGCGCCGATTCTCAAGGCCGAACGCGACAAAGCCGGTCTTCCGCGAGGAAGGACCGGCTTTGTGCGCTTCACGCCGCGTCGCGCGGCGCCGTCATTCGGCCATTAGTAGCGCTGCGGCGGCGGACGATGGTCGCCGTGGTGGTGCGGGTCGTAATCGTGCGGGTGATGGCGCATCCAGTCGTCATGAGCCCAGTAGCGGTGGCCGTCGTAGTAACGATCGCCATGCCAGCCGATATTGATCGACACGCCCACCGGCGTCATGTGCGGCTGACCGTAGACCGCCGGTCCCGGACCGTTCTCCACGACCACCCGTTCCTGGGCGAATGCGCTGCCGGCTGCGAGCAGCGCGCCGCCCGCCAGCAGCGTTGCAATGATCGAACGCGATGTCTTGTTAAAGGTTTTCATTGTGACCTCCCATCAAAGTTTTGTATCAAGCCGGCGTCCGTGCTCGTTCGGCCTCGAACTGCAATGTCAGGCTCGAACCAGACGCCGTACGCTTGAGACCAACTTTAGCGGCGCAAACCGCGTGAAGACGTGAGCACTTGTAAGCGCTCATTTCAAAGAAAGGGACGAATGAACGGTCAGCGTTTTAGCGGTCTACGCCCGTCCGTCAGGCCATGCGAGATGATTTGACCGTGCGGCAAACCGGCGCAGTGTCAGCCGCCGTTACATTCATTCCGGGGTAGAAATATTCGGACAGCAGGCCTGCGGGCGAAAAATGGGCCCCAAAAAACAAAAGCCACGGTACGCGTTTCGCGAACTGTGGCTTCAATCATGCGATGCGCACCCGAAGTGCGCGCCCGTACGCGGTAATCCGCGCCTCAGGCCGGTGCAGCGTGGCTTTTAGTCGGTCAGCTTGATGCCGAACAACGTGGCTTGTGCCCTGCGCACGCGTTCTGCTTCGCGGCTGCGTGCTTCGTACGAGTACTCAGCGTCCAGCGGCAGATGGGGCGACGCAAAGAGGTCGCTGACCTTTTGGAACAATGCAAAGATGAAGCTCATGGCGACTCCCGGTTGGTTACTGCATTAGCTAGGGTTTTCCCTTAAGAAGCATTATAGGGTTTTCCCTAGAGTAACGCTAGTGCAATGCAGCAATTTTTTGGCGTGGCGTCTTGTCACGGCGCATTTCCCACATTGTGCGTCGCATCATGACAACGTCCCCGTTTTCGGGCATTCAGGGCCGGAAGGGAGAGTCGCGCGCAGCGCGGTCTTGACGCGATTTCTGTTGAAACCGGCTTTGAGAGGGGAAGGGAGCAAGAGCACCGCCGGTCGGCGATCGTTGTTCGGATCGCCGCGGCCGGTGCGTTACCAGCGCGGCGGTCACTGACCATCACTGCGGAATAACCGCTTTCGGCCTATGCGAATGCTGCGCCCGCGCGGCGCGTTTGGTATGCGCCGCCGTGACGGCAGCTTGCGGAGAAGTGGCGGCGGCGGCCGCGGCCGCGCCGGAAGCGGCACTGGCGGCCGCGGCATTCGCCATCGCCATATGCGTGTCGAGCAAACTGGCCATCGCCGCTTGCTGGTTCTCCATCATCTGTTCGATGCGATGCTGCTGGGCAGTGGTTTCACGCGTCAGGCGCATCAGCAACACGGTCTGCGTGATGCCGATCGCAACCGTCACCAGCAACGCGCCCACCACGATCGACAGCATCCACTTCATGCGGCGCGAATGATCGGTCGCGGCGCGGCGCTGATCGGCGATCACGCCATACAGCGCGTCGACGGTATCGGCGAAGGCGGTGGCCCGCGCGCGATCGAGTTCCGGCGCGGCGCGCAGCGCGGCCGCGGCCGCTTCGGCGCGCCGGGCTTCGCGCCACGGCGCGGCGAACTCGGCGCTCGCTTGTGCGGATGCCGATGAATTCGTCGATGTCTGCGCGGCAGGCGTCGGCTCGGCGGATGCAGCGCTCGCCTGCGCCGAAGCGGTTTCATCCACCGTATTCGGGGGTTCAACTGAAGTCGCTTCTCGCGATGCCGAAGCCGATGCCGATGCCGATGCCGCCTTGGCGAAAGTCGCAGCAAAACGTTGCGGCGCATTGCTGCCGCCCAAGGTCTGCGCGGACGCGGCATCAGTCGACGCACCCGTCGTCGCGCCCGCCTCGGACGCCTGGCGCAGCGCGGTCACGCTGCGCGCCACGGTTGCTGCCGCCATGGCTGGCGTCAACGGCGCCGCCGGTTTCTCGTCGGCATTAGCATCCGTTGCCGACTTCGTGTCGCCCAAAGCCAATTCACCGACCGGCGAAGCCGTCGCCGCCAGCGGCTCCATTTCGAGCCCGCTCAGTTGCGCGTTGACCGGCATCGGTTCATCGGACTTCGCGGCGCGGGGCGCGCGGCGCGCCGAGCGCGCGTCGAGCGGCCCGCTGTCGCCGGCATCGATCGCGCCGACCGCCGCCAGCACTACATCGGGTAACTCGAAACCGTGCAGCGTGCCTTGCCGGATGTCGATATTCATCGCTTCCAGCGTGGCGCGGGTGGGATCGTCGGGGAACAGGTCGAGCGTGCTGTCGTCGCGAGAGGCGTCGCTCAGTTGCGCGAGACGTTGTGCAGAGCGCGCGGCGCGCGCCAGCTTGTTTTCAGTTTCGGTCGAGACGGTGGCCTGACGCCGCTTCTTCGAAGCTGTGCGCGAAGGCCGGGACTGCGTGGATGCTACGGAATCTGCCATAGAGAAAAAAGCGGTCGTCGCCGGAAAGCGGGCGCCGAGCACCGCTCGTCAATGCCGTTGGAATTTTTCGAGACCGCATTGTCGCATGGCCGCCCGCGCCCGCCGAAGCCATTCGCCGAGGATTTTCCGTTTTCACGAAGTCGCGTCGTCCTGCCGGAACTGCTTCACGCCGTGCAGTTGTCGCAAGCGGCCGCAGATCGCCTCATATTCCGTATTCGACACGCGATGCAAGGTGATCATCACCTCGTCGCATTCGGGCGCGTCCTCGCTTTGCTGCATCACGAACTGTTTGACGCGCGGGCTTGCGGCGCCGAGTTCGTCGTGCAGCGAGTGGAACGTCATAGTGCCGCGATCGACGATCATCGTCAGTTGGCGCCGCTGCTTGACCGTGATGAAGCGGCGCTCGAGCGGCTTGATGCCGGCAAGGATGATCAGAATGATGATGGTCGCCGCGATCGACGCGGTGTACAGCCCGCCGCCCACCGCCAGCCCGATGGCGGCGACCGACCAGAGGCTCGCCGCCGTCGTCAGGCCGCACACGATCTCGCCGCGCAGCAGGATCGAACCCGCGCCGAGAAAGCCGATGCCCGACACGACCTGCGCGGCCATCCGCGACGGGTCGAGCACCACGTGCTCCCCGCCCAGCACTTCGGCAAAACCGTAGGCCGAGACGATCATGATGAGCGTCGAACCGACGCACACGAGCATGTGCGTTCGTAGACCCGCGGCCCACGAAAGCCGCTCCCGCTCGAAGCCGATGACACTGCCGAGCGCCGCGGCCAGCCCCAGACGGGCGATGAGTTCGAAATTCCCCAACATTGTTTTTCCTCCTTATCGGCAATTATTTGAGATGTTTTCCGCACCGGCGCCGGAGTGCCGGCGGGACCTGTTTGCTTTATGCTAGGCCGCACGCCGCGAGGCGGGTTGCCAGGCGGGTTGCCAGGCAGGTTGAGCCGGGCGCACTGCGAGTCGTGGTGCTGATTTCGGCTTGGCTGCCGGCAAAGCAGGTAGCATCCGCGCTCACCAACAGGTTGGCCGGCGAATGCGCCGCGCTGCAACTTTGGCTACGGCACGCGCCCGTAGGCCCTTCGAAATACGCGTTTGACCAATTTGACTATGCAGAGCACGAACCCTTCCGCCGCTTCCACCATCGCCCTCGCGAAGAGGCTGCGCGACCACTTCACAGGCGTGGTGCTGCCCATGTGGCGGGGCCCGGGATTCAACGCCGCACTGAAGCTGCCCTACGAAGCGGTTAGCGCTGAAGGCCATCAGCCGCTACCTGCCGAGCGTTACCGGGCCATGGCCTGCGCGCGGCAATTGTTCGTCTTCTCCCAGGCGGGCGACGAAGCTCACGCGCAAGTGCTGTTCGATTCGTTGACGCGTACCTTTCAGGACACCCGCCACGGCGGATGGTTCTTCAGCGTCGATCCGCAAGGCGCACCGCTCGACACCACCAAGGATCTATACACGCACGCATTCGTCGTGTTTGCCTGCGCGGAATTTGGCCGGCGCTCCGGCAATCCCGACGCGCTGGAGCTCGTGCATCGCACGTCGGCGGTGATCCAGTCGAACTTCGCCGCCGAAGGCGATCTGTTCAACGCCGCGCTGACCGCGGACTTCGCCGGCGTGACGGGCACGCCGATCCAGAATCCTTTGATGCACCTGACCGAAGCCTGGCTGGCCGCTCGCGAAGCCACGCACGACAACGCTTTCGACGCCGCATTGCGGCGCCTCGCCGGCGCGGTCGCCCGTCACTTCCTGCACGCGCCTACGGGTTGCATCGCGGAACTGCCGATCGGTGCGGCCGAGAACCGTCTGGAACCCGGTCATCAGTTCGAATGGTTCTGGCTGGTCAAGCAGGCGGGCGCCGTGTTCGAAGGTTCCGGTCTTGCCGAAGCGATGCCACGAGCGTTCAGCTTCGCGCAGCAACATGGGGTGGACCGGGAGACAGGCGGCGTGTGCGCCTCGCTTGATGAAACCGGGCGGGTGAAGGACGCGACCCAGCGGATCTGGGCGCAAACCGAGTATCTGCGTGCGCTGGCAAGCCAGGACGAACAGACGGCGCTCGCCGCGCTGCCCCGGCAAATCGAACGGTTCCAACAACGCTTCCTGCGTCCGCAGGGCTGGTTCGAGTGCAAAACGCCGGCCGGTGAGGTGGCCCGGGCAGACATGCCGTCGACCACGCCTTACCACCTGGCGACCGCCTATGAGGCCTTGCCGGCGTAAGGCCGCCGGTGAGACGCGCATCGTGCGGCTGTCTTGTGTCCGCCCACCAACCTGTCCGACGCTGCCGAGGCCGCTAAAAACTCGACCAACCCCGGTAGCGTCCGCGACTTGGGCACCCGAGCGATCGCGAAGCCGGCTGGCGCCGGCCGCGATCTCACGACGTCATGACGGGTCCGGACAAAAAGCCGACCGCCTGGCCGATCAGTACTCTTCGCGCTGCCAGGTGCTCCAACCGGTGTCGGCAGATTTAAAACGCATATAAGTTGCGCTTTGCCCGGTGGGGGTGTCCGATGCGTCGCCATGCGGCTTGCGATCGGTCGTGTGGAGGGCGAAAGCCTGGCGGTCCGCGGTATCGACCGTAATACGGCCGATCGGGTCCGGGGCGCCTTCTTGAGGGGATTTAGACTCCAATATCGCCAGATAGGGGGTCAAACGACTCCAGAACGAGGTAAGTTCTTCTTGCAAATAATGTGTCAATGTTTTTCCTGGAAGAGTAATACAAGCAGTTTACCCTACCGGGCGGAGCGGCCTTCCAATTGCTTCCCAAGCCGGAAAAATGCCGATGCGGGGGAATACCCGAATACTGGTTGGTTGGCGTCCGTCATAAAGACGTGATACAACTCCTACTTCGCGCTCGATCTCGCGTTGAGAAATAGCGGTCGCGAATGCAACACACAACATTTACTGGATTAAAAATGGCAACAGGTACTGTGAAGTGGTTTAACGATGCAAAGGGCTTTGGCTTCATCACGCCGGACGACGGCGGCGAAGACCTGTTCGCGCACTTTTCGGAAGTTCAAGGCAGCGGCTTCAAGTCCCTGCAGGAAAACCAAAAAGTGACGTTTGAAGTTAAGCAAGGCCCGAAGGGCAAGCAAGCTGCGAACATCCAGCCGGCCTAAGTACCGTCAGGTACTTTGAGGCACCCTTAGGCGCTTGCGTCTAATGCAAAATGGCCCGCTTTGGCGGGCCATTTTCTTTGTCTGACGGTTTAGTTTTTTGTGCTTGAGAGGGCTAAATCGCGCGCATGCCGGACAACGAAAAATCGGCTGATGGGCCACGCGCCTCGTCGAATTGTTGCGTGCGCAACACAGATTCCGAAATTTCGAACACGGAAACCGCCTGCTTTAACTGCTGCGTCTGCTGATGCAGCGAAGCCGCCGCTGCTGCGGCCTGTTCGACGAGCGCCGCGTTCTGCTGCGTCATCTCATCCATCTGCACCACCGCCTGGTTGACCTGCTCGATACCCGTGCTCTGCTCGAGCGACGACGCGCTGATTTCCGCCATCATCTGCGTGACGCGCGAAATCGAGGCGGACACGTTGCTCATCGCTTCCCCGGCATGCTCGACCAGCGCCGAACCGCCCTGAATCTCGGCGACCGATTCGCTGATCAGCGTTTTGATTTCCTTCGCCGATTGCGCGCTGCGCTGCGCGAGGCCGCGCACCTCGCCCGCCACCACGGCGAAGCCGCGCCCCTGCTCGCCGGCGCGGGCCGCTTCCACGGCCGCGTTGAGCGCGAGAATATTGGTCTGGAACGCGATGCCGTCGATCACCGAAATGATCTCGGCGATCTTGTCCGAGCTCTGCGCGATGCCGCGCATCTTGTCGACCACCTCGTTGACCACTTCGCTGCCGCGCGAGGTCGCCTCAAGCGCGGTTTCGGCGAGCGCATTGGCCTCCCGGGCGTGCTCGGCGTTCTGACGCACGGTGGCGGTCAATTCCTCCATGCTCGACGCGGTTTCTTCCAGCGACGCCGCCTGGCTTTCCGTGCGCGCCGACAAGTCGGCGTTGCCGGTCGCGATTTCGTCGGCGCCGAGGTGGATCGAGTCCGCGGATTCGCGCACGGTTTGCACGGTACGCGCGACGCTCGCCTGCATTTTCGCGAGGCCCGAGAACAGCCGGCCGATCTCATTGGTGCCGCGCGCGGCGATCGGCTGGTCGAGGCGGCCTTGCGCGATACGGTCGAAGTGTCGGCCCGCTTCTTCCAGCGGCGCCACCACGCCCCGGCGCAGCGCCGCATAGACGGCGAACGTGCCGGCCACCAGCGCCAGCAGGATCACGATGCTGACGGCGCGAAACGTGGCCATGCGCGTATCGATCGAATCGAGCGATGCGCGGCTCGCCGCGTTGCCGAACTGCACGAAGTTATGCGACTCGCCGAGGTAGGCGTCCTGGAACGACTGGGTCGGCTGGTCGAGAAAGGCCTGAATGTTGTTCGCGTCGAGAAACTGCACCAGCTCCGCGAGCGCGTCGTGTAGCTTCTTGTAGCGCTCGGCGAGGGCCGCGGCACGGGCGCCGTTCTCGTCGCCGGTCTTGGGGGCGCTCATGAAGGCCGCGAACGACTGGTCGGCGGCCGTCAACTGTTCGCGGGCGTGCTGCACGATGTCGGTCGGCTCGGAGCCGCCCCGCACCATGCGCGTGCCGGCGCGCGAGAGATTGATGCGCGCGTCCATCAGATGCTGGGTCGTTTCGTTGACCGCGTCCACCTGCTTCAAGGCGATGTTAGACAGATCGTTCACGTCGTCGTGGGTACGCGTGAGCGACCAGAACCCCAAACCGACCGTGACAAGCTGGAAAACGCAGAATGCGGCCAGAACACACAACAGGCCGGATGCGACCTTGATCTTGCTGAACATCGTGAATACCTGAAGGCAAAGAATAACGGGAGCTACGTCAGGGTTAACGGCATCGCCGAGCCGCGCTTGAGACCAATTCCATCAAAGATCGTCTTACGTCCCCTTTACATCGGCCAACTTCACCATTGCAATCACTTCGCACAACAATGCATGGAGCAAATTACCGATTCCCCTTGACGCGGCGCGTGCGCGCTTCCTAGAGTGGGTAGGGACTGCACGACGCAGGCCAGTGCAGATTGCCACCGCGGGCTATGCCCGAAGGACTCACAATGACCGACCTCCTCGACCGGGCGCGCGGCGCACTGCATGCCCAGCCGTTCAGCATGCTGTTGGGCGCAGAGTTGATGCACACGGGCACCAACGAACTCACGCTGAGTCTGCCGATCCGCGACGAGTTGCGGCAACAGCACGGCTTCGTGCATGGCGGCGTCATCAGCTATCTCGTCGACAATGCACTGACGTTCGCCGGTGCGCTGCTACTCGGGCCCAAAGTCGTGACCGGGGAATACAAGATCAATTACCTGCGCCCGGCCATCAACGGCACGCTGATCGCGCGCGCAAAGGTCGTCTACGCGGGCCAGCATCAGGCCACCTGCCAATGCAACGTGTTCGTGATGGAAGGCAACCGCGAAAAGCTGATTGCCGTCGCGCAGGGCACCGTGAACCGGATCAGCGAAAGCGGCGAACACGAACACGGCAACTGAGACCGTAGCCTTTCCTGAAGCACATCGCGCCGTCATCGAGGCGCTTGTTCACGTTTCGTCATTTAGCTAATATACGAAACGTTATCCACCGATGGCTCCATTCGGCGCACTGCCTCATGACAGACGACCTCACGCGCATCAACGCGCTCGCGAATGCCAGCCGGCTCGCCGTCATGCGCTGGCTGAAGGAGCCGACGCTGCATTTCCCGTATCAGGACCACGCCGATATCGAAACGGTCGGCGTATGCTGCACGTTCATCACCGACAAGCTCGGCATCGCACCCGCCACGACCACGCGCCACATGCGCATCCTCGCCGATGCGGGACTCGTTCGCGCGCAGCGGATCGGCAAATTCACCTATTACAAACGCATCGACGCCGAGTTGCAGAAGCTCGGCCGCGACCTCGCCAATCTGTAGGCGCGCGGTATTCACGAGACCGCGCCGCCACCTTCCCGACAGCTCAGGAGCCACATGGACGAACTCGCACTTGCCACCGACGCGGACCAGCGCGCGCACGCTTACCTTGCCGGTATCGGCAAACGCCAGGTGTTTCCAGACGCGGCCGCGCTTCAGCAACTCGCGGACTTCGATGAAGCCTTCCCGCAACACGGCCACGCGCCCGCCGACGTACTGCGCCTGCTCGACGAAAGCGGATCGCCCGGCACGGTCGCGTCGAACGATCCGCGCTACTACGGCTTCGTGATCGGCGCGGTGTTGCCGGCCGCGGCGGCGGCCGAACGTTTGATGGGCGCGTGGGACCAGTGCGCGTCGACCTTCGACAACTCGCCGGTCGCGGCCACCATCGAGAAGATCGCGGCGCGCTGGGTGCTCGACGCGCTCGATTTGCCGCGCGAAGCGGCGATCGGCTTCGGCACCAGCGCGACGGCGTGCACGCTCGTGTGCATCGCGGCCGCGCGGCGCGCGCTGCTCGCACGCAAGGGTTGGGATTTCGACAACGACGGCCTGGACGGCGCGCCGCCGGTGCGCGTCGTGATCTCCGAGATGGCGCATATCACCGTGAAAAAGGCGTTGCGCGTGCTCGGCTTCGGCATGAAGCGCGTGATCGCCGCGCCCGTGGATGCGCATGGCCGCATCGATCCCGCGCAGTTGCCGCCGCTCGACGACATGACGATCTTCTGCGTGCAAGCCGGCGAAGTGAACACCGGCGAATTCGATCCGTTCGCGGAAGTGATTCCTCGCGCCAAGGCGGCCGGCGCGTGGGTCCACGTGGATGGCGCGTTCGGCCTGTGGGCGCGCGCCTCGTCGAAACGGGCGCTGACCGAGGGCATCGACGGCGCGGATAGCTGGACCACCGACGGCCACAAGTGGCTCAACACACCGTACGACGGCGCAATGGCGATCTGCCGCGACGCGCGCGCGATCTCGGCGGCGATGAACAGTGACGCGGTCTATCTGAGCGGCGCGCATGACGCGCAGAAGAATTTGAACCTGGAGTTCTCGCGCCGCGCGCGCGGCATTCCAATTTGGGCCGCCTTGCGTTCGCTCGGGCGCAGCGGCGTGCAGGAGATGGTCGACCGGCATTGCGCGCAGGCTTCGCGAATTGCCGAAGGTCTGCGCGCCGCCGGCTTCGAGGTGTTGAACCGTGTCGTGCTGAACCAGGTGCTGGTGCGAGCGAAGACCGACGCGCAGACCGTCGCGATTCGCGAAGCGGCGCAGGCGTCGGGCGAAACGTGGTTCGGTCAGACTGTCTGGCAAGGCCGGCCGGCGTTTCGCATCAGCGTGTCGTCGTGGCGCACGGAAGACAAGCACGTCGATCAGTTGGTGGCGTTGCTTGCGCGTTTGCTCGCCGAGCAGCGCGCCTGAGCGACGCGCCGGCGGCTCGCCTGTCGATCGTCGAGCGGCTCCGCTCGCGCAACGGCTCACGGAGCAGCGCCATCAAACCGCAGCGGCGCACACAAAAAAGGCGGTTCCTGCTCGATACAGGAACCGCCTTTCTTCATGCAGCCAAACTCGCCAGCGAGACTTACTCCGCCGCGTAGGTCTTCTGCGTTTGCTCGCCCAGACCTTCAATTCCCAGGCGAATCGTCTGGCCCGGCTTCAGGTACACCGGATTCGGCTTCACGCCCATGCCGACGCCCGGCGGCGTGCCGGTCGAAATCACGTCGCCCGGTTGCAGGCTCATGCACTGCGATACGTACGAGACCAGCTTCGCGACGCCGAACACCATCGTCTTGGTGCTGCCGTTCTGATAGCGATGGCCGTCCACTTCGAGCCACAGGCTCAGGTTCTGCGGGTCGGCGACTTCATCGCGCGTCACCACCCACGGGCCGATCGGGCCGAACGTGTCGAAGCCCTTGCCTTTGTCCCACGTGCCGCCCTTTTCGATCTGCCATTCGCGTTCCGACACGTCGTTGATCACGCAGTAACCGGCGACGTAATCGAGCGCGTTGGCTTCGTCGATATATTTCGCCGGCTTGCCGATCACCACGCCGAGTTCCACTTCCCAATCGGTCTTCTTCGAGCCGCGCGGAATTTCCACGTCGTCGTTCGGGCCGCTGATCGCGCTCGTCCACTTGTTGAAGATGACCGGTTCGGCCGGCACCGGCAGATTCGATTCCGCCGCGTGATCCGCGTAATTCAAGCCGATACAGATGAACTTGCCGATCTTGCCGACGCACGGACCCATGCGCGGATTGCCTTCGACCAGCGGCAGCGAGGCCGGATCGAGCGCGCGCAGCCTGGCGAGACCTTCGTCGGTTAGCGCGGCGCCGTCGATATCGGCGACCACTTTCGACAGATCGCGAATCTTGCCTTGTGCGTCGAGCAAGCCCGGCTTTTCCTGGCCCTTCGGCCCATAACGAAGCAGTTTCATCCTGACACTTCCTTTGAGTGGTGTTCGGTTCGTGGTTCAGCTTGGGTCGGCGTACCTCAGTTCGACCAGCCGCCGTCGATCACATGCGCGTGGCCCGTGGTGAACGACGATTCGTCGGACGCGAGATACAGCGCCAATGCGGCGATCTCTTCCGGCTTGCCGATACGGCCCATCGGCTGACGCGCGACGAAAGCCGCCTGCACGGCGTCCAGCGTCGCGCCCTGTGCCTGAGCCTGGTCGACGATCCGCTGTTCGAGCGACGGCGAAGCCACAGTGCCCGGGCAGATCGCGTTACAGCGTACACCACGCGTGATGAAGTCGGCAGCAACGGATTTGGTCAGCCCGATCACCGCGGCCTTGGAGGCGCTGTACGCGAAGCGGTTCGGCACGCCCTTCACGCTCGACGCCGCCGACGACATATTGATGATCGAACCGCCGCCGTTGTCCAGCATGGCGGGCAGGAACGCGCGGATCGTGCGGTACATCGCCTTCGCGTTCAGGTCGAACGCGAAGTCCCAATCCTCTTCGCTGCATTCGAGAATGTTGCCCGCATGCACGAAGCCCGCGCAGTTGAACAGCACGTCGATCGCGCCCAGTTCGGCGGCCAGCGCCTTGATCGCCGCGTTGTCGCGCACGTCGAGCTTGCGGGCGTCGACCGGCTTGCCGGCAAGTCCGTCGATGCGGATGTCAGTGGCGATCACACGCGCGCCTTCGCGTGCGAAGAGTTCGGCGGTGGCGAGTCCGATGCCTTGTCCTGCCGCCGTGATCAGGGCCGTCTTGCCGGCCAGTCTTTGTGTCATCTACGACTCCAGTTGAATGGGCTGTGCATTTGCTTTTGCTTCTGCTGCTTGTCTCTTCCAGAAATCAAAGTCGATAAAACGCAGCGGCATTGCCGCCGAAAACGGCTTCGCGCTCGCCTTCGCTCAAGGAGCCGAGCAGCATATTTGCCACCGAATGCCAGAGCAGATAGTCGCCGTTCAGATCGAGCACCGGCCAGTCGCTGCCCCACATCAACCGCGCCGGCCCGAACGACTTCAGCAGATGCTCGACATACGGCTGTAGCGTTGCCTCGGTCCAGCCGGGCGAGGCCTCGGTCACGAGACCCGACAGTTTGCAGTGCACATTCGGCAGTTTCGCGAGCCGCGTAATCGCGTCGGCCCAGCCTGGATAACCGGCGTGCCCGTAGCGGATGGGCGGCTTCGCCCCGTGATCGACCACGATACGCAGCGCCGGAAACCGCGCCGCGAACGTTTCGAAAGGCTCGACGTGTCGCGCGTAAATCAAACCGTCGAACGCGAGGTCGTGTGCGATCAGCGCTTCGATCGCGGGGGCGAGATCGGGGTTGGTAATCCAGGTATCGTCGGGCAAATCCTGCAGCATCGGCCGCACGCCCTTGAACTTCGGCTCGTGCGCCAGCGCTTCGATCACGGCCGGCGCCGTGGGCAACAATAACGGCACCCAGCCGACCACCCCGGCAATCGACGGCTCATGCCGCGCGAGGTCCAGCAAATAGCGAGTTTCGTCGATGGTCGGGGCCGCCTGCACCACCACCGTCCGTTCAATGCCCACGCGCTCTCGCAACGGTTTGAGATCCGCCGGGCCAAACGTCCGGTACAAAATCTTCAGTTCCGGCGTGAGCCACTCGTAGTCGCCGCGAGCGGGGTCCCAATAGTGCTGGTGGGCATCGATAAGCATCGTCAAATCAACTCTCCGGCGCGGGCGCGCGGTTGTCGAGCAAGCCTTCGTCACGCAACGCGGACCACAAGCCCGCGGGGATCGGCTGCTCGAACGACGCCGCGTTCTCGCGCAATTCGTCGGCACTGCGCGCGCCGGTCAACACCGTGGCGACCGCCGGATGCGCATACGGAAACTGCAAGGCGGCGGCCGCCAGCGGCACACCGTGCGCACGGCACACCGCTTCGAGCCGCGCGACGCGCTCGATCACTTCGCGCGGCGCCTCGCCGTAATTGAATTTCAGATCACCTTCGACGCCGCGCGCCAGAATGCCCGAGTTGAACGCGCCGCCTAACAGGATGCTGACGCCGCGTTCTTCACAGGCCGGCAGCAGGTCGTCGAGCGTGGTCTGTTCGAGCAGCGTATAACGGCCCGCGAGCAACGCGCAATCGATATCGAACTCGGCCATCGCATCGAGTATTACCGCACCTTCATTGACGCCGAGTCCGACGGCCTTGATCGCGCCCGCCGAGCGCAATTTGTCCAGCGCGCGAAACCCGCCGCCTTCGGTCAGTTGCCGCCAGTAATGGGGATGATTGTCGCCATGCGTGGCGCGGCCGATATCGTGCACCAGCAGAATGTCGATATCGACGATACCGAGGCGCTGCTGGCTGTCTTCGAACGAGCGCAGAATGCCGTCGTGCGTGTAGTCGTAAATGGCTTCGAAAGGGAGCGGGTTTTGCCAGCCTTCCTTGTCGTCGAAAGGCGTGGTGCGCGGCACGAAACGGCGGCCCACCTTGGTGGACAGCACGTAGTCGCCGCGCGGATAGCGCCGCAAGACGTCGCCCAGGCGATGCTCGGCCTTCGTGTTGCCGTAATGCGGCGCGGTGTCGAAATAACGCACGCCGGCGTCCCACGCGGCGGCGATGGTGGCGTGGGCTTCTTCATCGGACAGGTCGCGGTAGAGGCCGCCCAAGGGCGCCGTGCCGAGTCCCAATCCGCTCACCTGCACCGCCCCACGGCCGATGCGGCGCCGTTGCCCGATCTTCGATGCGATCGTTGCCGTCATTCAGCGCGTCTCCAGTATCGACCGGAGTTGACGCTTCAGCGCTAACTCCGGTCCCATTCGTGTTTTACCATGCACGCGCAGCATGTGCCCGCAGCGTGTACGACCTGCTTGCCGGAAGGCCTGCGGACAAACCGCTCAGTGCGGCTCGATCGCGACGACCCGGTGCTGCGACGCGGCGCTCGAGGGCAAGCAAGCCGGGCCGACCGGATCGAACGTCTTGTAGGTCAGGATGAATTCCTGATGGCCGAGCGTTTCCGACTTCGAGGCCGCGCCACCCGACACCGCCACGGTTTGCTCGAACACTTCGCGGCCGACTTCGTCGAGTGTGCCGCGGCCTTCGAGAATACGACCCGCGTCGACATCCATGTCGCCGGCGAGGTTGCGATACGTCGCCGGATTCGCGCACACCTTGATGACCGGCGAGATCGCCGAGCCGACCACCGAGCCGCGCCCGGTCGTGAACAGAATCACATGCGCGCCACAGGCGATCAGCTCGCCGATCTCGGCGTTGTCGCTGATGTTCGGAAAGCCGAAGCGCGGTTCGCCGTCGGGCACCACGTCGAGCAGATACAGGCCGCCGGTTGGCGGAATGTCGCCGGGTTTGACGATGCCGACAATCGGCGACGCCCCGCTCTTGGCATAGGCGCCCAGCGACTTTTCTTCCTGCGTGGTG
Source organism: Burkholderia sp. WP9 (assembly GCF_900104795.1). NCBI lineage: Bacteria > Pseudomonadati > Pseudomonadota > Betaproteobacteria > Burkholderiales > Burkholderiaceae > Burkholderia > Burkholderia sp. WP9. The sequence goes on from NZ_FNTG01000002.1 coordinate 1,755,505, forward strand.
AGGCCGCCGTCCGCGTTGCCGACCGCAAAACTGCCGTGGCCGAGAATCGAGTAATAGCGCGCTGCCTTCGCGACACAGGCAACGATCTCTTCACCAAGTTCGGGCCGTGACGCGCGCGTTTTCATATGGAACTCGCAACCCACCAGCTCGCCGGTTTCTTCGAAAATGCACGTCGCGCCCGCGTCGATCAGATGGTCGAACGCGCGGCCCACGGCCGGATTCGCGGTGATGCCGCTGGTGCCGTCCGAACCGCCGCAAATCGTGCCGATCACCAGTTCGCTCAGCGCCATCGGTACTTTCTCTTGCGCGGCGAGTTGCCCGCGCACACTGCGAATCCAGTCGACGCCGTATTGAATCGTGCTGCGCGTGCCGCCCTTTTCCTGGATGGTCAGCACTTCGACCGGCCGGCCGCTTGCGCGCACCACGTCCACCAGATAGTGCTTGTTCATGCTCTCGCAGCCGAGCGAGACGAACAACACCGCGCCCACGTTGGGATGCGTGGTGAGCCGCTCGAGCATTTTTTCGGCATAGCTGTTCGGATAGCAGCCGGGAAAGCCGATCAGATGAACGGGCGGTTCGCGTTCTGCGGAAGGATCGTCGAACGCATCGAGCGGCTCACGAAACTGCGTGACGATCTCGCGCGCGACGTGATGCGCGCATTCGACCAGGTAAGCCACCGCGACCACATTGCGGATGCCCTTGCGGCCGTCGCGGCGCAGGTAACCTTGCAGCGTGGGCTGCTGCGATGCGGCGGATGGAGATGCTACGGAAGTGTCAGTCATGATCATTCCAGCGCGGCGTAAAAGCCACGACATTGTGCTCACATCAGTGATGGACGAACTCGTGGCCCGCGTCGTGCGTATAGGTGGGCAGGTAGTCGCTCTCGAGATTGTGCGTATGCAGATGCGCACCGCGCGCCACTGCTTCCGTCACGTGACCGATCACTGCGCCGTAGCGCAGCACCTTGTCGTCTTTCGCGAGTTCATGGCGCGCCACCTTGTGACCGAGTTCGATGGTTTTGGTGAGCGTCACGCGCTCGCCTTCAATCTCGACCTGCGTGCCGCCGTCCAGCCGCGCCGCCGCGATCAGGCAGTTGTCGGCGGGGCTGAGCAGGATCAGGCGTGGGTCCGTTTGCATGGGGCGGCTGGTCAAGTGAGGTCTCCGGAATGCGTGTGCATTAGTTCTGGCCTTCGCCGCTTGCGAGGCGCGCCACCATCAGCGAGCCCAGGATGATCGCGCCGTAGATCGCCTGGATCCAGAAAGACGGCACCTGGGCAAGCGTCAGCAGGTTCTGCACGACGCCGAGCAGCAGCACGCCGGTGAGCGCACCGAACATGGTGCCCTTGCCGCCGTCGAGCGAAATGCCGCCGATCACCGCTGCCGCGAACACCGTGAAGATCATGCCGTTGCCCTGGTTCGCGTTGATCGCGCCGACATAGCCGGTCACGATCAAACCGCCCAGCGACGCGAGCACGCTGCCGAGCACGAACACGCCCCACGTAATGCGCTCAACGCGAATCCCCGCGGCGCGCGCCGCCTCGGGATTGCCGCCGATCGCATACAACGCGCGACCCAGCCGGTGATAGCGCAACACGAAGGCCGCGATCGCGAACGCCACCGCCGCGAGCCACACGGACAGCGGCAAACCGAACACGATGGTGGTCGCAAGCGTGAAGAACGACGGCGGCATATCGAACAGCGTGCCGCCCTTGGTCGCACCGACCAGCATGCCGCGCAGCACGATGAGCATGGCCAGCGTGACGATGAACGCGTTCAGCCGCAAACGCACAACCAGAAAGCCGTTGATGAAACCGATCACCGCGCCGACCGCCACGATGGCCAGCAAGCCGGCTGCCGCAGGCCATTGCAGGCCGAAGCCCGCGGACGCCGCCGGCATCACCAGCATCGCGCCCACGGCGGGCGCAATGCCAACCGTCGATTCGAGCGACAAATCGAACTTGCCGGTCAGCACGATCAGCGATTCGGCGAGCACGACCAGCGCCAACGCCGCGGAGGCGCCCAGTACGCTGATGAGATTCGCTTTGGTCAAAAAGCTGGGGCTGACAAATGCGCCGATCACGATCAGCAATGCGAGCGCGGGCAGCAATGCCAACTCGCGCAGGCGCGCGAGTTCGGAGCGCGCGCGTTTGCCGCGAGTGGACTGCGCCAGCGGCTGAGCCTGAGCTTGCGCGGTGCCGAAGGCGGGACTGGGCACACTATTCTTCATGGAGACTGACTCCTTCAACGGATGCGATCAGGTCGTGGTCCTGCCAACCCGCCGGAAATTCGGCCGCGACACGGCCACGGAACATGACCAGCACGCGGTCACAGGTGCGCAGATCGTCGAGTTCGCCGGACACGACCAGCACGGCCTTGCCCTCTTCGCGCACGCGATCCACGACGGAGAGCAGTGCTTCTTTCGATTTCACGTCGACGCCTGCCGTGGGATCGATCAGCACCAGCACATTGGGATTGGTGGCGAGCGCACGCGCCATCACCACCTTCTGCTGATTGCCGCCCGACAGGCCGGACACCACATGCTCCGGACCTTGCGCAACGATGCCGAGCGCGTCGATCATCTTCTGGCCAAACGCGTTCTTCTTCGCCGGCGGGGCGATGCCGAACTTGCCGAGCAAACGCGCGATCGTCATCGAGGCGTTTTCCGCGACCGATTGCGTGAGCACGAGGCCTTCGTGATGACGATCCTTCGGCACACAGCCAATGCCGTGCGCGAGCGCCGCGGGCACGTCGCCGGGCGGCAAGGTCTTGCCATCCACCCGGATCGCGCCGCGTTTGGCGGCACGCAGGCCGGCAATCGCTTCGGCCACGCTCGTACGGCCGCTGCTCGTCGCGCCGGTCAGGCCGACCACTTCGCCGCGCCTGACGGTGAACGACACGCCTTCGTAATCGGCGCCCGCGAGGCCGTCGACGTGCAGCGCGATCGCCGTGTCGGCGGGCAATGCGTCGCGCGCCGCCGCGTCGGCGACGGCCAGACCGCCGCGTTCGCCGGTCATCGCTTCGATCAACTGTTCGCGCGGCAGCGCTGAAACCGGTGCGCTGACGATATGCCGCGCGTCGCGCAGCACCGTCACGGCCTGGCAGATTTCATAGACTTCCTGAAGATGGTGCGAGATGAACAGGAAGGTCACGCCTTCGCGCTGCAACTCGCTGATGCGCCGGAACAGGCGCTTGATTTCGTCGCCGTCGAGCTGCGCGGTCGGTTCGTCGAGAATGATGAAGCGCGCGCCGTACGACAGCGCACGCGCGATTTCCACGAGCTGCCGTGCCTCCACCGTCAGATCGCCGGCGCGGGCGTCTTCGCGCACGTCGATCTTCCAGTGATCGAGCAGCTCGCGCGCGTCGCGCCGCATGGCTTGCCAATCGATCACGCCGCCGCGCAGCGGCTGCCGGTTGATAAACAGATTCTCCGCGACGCTCAGGTCGCGGATGATCGTCGAATGCTGATAGACACACGCCACGCGCTCGCGCCACGCGTCGCGATCCGCGATCGACGGCGCGGCCGCGCCGCTGAAACGCACCTCGCCGGTGTCGGGCTTGCGCAGGCCGGTGAGGATCGACACCAGCGTCGATTTACCCGCGCCGTTGCGCCCGACGAGCGCATGCGACTCGCCGGGCATCACGCGGATGCTCACGTCTTTCAGCGCGGCCGTCGAACCGAAGCGTTTGGTGACTTCGAACGCTTCGACGACGGGCACGGAGGGCGTGGAATCGCTCATTTGACGGTATTGCCCCACAAGGCTTTGTCGTCGACATTCGACTTCGTCACGAGCGGTGCGGGCAGTTGGTCTTCCAGAATGCCCGGCGCCAGCTGGATGATGTTGCTGCCGTGATCGGTCGGGCCCGGCTTGAAGGTCTGCCCTGCCAGCGCCGCCTTGATATAGAACAGCCCGTACTTCGCGTACGAATCGGCGGGCTGCGACACGGTTGCGTCGATATCGCCGCGGCGGATCGCATCGAACTCCTGAGGAATGCCGTCGTTGCTGACGATCACGACATGCTTCGCGTCGCCGACAGGAAAGAGCATTTGCTTGCGGCGCAGGGTTTGCAGCGTCGGCGACAGATAGACGCCGCCTGCCTGCATGTAGATGCCTTTCACGTCGGGATTCGCGGTCAGCAGGCTGTCGAGCGCGGTCGCCGCGACGTCGCCTTTCCAGGCCGCGGGAATCTCCAGCACCGACACGCCAGGATAGCCTTTCATGCAAGAGCGGAACGCTTCGGACCGGTCGCGTCCGTTGACCGAGGCGAGGTCGCCCATGATCTGCACGACCTTGCCCGACTTCACGTGATCGCCAATGTACTTGCAGGCCTTTTCGCCATACGCGCGATTGTCGGCGCGGACCACCATCGCAACCTTGCCTTGTGTGGGCGCGACGTCCACGGCGACCACGGGCACGTTCTTAGCCGCGGCGGCGTCGAGCGCGCGGCTGATCGCCGCCGAATCCAGCGGGCCGACCACGATGCCCTTCGCACCGAGGTTCAGCAGGTTGTTCATGTCCGTGATCTGCTGCGCGGGATCACCGTTCGAATTGACGGGCGCAAGAATGTCGAGGCCTATGTCCTTCGCGTACTTGGGCAGATAGTTGTTGTACGACTGCCAGAATGGCGACGTGAGCAGCGGCAGGCCGAGGCCGATCTTGCCTGCGTCGGCGGCCTGCGCGGCGCCGGTCACGCCAAGGCCGGCGAGACAGACGGCGGCCGCCGCGGCGGATAGCGAACTGCGGAACAAACTGCGAGCCGCGTGCGGCCCTTTCGCGAACGACATGGTTGTCTCCTGATTTGCGTTGTTGAACTGCGTGAACCGACACGGAATGCCAGCACTTCGTCCTGCGCTTTCTTATTGAGGGCCCCCAAACCTGCCGATTCGCGCGAGGCCCCCGAGGGTGCGCGAAAGAATTTGGGATGGCCCAGTGTTTTTCTTGTCGAGTATTGGCGTGCGTTCATTCACCAATGAACGTATTATTCATATACGGACTTTTCGAAGTCAAGCAATGTGCACTGCACCAAGCGTCCGTGTTTTCCCTGGACCGGTGCCAGCTCGCACGAGATTCGTCACGCACTTACACTCACGCGCCAGATAATGAGAACTGCACACGGAACCTCGCTCACGATGGACGCAGAAGACAAAGACGACGCCGACCGTTATCGTGCCCCGGCGCTCGACAAAGGCCTCGACATCCTCGAACTGCTCGCCGAGCAGAAGGAAGGCCTGACGCGCGCCGAAATCACCAAACTGCTGGGACGCAACGCGAGCGAGATGTATCGCATGCTCGAACGGCTGGTCGCGCGCCAATACGTGGTGCGCTCGGCGGCGGGCGACCGCTATTCGCTCAGTCTCAAGCTGTACGCGCTCGCCCATCGTCATCCGCCGATGAACCGTCTGATCTCCGAAGCGCTGCCGCTCATGCAGCGCTTTGCCGATGCTGCCGAACAATCGTGTCACCTCGTGGTGTACGACCGCGGCAATCTGCTGGTGATCGCGCAGGTGGATGGTCCCGGCACGTGGGGTATGTCGGTGCGACTCGGTTCGCGCGTCGGTCTGATCGATACGGGGTCGGGCCGCGTGATGCTCGCGTTTCAAAGCATCGAGCAGCGCGAACAGATGCTGGCCGAACATACCAAGGTGAAGGGCGAGGTGACGATCGACCGTGACGCGCTCGAACAGGCTTGCGCGCGGATTCGCGCGGCGGGCTTCTCGCAGAAGGACAGCCAGCAGACGTTCGGCGTGACCGACGTCACGTTTCCGATCCAGGGGCCGTCCGGCCAGGCGATCGCGGCCCTCACCTGTCCGTACCTGCGGCGTATCGACGAATACGTCGCGCCGACGCTGGAAGCCGCCACCGCGCTGCTGCGCGAGACAGTAGAGGCGTTGTCAATGTTTCGTGAGAATGCCGCGTAGCGTGACGAACCGTCGCGTGTATTCACCGGGCTAAACAAGTACTATGCGAGGCCGCCCGAATTCCCTCAGGCAGTTGCGAATTCACTCGCATACGAAACTCTGCCATGCACGAGTACCCTCCCCGAATTGCACGTCGTCGATGTCTCGCTGTTGCCACTCTGGGCGCCGCCGCGCTCGGCGCACTGACAGTTAGCATGCCTGCTGATGCATTTCCACAGTGCACGGTCACCGGGAACGGATCCGTCGACTTTGGCACGATAACGGTGCCGCACGATGCGCCAATTGGTTCATCGATTGGTCCGCCCGTGTCCATCACGTTGTTGGTAAGCTGTCCGCGCAATGACTATGATGGCGGACACGGCTATTTTCTCCAGTACGCCGCCTACGCAGGTGTAAACGCATCCGTGCGCGATGTGTGGGATACGAGCTTGACGGGCATCGGAGTCCGGGTCACCGACGTCACTTATAACAACGCAATTCTGTCGCGTACACGGGAGGGGGATTTTGCGCCGGCCGTCGGGTCCGGGGTAACGTATAACGCCAACTATGTTTTCACATTTCAACTCGTGAAAACCTCGGCTGAAGCAAGCAACGGACAAATCCTCAACCTCGTGTTGGCGTTGCTGAAAAGTCACGACATTAGTCACAATGTCGACTCCGCGCCTCTCAACACTTTGTCGATCGGTACAGCGACAATCGCCGCGAGTACCTGCGACGTGACGACGCCGTCTCTCAGCGTCTCGCTACCGCCGGTCGCTGCGAATGCATTTCCCGCGCGGGGTGCAACGGCCGGCAATACGAATTTCAGCATTGGTCTGTCCTGCCAGCCTGGCGCCAACGTTTTCGTTACGCTGACCGACGCTACCGATCCGGGCAACACAACGAGCAGTTTGACACTCACCGGCGATTCGACCGCCTCGGGCGTCAATCTCCGTGTGCTGGACAGTAACGGATCGCCGGTCAGTTTCGGACCGGACTCGGCTGCACCGGGTACGACAAATCAATGGCTGGTCGGCCCGTCAGCGACCACAACCGGCATCCCGCTCACGGCACAATACGTTTCAACCGGCAAGGTTTCACCTGGCACGGTAAAGGGGCTGATGACCTTTACATTGAGCTATCAATAGGCCAAGCACCCGGGCTCGAAACCGGACCGCTCCCGCACATGGTTTAGAATGGCGACCCTCTCAAAAATCACGCCGCATGGGTTCGCTCATGCGCGCCCATCGATAAGCAATGGCGAAACTTCTGACCGATTCCGAATTCCAGCGTTTTTCCGAACTCCAGCAGAAGCAGTCGAGCTTCACGATCACGCCTGAAGAAGCCGACGAACTGCGCGACATCGTCGCTCACGCGCAAAAGCGGCGCGACGATCGCGCGGCGGCGATGCAAAGCATCGAGACCTTTATTCAGCAATTCGACATCAGCCCGGACGAGCTGTTTTCGCCGGAGCAGATCGGCGAGGCCGCGCGCACATATGGCCTGATTCCGGCCGCGAAGAAAGAACGCGTGCTGCCGCCGCAATTCACGTTCAACGGCAAGCCGTACCAGTGGACGGCGCGTCCGCTGCCGGACGATATTCGCGTGCCGCTGTTCGATGCGTTCAAGGCCGGTGAGTCGGTCAAGTCGTTCATCGCGACGCCGAAGGATGCGAGCCGTTGCGCTGCGACCATTGCGCGCCTGGAGCGTGAGACCGGCGCGGTGTATGGCGATGCGTGGCTTGAAGAACTGTCGGTGACGCGCACGCAAGTTGACGAAGCTGCGGCCAAGCTGGCGGCCTGAGGCGGTTTAGCTCATTCACGCTTCCTGCGGCGAGATGCCTCCAGCGCCTCTCGCCGCTTAGATCACAGCTTCGATCACCGCTGCGATTGCCGCAGTTGCCGCGCCGCGCCGCCGACCCGCTGTACCGGCGACGCGACGGTGATCCATTTAACTCTGCACCGTTGGCGCACCGCCTTCCGCGCTTGCGTCGGCCGGTTCATCCAGCGCCATACGAAAGCCAACGACACCCGGATCCTCCGTCCGCGTAATCGTAAAGCCGCAAGCTTTGGCGAGCGAGATCATCGCCACATTCTCGCGCAGTGCCTCGCCGATCAGCCAATGCGTGCCGCGCGCCCGCGCGTATTTGATGATCCGGTCCATCAGCAATTGGCCGAGACGCCGGCCTTTCTGGTCCGAGCGCACCGCCACCGCGAATTCGGCCGTTTCGTTGTCGGGATCGGCGACCGCGCGCACCACGCCCAGTGTCCGCGAGAAACCTTCTTCGCTTCGCACGGTGGCGATCAGCGCCATTTCGCGGTCGTAGTCGATCTGCGTCATGCGCGCGAGTTGCGAGTGGTCGAAGCTGCTCACCGCGCCGAAAAATCGCAGGCGCAAATCTTCGGGCGTCATCGCTTCGACGAAGTCATGATGCGCGGCCTCGTCTTCCGGACGAATGGGCCGCACCGTCACCCGCAAACCCTGCCAGTCCAGCGTTTCTTCGAAGCGGCGCGGATACGGCACGATCGCGAGGCGGCTGCGCTTCGCCGCGACGCTCAAGGAAGGATCGACCACCGTCACCTGATCGCGATACACCCTGAGCGTCAGCGTAAGTCCGACGAGTTCCTTGACGTCGCACACGGCTTGCGAGAGCCCCGTGAGCGCGGCCAATGCCGGTTCCGGCGCAACCAGCCGCGCGTAGTGCGAGCGCGCGACGATGTCACGTGCGAGCATGGGATTGAGCGGCGGCAAGCCGTAAACCCGCAGCGGCTCGGCCAGGCCATCAACCGACGGCGCCGTGAAGCGGAATACGGGGCCGAAGTTGTCGTCGTCGTGAAGTTCGACGATGAGGTCGACTACGGGCTTGCCGGCTGATCCAGAGCTGGCTTCCGTGCCATCGGCGGCCTGCGGCGCAGTCTCCACCCGCAATCCGAATCGCTCCAGAAACCGCGCCGCTGCTTCGCCGGTGAGTTGGTGCTCACCTGCGGCGAGCGCTTCGCGTGCCTGTGCTTGAGCCGCGTCGATTGCGGCGGGGATTTGCGCCGGCAAACCCTCGGGCGTCTGCATCAGCAGTTCGCGTCCCATCCGATAATCGACCAGCCGCGCGAAGGCGCGCGCCAGCCGCTGCGGTGTCGTATGAACGGGAATGCCCTGCGCATGGAGCGCGTCGCGCGTGGCGGCATCCACGCCGCCGAAAAAGCACGCGAGCAAACCGCGATACGCGAAGCGCTGATTCGCGATCAAGGCTTGCGCCACTTCGCCCACCGGTGCGCTGTGCGTCGACGCATGCACGACGAAAGCCGTGCCCGTACTCCGCTGGTTCGCCAGCAGTTCGAGGGCGGTCCCGAAGTGCTCGGGGCGCGCGTCGTCGCCGAGCCGCAGTGGATTGCCGCCGATCGCATGCGGCAATGCCTGTTTCAATGCCTCGGACGCTTCGTCGGGCCACGGCGCGAGCGTGTCGCCGGCCGCCGCGAAGGCATCGCAGGCGAGCGTGGCGAGGCCGCTGTCGCTCGTAATCAGTGTGGCCGTTGCACCCGCCGCCACGCGGCCCACGCCCAGCGTCTCGATTTCGTCGAGCAGATCGTCGAGCGAGTCGACCCGCACCATGCCCGCACGGCGGAACGCAGCGGTGTAGAGTCCGTCGGCGGGATCGGCGCGGCCGGAGCGCAGCGCCAGCACCGGCTTGTTGCGCGCCGCCGCGCGAGCGGCCGACATGAACTTGCGCGCCGCGCGCACGCTGTCCAGTTCGAGCAGGATGGCGCGTGTGCCGGGGTCGCTGGCCAGATAGTCGAGCACGTCGCCCGCGTCCACGTCCGCCTCGCCGCCGAGCGCCACGGCGTGCGAAAAGCCGAGGCCGCGCGCCCGCGCCCAGCCGAGCACGGCATTGGTCAGCGCGTTCGACTGCGATACCCACGCGACGCCGCCCGCCTTCACCGTGCACGACGGCGCGCCCAGATGCGCGCGCAGCGCCGGCGACACCACGCCGAGACTGCCCGGCCCGACGATCCGCAGCAGATTGGGCCGCGCTGCCGAGAGCGCATGCCGCAGCGCGAGCCGGTCGTCATCGCTGCGCACCTCGCCGACAATGATCGCCGCGCGCGTGCCCAAGCCACCGAGCTGACGGATGATGCCCGGCCACGTCGCCGGCGGCGTGCAGATCACCGCGACTGTGGGCGCTTCCGGCAAGTCGCCGGTCTCGCCGATCACGGCATGGCCGCCGAGCGTCTGATACTTCGGATTGACAGGCCAGAGCGGCCCGTCGAAGCCTCCTTCCAGCACGCGCGTCCACACCATCGCGCCGGTGCTGCCGGGCCGCTCGGAGGCACCGATCACGGCGACGGATTTGGGTCGAAACAAGGCGTCGAGATTGCGAACGGTCACGGGCGCTCCAGGACTGGGGACAGCGAGCCGCGTGGCGGCCGGGCATGCGTCTCCGTCAGCATAGGCGAAGTCGGGCGCTCGCGCGGCGCTTCTCGGCGAACACGTCGGTTGCGGCGCATCGCCGACGACAGCCCTGGGCGCGCAGCGGATATTTCTTATCGAGATCAAGCAAAATGACAGAGGCAAATGCGACAATCGCCAGGCCGCCACGATGGCGGCCTATTTTGAATAATCGCTGGCCCATGGTGATTCAAATCATGCGCGCAGGAGACGCTCGCAAGGACGTGTGCTTGAGAGACAACGCGCGGCTGGCGACGCACCACGAACTCGATCCGCCGTTCCGCCCGATATCCGCCGGCCGGACTGTGGACGACTAAAAGCAATAGAAGGTGATTTATGCGGCGCTTGCCATCGCTGATCGCGTTGCGCTTCTTTGAAGAGACGGCCCGTCACATGAGTTTCAATCGCGCGGCCATTGCACTGTGCGTGACCCAAGGCGCCGTGAGCCGGCAAATCAAGCTGCTCGAAGAATCGCTCGGCGCGAAACTGTTCGAGCGCGACCACAAGGGCATTCGTCTGACGCAAGCCGGGTTGCAATTGCTGCCGTGCCTGTCCGAAGCCTTCGACACGATCGAGCGCGGCTTTCGTCAGATTTCGGTGGCCAAGGGGCGGCGGCTCGTGCTCGCCGTGCCGCCCACTTTCGCCACGCAATGGTTTTCGCCGAGGCTCGGTTCGCTCGCGGTGGAGTTGCCCGACGTCGAACTGTCGGTTCGCACGGAAGCGCACGGCGACTTTCACTGTCAGATCCGCTTTGGCCGCCACGCGCTGCCGGACGGGCATTCCGAATTGCTGATGACCGAGCGCCATGTGCTCGTGGGCACACCTCGCCTGCTCGATCAACCGCTCGACGCGCTGCTCGAACGCATGCCGGCGTTGCATGTGCTGCATAACGACGCGCGGCTCGACCTGTGGCCGAACTGGCTCGCCAAGGCGGGCAGGCCCGCGCGTTACGCGGACAACGGCATCGAGTTCTCGACACTCGAACAGGCGATTCGCGCGGCGAGCAAAGGCGCGGGCCTGGCGGTCGTGGACCGGAACATGATTGTGGAAGAATTGGCGGACGGCAGACTCGCGCAGTTTTCGGATGTCGAAGTGAGCGGGCCGTTCGGCTACTGGCTCGATATTCCGCAACGGCACGTGGGGCTCGAACATGTGCAGGCGTTGGCGGGGTGGCTGCGGGAAGAGGTGTTGAAGCTGGACCCGCAATGATGAACCAGCAGCAACCTTAGTGCCGTTAACGCAAATGGCCCCGTTTTCACGGGGCCATTTGCGTTGCATTGCCGTGCGTTGCGCCCGACTACGGGCGCCACAGACTTACATCGCCTTCTTGAACGGCGCGCCCGAATGCTCGCGCAATTCGTTGAACACGATCTTCGGCCAAGCCTTCTGCGCGACTTCGATCTCGGACACGTGCGAAGCAAGATAAGTCGGCGCATCCGACGCGTCGAGCGCAATGCGCGCCGCGTACGAATCGGTGAAGCGGCGCAGTTCGGCCGGATCGTCGCAGGTTACCCAGCGCGACATGCGGTAGCGCGCCGGCGCCATACGCACGTCAACCTTATATTCGGTCGACAAACGGTGCGACACCACTTCAAACTGCAGTTGGCCGACCGCACCGAGAATCATCAAGCCGCCCACTTCCGGGCGGAACACCTGAATCGCGCCTTCCTCGCCGAGTTGCTTGAGCGCCTCGCCGAGCTGCTTGGCGCGCATCGGGTCGACCACTTCCACCGTCTGGAAAATCTCCGGCGCGAAGAACGGCAGGCCGACGAACTGCAACTGCTCGCCTTCGGTCAGCGTGTCGCCGAGACTCAGCGTGCCGTGATTCGGAATACCGATGATGTCGCCCGGATACGCCTCGCTCACCGTCTCACGACGCTGCGACAGGAACGTCACCACGTTGTTCGCACGGAACGTCTTGTTCGTGCGCGTCACCTTCACAGCCATGCCGCGTTCGAAATGCCCCGAGCACACGCGGATGAATGCCACACGGTCGCGGTGCGCCAGGTCCATGTTCGCCTGCACCTTGAACACGACACCGGTGAACTTGGGCTCGTCCGGCATGACCGGACGCTGCACGGTCATGCGCATGGAGGGCGGCGGCGCCAGATCGACCAGCGCGTCGAGAATTTCCTTCACGCCGAAGTTGTTGATCGCCGAGCCAAACAGCACGGGCGACTGCTGACCGGCGAGGAACTGCTCGCGATCGAAATCCGGCGAAGCGCCGGTGATCAGATCGATCTCTTCCTTCGCCTTGATCCAGGCATGGCCGAAGCGGCGTTCGCCTTCTTCGTCGCTCGGCGCTTGCAGCGTTTCCACTTCGCCGCCAGCCTTGTCCTGGCCCGCGCGGAAAATGCGCACCTGATCGCGCTGGATGTCGTAGACACCCTGGAAGTCCTTGCCCATGCCGATCGGCCACGTGAACGGCACGGCGGCGACGCCCAGATGCTGTTCGATTTCGTCGAGCAGTTCGAGCGGTTCGCGCACTTCGCGGTCGAGCTTGTTGATGAAGGTGACGATCGGCGTCTTACGGCTGCGGCAGACTTCGAGCAGCTTGAGCGTTTGCGCTTCGACGCCGTTCGCGCCGTCGATCACCATCACGGCGGCGTCGACCGCGGTCAGCACGCGGTAGGTGTCTTCAGAGAAGTCTTCGTGGCCCGGCGTGTCGAGCAGATTGATAACGGCGTCGCCGTACTCGAACTGCATCACCGAGCTCGCCACCGAAATGCCCCGCTGCTTTTCGATCTCCATCCAGTCGGACGTCGCGTAGCGGTTGCTCTTGCGGCCCTTCACAGTACCGGCGATCTGAATCGCGCCCGAGAACAGCAGCAGCTTTTCCGTGAGCGTGGTCTTACCCGCATCCGGGTGGGAAATGACCGCGAACGTGCGGCGGCGTTTGAGTTCGGAGACTGACATCGGGTCTGGCGGTCACGGATAGGGGTTCGGGCGGTTCCCGGCGGCTTGTGGCTGCCGGTGTGCCACGCCTTGCGCGGCGGCGTCGAGCTGCGGGAGTTGGGCCGGCGGCCCGCGTCACAATGACAACTCGACCGCGTCGGAAACAGGTCACGAACGAGCGTTCGACAATACGGGAATCGCCAGCGCAGAACAGCGCAGGGAACGAATGATACACGTCATGGGGACCGGCGTATCGAAAAGGGGCAGGTGCGGCGGAGAAGCGGCAGGCGGGTCTGCCCCAGGAGGCCTACTGATAGGACATCGTGAAAGTGGCCAGCGCTCTGATCGAGCCTGCCTCCACATCTCCCGTTCGGCCAAAGCGTAGCAGTCGTCTCTACCGGTGCTGAATCGTCAAATCTGCAGGGCATCTGAAACTGTGTTGGCGCAAGCGTGGCAATCGTCGCACCAACCGTTGGATTGGCAGGCACGGAGATCGATCCCGCGCTGATTATGTTGTTTGCACCGCTTGCATTACAGATAAGCACTGCGTGAGCTGCCCTGGCCGCGAACAAATTGAAAACGAGTAATAACATGAGGCACCCGACGATCCGAATGCGCGAACGGCGGTCGCGCCGCGCAACGGTCGCACAGAACAATGCCTCATAGACTGTCGCTTTTCGACTGCAAAGTTGCAGACAAGATTTGAACGCTGAGATTCAATCACCCTTCGAATTCAGTTGCTGAGTACTACGGCAATCAAGGTTCGCCTTTCCCGGTTGGCGTCCCATCCACGCAGTGCCCTTCCACAGACATGTAGACCGCCCCCGCGTTACGCGTCTGCGCCGGCAGCACATAGTCAATGTGGCATTGCTCGGAGGCCGTCGCACCCCATTTCACGAACAGCGAGCCTTTGTCTTCGATCCCGCGCGCGAAAATCCGGCTGTCCTGCGCAACGACGCCTACCGTGCGTCCACTTGCATCGACGACATCCGCGCCGAACGGCAACGCCTTGTCGCCGAGTTGCGGCGCGCGAATCAGCGCGGCGCGTCCGGTCACCGTCTTGTACCTGATCATCACCACTGAGCCCAGCCGCGGCACCGCCTGCTCCGACGTCGATTCAAACTCGACATCGGTCGAGGTGCCCTTCGGATCGATATCCACCGTGTTCATGCCATACGGCGTCAAATACGGGACCACCGCAAAGCCGCCTCCGTTGAGCTTGACGCCGGGTGAACTGGTGACGCTCGCGCCTGCGGCGCCCGGCGCTTCAATAACGCCGAACGTGTCGCCCACCGTCTGCGAGAAGGTGACGCCGCCCGGATGCGCGACGATCGACCCGCTCACCCCTGCCGACACCTGGCGCGATCCGGTTCCCCCGCTCGCCGATCCCGCCAACTGCGCGTACGGTGCGCGATAGGTACCGCTCGCGCCCGCGCTCGCCGTGCTGGCGCCGGAGCCGCCGCCGTACGTCCCATACGCGTTGTAGGAGTACTGGTTACGCTCGCCCAACGAACCACTCACGTTGGCCTGCAAACTGGTGTTGCCGCCGGAACTGCTGAGGTTCGTCGACATGAGCGGCGAATGCGGATCATGGCCGAGCGGCAACGTGGTGCTCAGCATGATCTGGTCCGACATCGATCCGTTCGAGCTGCGCGTGCGCCCTGCGCTGATGCTGTACGTACCGTACCTGAAACGATTGGTGTAGCCGGCCTGATAGAACAGATCGCTGCCGCTGCGATTCCAGTATTGCTGTGCGGAAGCGTTCAAATAGACCGTGCCGTATTCCTTGAAATTCTGATTGAGCGTGGCCTGAAAACGATTGCGCTGGCGATACACCGAATTCGGATCGCCGCCGCGCATTGCGAGGTCACGCGCGGACGCGGCATCCCACAAGTTCATGTACCCGGCCGTCGAATAGCGATACGCCGCGATCGCAATGTTGGTGTTGGTCGGATTGATGAACTTGCTATAACCAACGCGCAAGCTCGTGCCACGCGAGGTGGCCTGATTCGGAATCTGCGTCTCGGCGGCCGTCACGTCGACGGAGAAAGCACCCAGCTGCGTGTTCAGTGCGGTGCCCAGGTCGGCGGCCAGATAGCCGTCCGCAGCGACACCGCCGCCATAGAGCGTGATCAGATTGGTCAGCCCGCGCTGCAATGTGACCTGCGCGAAAATCGGGTTGGTTTCGAGCGTGGCGTTACGAAGTTCACCGGCAGTGACCGAAAACCGTGTGGTGCCGGGCCGCAACGACTGGGCGACCGAGGCGTAAGGCACGGTAAAGCTTTTCGTGCGGCCATTGGCTTCGGTGACGGTGACATCCAGGTTGCCGCCATAGCCGGTCGCGTACAGGTCACTGATTTCGAACGGGCCCGGCGACACGGTGGTTTCATCAATCACCTGCCCGTTCTGCCGAACCGTCACGCGCGCATTCGATTCAGCCGTGCCACGCACGACCGGCGCATAGCCGCGCAGGGATTCTGGCAGCATGCGGTCGTCGGTGGCGATCTGCGCGCCGCGAAATGGCACGCTGTCGAACACATCGCCGGTCGTGTAGCCGTCGCCGACCGTCAACTGCGACTTCATCGCGGTGATATCGCGCTGAAGGTAGGTCGCAATGTTGTCGAACTGCGTGGCGGCACCGGCTTGCTGGGTCACCGAGGACTGATGGCGGAAGTGCCACGCGCCGATGTTCACGCCGGCATTCAAACCGACATAGCTTTGAGTCGATTCAACAGCCGATCCAGCGCTGTGGTACGCGTTCGCGTTGTAGCTCAAGAAACCTGCGTTGACTCCGTTCTGCCACATCTCGGGCGGCACGTAACCGCGCGCGGTGTTTCGCATGAACTTTTGCGGCACGCTGAGGCTGATCTTCTGTTCCGCGAAATCGAAGTCAACGGTCGCGTCGGGCACGGCCGCCGCGAGGTCGACGCATTCGCCGGTAACGTCGGTGTCGGCCGCCGGTTCCGCCTTCACCTTCGCCTCGCTGCTCGCCGCGACCTTGGCGAAGTCGACGCCAAGCTTCTCCAGCATTTGCCGGCTAAGGCAAGGACGCGCCGCAGTCGTTCCGCTCGCGGCGACAAACCGCACGTCATGACGCGCGACACGAATGCCGTTGAGGTACACATCGACGGAATAAATGCCTTCAGATACCGGGTTGCCACGCGCGAAGCGCGAGACGTCCACCGTCGCATTCGGATCGACGCGCAGAAATGTCGTATCGAACTCCACGGCTGCGCCCGCTTGAGCGGGTTCGGACGCCTGTGCGCCTGTCGGCTGAACGCCGCCCAGCACCGCGAATGCCAACGTGACAACGGCGGCGACCGGGTTGAGACTGAACACACCCGCGCGTTCAGTGCCACGAGCGGCCGACCTGCGACAGCGTAGGTCCTTCATGATGTGATCGGAATTGAATGTCCCGCCGCAGGCGTGCGTCATCCATGCGTTGCCGGCGCAACGCGCGCCGTGCAGGAGAAAGGGTTGGCCAAAGGCGGCACGCTGCCGCCCCCCGGCCGGGCTGTGGCGGTCTAGTCGCCGAGCGCCGCGTCGCCGGTGATCGGGCCGCCGTAGTCGCTGATCGCGATGTAGTGCACCTTGGCGCCCGCGGCGACACCATTCATCTTCGCGATCGGCAGGACCGCTGAGGTGCGCGGTGCAACCATGCCGCCTTGCTCGTTCCTGAAGGTGTGGCCATTGCTCTCGACGTCGATCTCACTGAACGAGACGTGGTAAGGCGTCGGATTCGAGACGTTGAGCGCCTGCCCTTTGCCATCCGCCGACGCCGCGATGCTCCATCGCAGTTGCGCGGCCGCATCTTCAGGTTTGCCGGGTAGCTTGTCCGGCCGCGCGAAAACCTTGATGCGGGTGCGATACGCGAGGCTCAAAGTATTGGCGTCCGAAGCAGCACTTGCCTTTGGTGGGATGTCCAGCACATTGAGCCAATAGACCGACTCGCGGTCCTGAGGTAATGATTCGCCCGTGTACATCACGCGTAACGTCTGCGCCTTTTTCGCGTCCATGCGGAAAATCGGCGGCGTAATCACGAACGGCACTTTGATTTCGCCGGGTTTGGCATCGGCATTGCCGTCGTCGATCCAGACCTGCACGAGGGAGGGTTTGTGGCTGTCGTTATCCAGTTTGACCGAGACTTCACGCTGCTCGAGTGGATACACCACACGCGTACCGCCAATAGTCACGCTGGCCTGTGTGCTGCCGGCCAATAGCGCACAGGCAAAGCCGATTACTATCGGCATATTTTTGAGCAGCTTCATTACAGTCTGTCTTTCAATAATCCAGAGGAAGGTCGCAAAAAGGCGCCCGCCCGGCGAGCGCTTCGGACCTTCGCTTACTGGTATTCCATCGAGTATTGAACCGACGAGGTGACCGTACCGGGAGCCGCAACGCCTGTCGCGTAGTACTGCGCGAAATACTGCAGGGTTGCCGCGCCGCCCGTGATGGTTGCCCCGTCCGTGGAGACATCGTTGTTCGCGCCCGTCGTGACGTTGATCGGTTGCATCTGCGCGTTAAGGAGACGAACCTCCACGTTTTGCGCGGTGCCGCTGTTCGACAGATAGCCATTCGTCTGGTCGACCGTCGGGCCGTTCTCGAAACGCGCAACTGCTTTGGTGGCCGTGCCGCTGCAGCCGCTCAGTTTCAGTTGCAGATCTGCAGGGTTCGACGTACCGGCCACTTCGCCTGACGACGAAAGCGAACCGGTCGGGACCGGCGCCAGCGTGACTGCCTTGTCGGCCGGGGTGCCGCTTGCGCTGCCGTTGATCGAACACGTGCTATCGGTCACGGTGCCGGAGATGGAGATCGTGCCATCCGCCGCATGGGCGCCAAGGGGTACTAGACCAAACAGAGTGCCGGCGGCGATCGCGATTGCGGGGAGGGATAACTTCATAACGTTCAGTCCAATAAACTAAGAAAAGCCGATCAAATCAAAAAGCGATCCTTGTATTGCTCAAGGATCGCCCCATGCGTCAAGCATGCCAATCATTCAGTTCAGGAATACGATAGTTCCTGCTCTAAACGCCTGACCTATCCTTCCGAGATAGGAGAATGCGATGTTAAGTTGTCCAACATCAAAATTACATGAGACAAATCGCCTCTTTCCGTGATTTCAGTCAATGGATTGATTGAATCAATGCACGCCGGTAAGGAGCGTCTCTATCTGCAATTTACTGATATTGCATCGTGTATTGAACCGACGTGTAGACCGTACCCGCCTGGGCTGCATCGAGCGCGTAATACTGTGCGAAATACTGCAACGTTGCCGCGCCGCCGGTGATAGCCACCCCGCTCGTACTGATATCGTTGTTCCTGCCCGTCAGCACATTGATCGGCTGCATTTGCGCGTTGAGCAGTTGAACTTCCACGTTTTTCGCGGTGCCGCCCTGGTTCGCCAGAAGGCCCGTTGACTGGTCGACTGTCTGGCCGTTTTCGAAGTTGGCAATCGCCTTGGTAGCCGCGCCAGTGCAACCCGTCAAAACGAATCTCAGATCTGCCGCGTTCGACGTACCAGCCACGGCACCTGATGTCGTAAGCGCACTGGCCGGAACCGATGGCAGCGTGACTAACAGGTTGGCGGGCGTGCCACTCGCCGAGCCGTTGATCGAGCAAGTGGTGTCTGTCACAGTGCCACTGATGGTGATCGTACCGTCCGCCGCATTGGCGCCAGCCGGCGCGAGACTCAACACACCGCCAGTAGCGATCACGAATGCGGAGATCATCGATTTCATTGCTTGTATTCCTAAAGATTAGACAGAAAACTCAACGGCAGTCGCGGAGATACGTCGTACCGTTGCCCACCTTGATCACGCTGATTTCGCAAGGCATACAGGCAAAATAAATGCCGAATAACTTGATTTCGCGCAAAAAAAGTCAATCGTAAGTTTTACTGGATAAGAAATACATGAGGCAAATTGCCTTTCCTGAGATTTCGACGGGGATATCCGGCACCAAGTGGCTGGCTGTGTGTCCGGCAGAGTGATGCATCAATGCACGAAGAATCGGTCAAACTGGCTCTTCGTGAATAGGCTGGACGCGGCAATACGCCACGCAAAATTTGTGTCGGCCAGCAAGCTGATCAGCCTGTCCAAATAAAAACCCGCCGCATCGTTGCCAATGCGGCGGGTTATTTTCTAGCAGAGAAAAGCGCTACGCGCCGCTCGCCTCGTTCAACGTCAAATGCTTCGTCTCGGGCGCCCACGCAATCGACACCACCATCCCGATCAGCAATACTGCGGCAAGCACCATCATCGTGATATGGAAACCCAGATGCACGATGCCGAGCGGCAGCAAAAACGTGCCGACCGCCGAGCCAAGACGGCTGCACGCAATCGCGAGACCAACGCCGCAAGCACGCACCTCAGTGGGAAAACACTCCGGCGGAAACACGCCAACCAGATTGGAAAACGCCGACATGGTCAGCGTGAAAATCGCGAATGCGACAATCATCCCCAATGCCGCCGACTCCGGCAGCACACTCAATGCGATCAGCGAAACACACGTCACCGCGAACGAACCGATCAGGAAGACACGACGCGGCAGCTTGATCGTCAGCCAGATACCAATCAGCGCGCCGAGCACGAGAAACCCATTGAGCAGAAAATCCGCGCTGGAATCGTTGTTCAAATGAATCGCTTTCAGAATGGTCGGCAGAAATGTATAGACCGCGAAATACGGAATGACGAGACACACAAAGAACGCGCAATTGAAAATCGTGCGTCGAATCAGATCCGGTTTGAACAAACGCATAAAGCCGCCCGCCGTTTGCGCGTGTTCATCATGACCGCCGTCGAGGGTCACGTTCGCGCCAAAATGCTTGAGCATGACCGATTTGGCCTCCGCGACCCGGCCTTTGCCATGCAACCAGCGCGGCGACTCCGGCGTGCCTACGCGCAACACGAGCACGACCAACGCCGGCACGCCCGCCGACGCAAGCAACCAGCGCCATGCATCCGGCGAAGCATCGGCGTAATGCATGCCCAGCACGTTCGCCGCCACGTAACCGATCGTCCACACCACGCTGAACGACCCGAGCAACGTGCCACGGTGCTTGCGCGGCGAGAATTCCGCGAGAATGGCGTGCCCCACCGCGAAATCGCCGCCCATGCCGAAACCGATCACCACCCGCAGCAGACACAATTCGAGCGGTGAGCGCACATAGAACTGCGCAAACGCGGCTGCGGTAATGATCAGAAAGCTCAGCAGAAAAATCTTTTGTCGTCCCAGGCGATCGGACAACCAGCCGAAAACCAGACTGCCGAAGAAAATGCCCATCAACGCGGAACTGCCGATCATGCCCATCCAGAAAGCGTCGAGCGGCATCTGCCGATTCATCGACGCGAGCGCATAACCGATCGTGCCGAGCGCGAAGCCTTCGGTAAAGTGCGCGCCGAACGTCAGGCCGGCGATCTTGACGTGAAAGGCATTGAGCGGAACATCGTCGAGAGGAATGGGGCGGTGCGCGGGTGCTGCCGCCGCCGGCAAAGTGGGGGCGAGGCCGAGAGTGGCTGCCTGCATGTCCTGATTGCTCACGCTGTCTCCTTCGTTGGTATGAGTCGTCGGGCGTGGCTGGCGTGCTACCGGTCGCCCGATTGCGTGGTCCGCCAGTGCGGCATGCGTGTGCATGCCGCCGCGGCCCGCGGTCTGAAGATCAGCGCCCGAGGCCGCCCATCATCATGTATTTCAGTTCCGTGTATTCATCGAGCCCGTACTTCGAGCCTTCGCGACCGAGCCCTGACTGCTTGACGCCGCCGAACGGCGCGACTTCCGTGGATAGAATTCCTTCGTTGATGCCGACCATGCCGCTCTCCAGCGCTTCGCCGACGCGCCAGGCGCGGGCCAGGTCGCGTGTATAGAAATACGCCGACAAGCCGAACGGCGTGTCGTTAGCCGCGGCAATCGCTTCCTCTTCGGTCTTGAAACGAAAGCATGCGGCCACCGGGCCGAAGGTTTCTTCCCCAGCGATCAGCATCGAACTGGAGGCGTCGGCAAGAACGGTCGGCTCATAGAACGTGCCGCCTAGCGCATGCGGTTTGCCGCCCGTCAAAATCTTCGCGCCCTTTTGCAATGCGTCGGCAACGTGCGTTTCGACCTTCTTCAGCGCCGCCTGATTGATCAGCGGACCTTGTTCGACCTCGCCTTGCAACGCGTTGCCTACGCGCATCTTGCACACGGCTTGCGTCAGCGCCGACGTGAATGCTTCGTAGATGCCGTCCTGCACGTAGAAGCGATTCACGCACACACATGTCTGCCCGGTGTTGCGGAATTTCGAAGCCATCGCGCCCTGCACGGCGGCGTCGAGATCCGCGTCGTCGAATACGATGAAGGGTGCGTTGCCGCCGAGTTCGAGCGAGAGCTTTTTCAACGTGTCCGCCGATTGCTTCGCCAGCAGCTTGCCGACGCGCGTCGAGCCGGTGAACGACAGCTTGCGCACCACGTCGGATTCGGTGAGCACGCTGCCGATCGCGACGGCATCGCCGGAGACGATGTTGAACACGCCCGGCGGAATGCCCGCCTTCTCCGCGAGCACCGCCAGAGCGAACGCGGATAACGGCGTTTCCTCCGATGGCTTGAGCACCATCGTGCAGCCGGCCGCAAGCGCGGGACCGGCCTTGCGCGTAATCATGGCGAGCGGAAAATTCCACGGCGTAATCGCCGCCACCACGCCCACCGGTTCGCGCGTCACAATGATCTTCGCGTTCGGATTGGGGCTCGGGATTACGTCGCCATACGCGCGCTTCGCTTCCTCCGCGAACCATTCGAAGAAGCTGGCCGCATAGCCGACTTCGCCGCGGGCTTCGGCAAGCGGCTTGCCTTGTTCGAGCGTCAGCAGTTCTGCAAGCGCGTCGCGATTCTCGAGCATCAACTCGCCCCAGCGTTTGACGCGCACGCTGCGCTCTTTTGCGGTCAGCGAACGCCATGCGGGAAACGCGCGCTCGGCAGCCGCGATGGCTTGCGCGGTTTCCGCCACGCCACCTTTGGCCACTTGCGCAACCACCTCGCCGGTTGCGGGATTCAATACGGCGTATGTGCCGGCGCTTTCGTACCACTCGCCGCCGATGTAATGCGCTGTGCGGAGAAATTCGTTCATGCCGCCTTCTCCAGCGTTTCGACGAACACACCTTGTGCGAGCCGCGGTTCGCGGGCAACACGCTTGCCGGCGGTGTAATCGTTGATCAGATCGCACGGCGTGTAGTTGCGTTCGAGTTCGAACAGTTCGTCCGCCGAGAGCGTCGTGCCGAGCGCCGCGAGCGCGCTATCGAACTGCGCCGGCGTATCCGCGCCGACCAGCATGCTTGCGACGCCGCCATGGTTCAGCACCCACGCCTGCGCGATTTGCGCGGCCGACACCCCGCGCCGTGCGGCCACGCGCGCCACCGAAGCGGCAATCTCACGCGAAGCCACATCGCCATACATTTGCGCGGTGAAGAAGTCGGTCTGATTGCGCGTCGAACCCGGATCGCACGTCAGCACCCCACGCGCCAGCGGACTGAACACCGAGACGCCGACGCCCTGATCCTGGCAATATGGAATCATTTCGCGCTCTTCCTCGCGGTACGCCAGGTTCAACTGCAACTGCATGTTGATCGGCTTGTGCCAGCCGTTGCGCTCGCAGACCTGCATGATCTTCGCGAACTGCCACGTGTACATGGTCGATACGCCAATGTAGCGGGCCTTGCCGGCGCGGACGATATCGTTGAGCGCACCCATGGTTTCCTCGACCGGCGTATTCACGTCGAAGAAATGCAGCATGTAGATGTCGACGTAATCCATGCCGAGACGCGTGAGCGAGGCGTCGATGCCATCCATGATGTGCTTGCGCGAATGGCCGCCGGCGTTCTGATACGCCCCCATGTCGTAACCGACCTTGGTCGTCACGACGATTTCCTCGCGGCGCGCAATACGCTTCAGAATGCGCCCCACCACTTCTTCGCCCACGCCGGTCGAATAGAAGTCGGCGAGGTCGATGAAATTGACGCCCGCTTCCAGCGCATGACGGACAATCGGCTCGCTTTGCGCTTCATCGAAAATCCACGGCTTCCATTGCGGCGTGCCCATATTCATCGTGCCGAGGCACAGACGCGAAACCTTCAGGCCGGATTGGCCGAGGCGAATGTATTCCATTGTGCTTGTCTCCTTCCTGGTCGCATCCAGCGGCGCGGACCGTGAGTGGCGCATCCGCGCTCACCGAACCGCCCGCCATGCGATTAACGTTGTTTCGGTGTGTAGAACGGGTTCGATACGTCGCGTGCCGCGGCGAATACTTCTTCGCGATGCGGCAGGCCTTTCATCGCCGCGAGGATCGCGTTCCTGCATGCGCGGTAGTTGTTTTCGAAGACGGCGTCGAGATCGTCCGCACTCGGGTTGACCCAGTTCGCGGACACCACCACCCAATCGTTTTCTGCTTCGGGCGGCAGCGTGCCGTTCTCCAACGACTCCGCCACCGCCTTCGCAATGCCGGCTTGCGAGGCGCCCCACGTCGCATTGCCGTGGAAGTCGCTGCCGATCTGCGCCTTGTTCACATAGAGCGTCAGCGGCTTGGTCGGCACGCCCGGACGCGCGATGACGACGAACGGCGCGTGGCCCGCGGACGGCGTCGCCAGTGCGGTGGCGAAAGCCTGCCCTGCCGGGCCGTTACGCGGGCCGACCAGTACGTTGATGTGCGCGAGGTTGACGCCGGGGCCTTCGAATCCTTCGCCGATAAAGAGTTGTTTGTCCGTCGATACGCTCATGGTCGTTCCGTCGAGGTTGAGTGGATGGCCGATTGTGACGTTCGGCATCCGCGACCCTGTATCGATGAGTTTTGATGCGGGGTATGAGAGGAACTCAACTCCGGGTTAGTCCGGAGCGCAGTGGTGTGCGCGTATCGGTGAGCGCAAAGGTGAGGGTTTTCGGGACTCTCGCCGACGCACCCTCGAATGGCGATGAAAGGTGAGCATGCCGAAGCTCGTTCTCGCACCTGCGCGAACGCGATGTGCGGCGTGTCGAGGGCAACGCGACAACTGGAAAGGGAATGGGGCTGGGGCCGCCGCGATTCTTCGCAGAGCCTGGGAACGCGCGCCAGCAATGGCTGGCGCGGGTTTCCGCGAAACAGGATGAGTCGCCGCGAGGCGCGGCGTCAAGCTGGACGCAAGGTGCGTCACTCGCCAAAACCTGGCTCACCGAAGCAGAGAGCCGAGGCGCAAACCGCACAGCCTGTCGAACGACTCCGGCTCCAGGTTCACGCGAAAGGTGAGCGTTTTCGGGACCTGCGTGACGGTGCGAGAAACTCCGCTCGCGACATCACTCCAGACAATCCGGCGCACGACGAGCAGACACGCCATGCGCCGACGCGCTTCAGACTTCGATCAGAAAGCGCTCGCGATTCTTGCCGGCAAGCCACGCGGGCGAGCGCCCACGGCCGCTCCAGGTTTCGCCGGTTTTCGGGTTGCGATACTTGGCAACCGAAGCGGTTTTGCGGGCCGTAGTGCGCTTGCTCGTAAAACCCAACTCTTCGGCCGTCAGATCGTATTCGGCCACCTTCTGCTTGATGTCGGCGATCGCCTGCGCAATTTCCTTCTCGCGGGCCGCTGCGACTTCCTTGTGGAGTTTTTCGAGTTGGGCAGTCAACTGCTTGTACGAGGCCATGGCGGGTGCTCCGATCGTTTTGACGAGTACTGAAGTGCGGACACTATCAGACGAATAAATTACCGGATAGAGAGGCGTAAAGCCAGGCGCCGTTGACGCGGCCAGCAGCCGTCGGCCTGCCCGCCGCAGCCCGGTCTCTCAATCGTCAATCGCATCGTACACGCGGCGTTCGAAGTCAACTGCCATAGAAAACGGTTCGATCGACCGCCGTTGAATCAGCATCAGCCCAATCAGGTCCTCGACCGGATCGGCGAACCAGCTCGTGCCATAGGCACCCGGCCAGCCGAACGACCCCGCCGAGCGATAGCCGAGCGGCAACTGCTGCGCAGGATCATCGACGACCGACACGCCGAGGCCGAACCCCTGGCCTGCCCACAGCACATGTCCGAAGGCCGGCACGCGGCGTTGGTCGCGCGTCAGGAAGTTCGAGCGCATCAGATCGACTGAGCGATGCGACAGCAAACGCGTCGTACCGACCCGCCCACGTCCGAGCAGGAGTTGCGCGAATTGCAGATAGTCCTGCGCTGTCGAAATCAGGCCACCGCCGCCGCTCTGGAATCGATCCCGATTCGCCCATCGGCTCGAAGCAGGATGATCCTCGACCACACGCCGTCCCGAGCCCGCTTCGACGCCATAGGCGGTGGCCAGCCGTGCGAGTTGTGCGTCGGGCACCCAGAACGCCGTATCACGCATGCCGAGCGGCTCGAAAATCCGCGTCCGGAAAAACTCGCCGAGCGGCATGCCGCTCACGCGTTCGATCAGCACGCCGAGCACGTCGGTCGCGATGCCGTAGTGCCAGCGTGAGCCGGGCTGAAACATCAGCGGCAAATCCGCGATGCGGGCAAGCCACGTGTTGGCGTCCATGCGCGCTTCGAAACCGTTGAATGCGGCAGCGTAGGCTTTGGACAGCGGCCCGGTTGCGGTGAAGGCATAGGCGAAGCCCGCGCGATGCGTCAGCAGATCCAGCACGGTGAGCGACGCTCTGGCCGGGTCGGTTTCGTCGAGCGGACCGGTGGGGTCGCGCAGCACGCGCGGTGCGGCCAGTTCAGGCAACCAGAGGGAGATAGGCGTGTCGAGGGCGAGCCGGTCCTCTTCGATCAGCATCAGGATCGCGGCGCTGGTGACCGGCTTGGTCATTGAGGCAATGCGAAACAGCGTATCGCGCTCCATGGGCAATTGCGCGGCTTCGTCCCGCATGCCGAGCGGCTCGAAGTAGCCGATCTCGCCGCGCCGCCAGACCATTGAAACCACGCCCGCCACTTCACCGCGTTCCACATAGCCTTGCATGGCGTTGGTCAACGCCGTCAATCGAGACGCAGAGAGTCCTGCTCGTTGCATGTTCGTCCTGAGTCAGTGGGTAGGAATGCCGGCCTGCTCGTTATGGCTTGGGGGCGCCGTCCGTCCGCAGTTGGTCTAATGCCCGCATCCGTCCGTCTGGCGCGTACGCAGCAAATGCGCGGCTTGCATCGAGACAACCGTCCGGTACGCGGCAACCTGCCCGGCCGTTACGTTCCTTAATTTTTGCAGACGATGTTACCCGATGAAAGGGAACGTCGAAGCCGCCCACCGTTGCGGTAGTTCAGCCTTTTTGCCGCTCTTCCAGCGCCGAAAGCGCGGCGTTGAGCCGTTTCACGCGGCTCGCTTGCGCCGGCACCCGAACCGCGCCCGATACGGAATCGATGCGGCTGCGCCAATACGATAGCGGGATGCGGTCCTCAGCGGAGATATGCGAGATTACGTGTTCAAGATGTTCAATATCTTTTTCGAGTTGGTGGTGATTCATTGCTTTCCCCGGATTACTCGTTGAACTATTTTCACTGCGTAAATAAAAGCATAAAGCGTGCCGTTTTGGTTCTTTTTAACTGAAACGGAAAATCCTTCCTGAGCACCCTCCACGCAAGGACTGAAGCGGCAAAACCTGCCTGCGGCCTGATTTCCAAGGCTGTCAGAAAAGAATAGCGCCGCTAAACTTCGCGTTCCGTTAGGTTCCGCACCGACTTAGCTTAACGGCAAAAAATTCGCGGATTTAATTTCGGTCGGCGGTTGGAAATAATATGAAGCGCGGCATTAAAAACCATTACGCATAAGTGCCGCAGGGCGAAGCTGCATTAGACGCAGGTCTTTACGACCGCCATGCACTTGTCGTCCCGATCTCGAGGAATCGAATGAACCGATTTGCCGGGTGCAGATGAACTCGGCGCTGCGATAGAGGCGCCCGCCGTCACGATCGAGCGGCGGGCCGAAGGAAGAGAATGCCAGAGACGCTTATCGCGCCCGCGCCGTTACTTCGCCCGGCAGGCGTAAATCAGATTGAGCGTGCCATTCTCGGTCGACTGGCGCACCACGTCGAACGCGCCGCCGCAACCCGCGCTGGCCTGCTGCGAGCAGGAGTCGGAACCGGCCGGGCACTGCACCAGCGTCGTTGCGCGACCATCCGACAGAAACAGCGGCGCGCTACTGCTGCAACCGCTCAGCACGACCACGGCGCCGACCGCCAGCGTGGCGCTGGCCCGGCTCGCAAAGGAGGAGAGACTGCGTTTCATCTGAAACCCCGATCACATCTTGTTTTTCGATCACGCGATTGTGCCACGCGGCAATTACGCTGCGTCACTCGACGTCGCCGAACGCGGTCATACGCCGATGCCGTAAGCGGCGATCTTCTTGTAGAGCGTCGCGCGGCCCATGCCGATCTGATTGGCCGTCTCGATCACGCGGCCACCGTTGGCGCGCAAGGCGTCGATCAGGAAACGCTTCTCGAACGCCGCCATCGCGTCGCTCCACGACGCCGGTTCGGGCGCGCCTGCTTGCGCGCCCGAAGCGTGCGCCGCGGACAGCGCCTCGGCTGCCGCCAAACGACGATGCCCGCCGCCCTGCGCCGAGCCGATAAACGGCGCCAGCGCCCGCGCATCGATCCGTTCGCTGTCGGAAAGCATTACGGCGCGCTCCAACGTATTGCGCAATTCGCGCACGTTGCCCGGCCAGTCGTAGGAACACAGCAGCCGCAGCGCGTCGTCCTGCAATTCGAAGTGACTGCCGCCACTTGCCTGCGTCGACAGGTCTTCGAGCATGGCGTAGGCGAGCGCTTCGATATCGGAGACCCGCTCGCGCAACGGCGCCGCGTGGATGGTCAGCACATTCAGCCGATAGAACAGGTCGGCGCGAAAGCGCCCCGCCGCGACCAGTGCCGGCAAATCGGCCGAAGTCGCCGCGATGATCCGGACATCCGCGCGCACGATCCGGTTCGAGCCCAGCGGTTCGAACTCCTTGTCCTGCAACACGCGCAGCAGCTTGCCCTGCAACGGCAGCGGCATATCGCCGATTTCGTCGAGAAACAGCGTGCCGCCGTTCGCCAGTTCGAACTTGCCGACGCGCCCTTTGCGGTCCGCGCCTGTGTACGCGCCGGGCGCGGCGCCGAAGAATTCGACTTCGAGCAAGGTGTCGGGAATCGCCGCGACGTTGACCGTCACGAGCGGCTGATTCGCGCGCGCCGAGCCGCCGTGGATGGCATGCGCCAGCAACTCCTTGCCGGTGCCGGTTTCACCGAGCAGCAGCACGGGCGATTCTAGTTGCGCCGCGCGGCGCGCCTGCCGCTTCACTTCGAGACTGGCCGCGCTCGTGCCGACGAAACTGCCGAACGTATATTTCGCGCGACGCGCCTGGGCGAGCGACCGGCGCGTTGCGATCAACTCTTCCTGCACGCGCGAGTAGTGGGAAAAGAGCGGCGTCAGCGCCTTTAGCTCATCGAAAAGCGCAAAGCCGACGGCGCCGACAGTGACGCCCGCGTCGTCCTTTAGCGGCAGACGCGTCACGACGAGCGGTTCGCGGTCCGTTTCCAGAATATCGAGCAGAATCGGTTTGCCGGTGTTGACGACCTCGCGCATCAGGCTATTGGGAATCACCGCCTCGCAATCGCGGCCAATCGCCTGCTCGGGGTCCGAAAAACCGAAGCGCGCCGCATAGCGCTTGTTGATCCAGACCACGCGCGCGTCCGCGTCGACGATAAAGGTGCCTTCGCTGAAATTTTCGAATGTGCGAAAGAGCGAATCCATCGCCCGGCGCAATACGTCGCCGTAAGTGGCAGGCAGGCCTGCCCAGTCGTTCATCATGCTGTCGCTGTCTCCGGCTAACATCTTTTTATGATTGTCTCATTTTGTAGACAAGCTTATCTCATCGAAGAGATCGCCAGCAAGCCTGCGGCATAAGGGTTTAACCTTGGTTTGGCCTATGTTCAGCGGATTTACGTCCCGTTTTGGAGACGTTTGGGTACAATCGGCCGCACCACGTTTCGAGCTTCGGCCCGCGCTATCAGGCGGCTGGCCGCTAGCGTGCGCGTGGCACGAAACCTGCGTTTGCCGGCGCCGTGCCGTCGCACCTTCGGGACGGCGACCATGTAGAACAACCAAGCTTTGGAGACTCAATGTCCTTTGTTATCGTCCTCGCCGCGCTGGCGTTCCTGATGTTTGCCGCCTACCGCGGCTACAGCGTCATTCTATTTGCGCCGATCGCCGCGCTAGGCGCCGTTCTGTTGACCGATCCGGCCGCCGTCGCGCCGGTTTTCACCGGCATCTTCATGGAGAAGATGGTCGGCTTCGTGAAGCTCTACTTCCCGGTGTTCCTGTTAGGCGCCGTGTTCGGCAAGGTCATCGAATTGTCGGGCTTCTCGGAATCGATCGTGGCCGCTGCCATTCGCTATATTGGCCGTTCGCGCGCCAATGCGGTGATCGTCGCGGTGTGCGCGCTGCTCACCTACGGCGGCGTCTCGCTGTTCGTGGTGGTGTTCGCGGTCTATCCGTTCGCCGCCGAGCTGTACCGCCAGAGCAACATTCCGAAGCGCCTGATGCCCGGCGCGATCGCCCTGGGTGCGTTCTCGTTCACCATGGATTCGCTGCCCGGCACGCCGCAGATCCAGAACATCATCCCGACCACGTTCTTCAAGACCACCTCGTGGGCCGCGCCCGCTTTGGGCGTGATCGGCTCGCTGTTCATCATCGTGGTCGGCCTCACGTATCTTGAATGGCGCCGCCGCGCAGCAATGGCAACCGGCGAGGGTTACGGCACGGATCTGGTCAACGAGCCGGACCGCGTCGAATCGAAGCAACTGCCGCATCCGTTGCTGGCAGTCGCGCCGCTGGTTCTGGTCGGTGTCGCGAACTTCCTCCTGACCCGCTGGATCCCGAACTGGTACGGCGCGTCGTACACGGTTGCACCGGACATCCTGCCGGGCATCCACGCACCGGTCACCACGACGATCAAGGCCGTGGTCGCCATCTGGGCCGTGGAAGGCGCGCTGCTTCTCGGCATCATCATGGTCGTCGTCACGGCGTTCAACCGCGTGCGCGAACGCTTCGCAATTGGCACCAAGGCCGCCGTGGCCGGCGCGTTGCTGGCTTCGTTGAATACGGCGTCGGAATACGGTTTTGGTGGTGTGATCGCAGCGTTGCCGGGCTTTCTGGTGGTCAGCAACGCACTGAAAAGCATTCCCAATCCGCTCGTCAATGCAGCTGTTTCGGTGAGCTCGCTGGCCGGTATCACGGGTTCGGCGTCGGGCGGCATGAGCATCGCGCTCGCGGCCATGTCGGACACGTTCATCAAGGGCGCGGAAGCCGCGCATATCCCGATGGAAGTGCTGCACCGTGTCGTCGCGATGGCGAGCGGCGGTATGGACACGCTGCCGCACAACGGCGCGGTGATTACGCTGCTGGCGGTCACGGGCTTGACGCATCGACAGTCGTATCGCGACATTTTCGCGGTGACCGTGATCAAGACCATGGCGGTCTTCTTTGTGATCGCGGTCTACTACGCGACCGGTTTGGTCTGATCGGGCGGGAGTTGGGCAGGATGCCGCGCACTGCGCCGGCATCCTGAGTTTTGATCGGTTACCTTGTCATCCCGACATTCGATCCGACCCAGCGCACCCGCCCATGAGCTCAACCCCCTCCTTCTGGATGATTCCCTCAGCACCCACGCCGGTCGGCCCGTTCTCGCATGCTGCCGAGGCCGACGGCTGGGTCTTTCTGACCGGCCAGATGCCGACCTCCCCCACCGACGACGCCGCACCGCTGCCCGAGGGTGTCGTCGCCCAGACCAAGCGCGTGATGGACAATCTCGTGCTGGTTCTTCAGGGGCTGGGCCTCGGCCTGCATAACGTGGTTGCCACACGTATCTTCCTGACCGAGTTCAAGCGCGACTACGCGCCGATGAACGAAATCTACCGCGCCTACTTTCCGGCCGATGCGCTGCCCGCGCGAACCTGTATCGGCGTGACCGCGCTGGCGCGCGATGCGCTGGTCGAAATCGACTTCGTCGTCAAACGGCCGGGTTGATTTCGCAGGGTTGGACGGCAACTCAACGCGCGGGTTGCTCGTCGACTCCGTAGTGATCTGATAAGGCTTCGTGCAGCGAGATGGCCCGTTCGTCCATCTCGGTTGTCCAATGGCTGGAGTCGGCGCATAGCCTTTGCAACTGCCGGCATTCTTCGAAAAACCGCGGTTCCTGCACGACCACGAATGCACCGCTCGCGCTGTGCGCCCAGCCGGCCAACGCCTGCACGTCCTCTTCTTCGACAATCGCGAGCAGCCTCGGCAGATCTTTCTGCAAGTGGTCCCTGAGCATGGCCGTGTAACGCGCCTTGTCGTCCGCGCTGAGCGTGCTCGTTGCGTTGGCGACGGGAGGCGTGGAGTCCGCGGGAGCGGAAGCCGATGCCGATGCCGATGCCGAAGCCGAAGCCGATGCCGATGCCGATGCCGAAGCAGAAGCCACCTCAGCCTGCGCGGGCACCACCGCCAGCAAAGCCGCTTGCAGTTCGCTCAACGACGCTGGCTTGGAGACATACCCGCTAAAGCCGCTCTCGTGCCAGCTCTGGGCCTGCTGCTCTTCGGCCACGGCACTGAAGGCCAGCACCGGCAGTTCCGCGTGCCGCTCGCGCAATGCCGCCAGCAGTTGGTGGCCATCCATGACCGGCATATGGATGTCGGTCAGCACCACCTCGAAGGGTGCGCGTTCGAACAACGTCAGCGCCTGCTGCCCATCCGCGGCGATCGTGGGCACGCAGCCGAGCGCCGCCAGTTGCTCGGCGATCAGGTTCTGAATCAGAGGATTGTCTTCGGCGACGAGGACTGCAAGACCCAACAACGCGGGATCGATCTCAGCAGCAGGCACAGCGCAGACGCGCGCGGACCCTTCGTCCAGCGCGGCGGCCGTGCCTTCGACAGCCAGCTCGACTGCGGTCAAACACGCGGTCCGGCTGAACTCGCTCACTTCGAGCACACCCTGACCGCGCGCCTCCGGCCGGGTCGGGCCGCCGCTCGTCATCCACACCGCGCCGACCGCCTGCAACGCGCGCAACGTAGCAATCGCTTCGAGATCGTATTCACCGGACACGATCAACACTACCGGCCGATTCGCTTTCAACCATGCCTGCGCGTCGGCGAGCAACACCACTGCGTGGCTCGACCAGCCCGCTCGCTGAAGCCAGCCGTCCAGAAACTCGCCGGCTTGCTGCTCGGTGCACAACACGAGCGCCGTCCCGCGTGGCGCGGGGAGACTCGCCGACGCGCGCTGCTCGTCGGGCACCGCGACGAGCGGGATCGATACGTGAAATACGCTGCCCGCGCCAGGCACGCTTTCGGCGGAAATCCGACCGCCCATCAATTCGCACAGGCGCGCGCAGATCACGAGCCCGAGACCGGTGCCGCCAGTGCCGCGCGACGTACCCAACTCCCCTTGCACGAATGGCTTGAACAGTCGTGCCAGAAGCGCCTCGCTCATGCCGGCGCCGGAGTCCGAAACCCGGCAGCGTAGCGTCGGGCGGCCCAGCGAGTCGTCCTTCACTTCCGCGTACAGCGTAATCTTGCCGGAGGACGTGAATTTGAAAGCGTTGCTCAACAGGTTGTTGACGACTTGCGCGATTCGCATGCGATCGCCGATCAGGGTGCAGTCGAGTGTCGGCGAAAGGAGTGCATAGAAACGGATCGGGCGGTCTCCGCGCATCGGCGCGTGAGAGAACGCGATGTTTTCAAAGTCGTCGATGGGGCGGAAGGCGTCGTTCGCGAGCAGCATCTCGCCGGCATCCATCTTCGAGAAGTCGAGTATGTCGTTGACGACGCGGCGCAGCGCATCGGACGCCACGCCCAACGTTGCAAGCCGCTGCGCATGCGCCTCGAGACCGGGTGTGCGTGCGAGCAGTTCGAGATTGCCGAGCAGCGCATTCAACGGCGTGCGGATTTCGTGGCTCATCGCCGCAAAGAAATTCGTCCTCGCACGCATCATGGCGTCCGACGCCTGCTGCGCGTGCCGCAATTGTTGTTCGAGCAGGGTCTGAGCGGTGACGTCGAGAATCGCGCAAAACAGCACGTTCTCACCGGCGTACCGCGCGGGCGCATAGGTAAACTGCAAGAACCGCGCGGGCGTAGCGCCTTCGTCTGACGACGGCGAAGCCGACGCCTGCGGGTGCGGCTGAGCGACCACGACGAAAGCGGTGATCCGTGCAATTGCCGCGGCCGAAGGTTTATCAGACGTCTGCGTGCGAAATTCGCTCACAATATGCGGCGGCAACCGGTTGCTGCCTGGTTCGAACGGCAGCAACTCCGCTGCCAGCGCGTTGACGGTCAGAATGGAATAGTCGCTTTGCCGAACGACGCACAGACCGACCGGCGTCGCACTCACCAGAACATGATTGATGGTCTCACTTTCCAATGAGCGGGAAGTCTCGGCAAATGCATTGCGCAGCAGCCGAAGTCCGAAATAACGCGCCGTCAGCGCAACCGCCAGAAGGATCAGCGCCGCGAGGCCGCCGATCACAGCGAGTTGCCAGCCAAGCGCGACAGCAAGCGCGCCCCACGACATATAGCCGACCAGGAAGCCAAACCCAGGCTTCAGCGGCTCATGAAAGATCACGCCTTCACGCCCGTAATGAAATACATGCGACGGCGTTGCCGCCACCGTCTGTTGCAACATTTTGCCGGTCGGCGCGCTGATCGGCTCCGAGGAAACGACAATGCGGTGATCCGCGGTCATGAGCAGTATCGTGCCCTCGTTGCCGGGTGGCGCAATGCGCCTCGCGAGCACATCGAGCCGGATCGTCATGCTGATCAGCGTAGTGGGCGTGTCGCCGTCGTAGTAGACGCTCACCGCGGAGATCACCGGCACGTTCTCCAGCGGATCGACATACGGACCGAGCCAGACACGCTCGCCTTTGCCGGGCAGGCGCTTGCCGGTTTGCACCTCGAGTTGGCGCTCGAGCGTGTCGCGCAGCGTCCTTATGACTGCCAGCCGCTGCTGGGGCATGGCGGACAGGTCCGCTGCGGCGGCTTTTCCCGCCACCGGTTGCGAGAGCGAAGGCAGGATCACCGCATAGTCTTCCTTCAGCCCGACCAGCGTTGCCCGTTGCTGCAACTCGAAGGCCTGCTGCGTCGCAAGTGTCGACTGCGACGCTTCGTAGAGGCGGCCAAGCTTCTCGCCGAGTCGTGCGCCCCACGCGGCGACGGTGGCTTCGCCGACCAGCATGTCGAAGCCCGCGTCGATCCTGTCCACCTTGCCGCTCACCATGCCGGTCCGTCGAACCGATTGCTGAATGGCATCCGGCGCGCTGCGCACCTGGACAGCGGTGTAGTAATAGTCGAACGTGAGCTCGACGCGTCGCGAGAACGACTCCTCCTGGTGCAGCAGAAGGGAGATGTCGGTTGCATTTTGCGACGCGAAAGTGCGGCGATAGTCGAGTTGCGCGAGCCCGGCAACGACAGCCAGCACGAGCGCGAAAATCGCCACGATCAGCATGAGGGAACCGATCGTCGCCAGATAAACCCGTTGTTGGCGCTTCGCGTTCTGCGCGAGCGTGGCGAAAGCCAGCGCCAATGACTCTTGTGTGCGGTCGAGGATCTTCTGCATCAGCTCGCTGGAATAGCGGATTCGTGCAGGCAGACCACTGCGAAATCGAGGGACGAACTACGTCTGCAGGCCTTATATACGGGCGCAGTGTAGCCCTTTTGAAGGTATCGCGCGACGCATCCGGCACCGTTTCCGGCGGCATCCGGACACACATCAGACAACCTTGCATTAACGGCCCGACCCCGGCTAAACCTGAGTGGTTTACTGGGAAACCCTAAAGGGCACGGGGTTAATTGCCGTTAATCCTTGCGACCCAGTAAGCAGCGCGCGCACATGCGCGTCAGCACCAGCAAGGAAAGCCATGCGCAATAACCAGCCTGTCACCGGGCACGAGTACGAGTACCCTTCGTCGAATATGCTTGTCTCCGCGACCGACCTGACCGGCCGCATCCAGTACTGCAACCCCGCTTTCATCGCCGTCTCGGGCTTTACGCGCGACGAGCTGATCGGCCAGCCGCACAACCTGATCCGTCATCCGGACATGCCGCGCGAGGCCTTCGCCGACATGTGGGCGACGATCCGCGACGGCCGCCCATGGACGGCGCTCGTGAAGAACCGCCGCAAGAATGGCGATCACTACTGGGTGCAGGCCAACGTCACGCCGGTGGTCGAAAAAGGCACTGTGGTCGGCTATTTGAGCGTGCGCGTGAAACCGGAACGTGACGCGGTGCGCGCCGCCGAGACGCTGTACGCGCGCATGCGCGCAGGCGAGGCGCGCGGCATCCGGCTGCGCCGCGGCGTGGTGGTGCGCACCGGCCTGCTCGGGCGTCTGCAGGCGCTGATGCGCCTGCCTGTCGCCACGCGCGCGGCGGCCGGCTACGCGATCACGTTGCTGGCGCTGCTGCTGACCGGCCTCGTGGCTTGGGAAGGCACGCCGCCTGTGCCGTTCTGGATTGCGTTCGGCGTGACCGCGGTCGTCAGCATCGTGTCGTGGCAGATGTTGAAGCGGCAACTCGCCGCACCGATCAGCGATATGTCGGGATTCGCCACACGGCTCGCCGCGGGCGATCTGACCGCGGATCTGCAAATCGCGCGCCACGACGATCTTGGCGAAGTGCTCCAGGCACTGAATCAGTTGAAGGCGAATCTCGCCGCAATCGTCTACGACGTGCGCGCGCAGATCACCGGCATGCTCGACAACGCCCGCGAGATTTCCAGCGGCAATGTGGATCTTGCGCGGCGCACGGAGTTGCAGGCGGCGTCGCTCGAGGAAACCGCCGCCACCATGGAAGAGCTAACCACCACGGTGCAGGCCAACGCCGACGCCACCGTGCGCGCGCTCGATCTGGCGCGGGACGCGCAGGCAGCCGCAGCAGTCGGCGGCAAGATCGCGGGCCAGGTCGAGCAGACCATGGCCGGCATCACGGCGGCGTCGCAGCGTATCGCCGACATTACGAGCGTGATCGACGGCATTGCATTCCAGACCAACATTCTCGCGCTCAATGCGGCCGTCGAAGCCGCGCGGGCGGGCGAAGCAGGCCGCTCGTTCGCCGTGGTCGCGAGCGAAGTGCGAATGCTGGCGCAACGCTGCGCGGCGTCGTCGAAGGAAATCAAGTCGGTGGTCGAAGCGAGTACGACCGAAGTCGCGGCGGGCACGGAACTGGTTGCGCGCACCACCTCGCAAATGCGCGTGATCGACGAAGCGGTGGGCCGCGTGTCGTCGATCATCGTCGAAGTGGCGAATGCCAGCAGCGAACAGGCGGAAGGGATTCGCCAGGTCAATCAGGCGGTCTCGCATCTGGATGGCGCCATGCAGCAGAACGCGGCGCTCGTCGAGCAGGCGGCGGCGACCGCGCAGCGTCTCGCGGAACAGGCCGACGTGCTGGATGAGGCGGTGCGTCTGTTCACCGTTGCGCAAGCCACGCCCGCGCAACGCGTCACCAGCACGAAGCGTCATCAGGGCTTCACGCCCGATGCCGCGCAAACCGTTGCCGCCGACATCGAGCGACGCAGCGCGCCGGGCGTCGCACGCGATCTCGAACAGGACGAAGCCACAATGGTCTGATAGATCGGCGTTACTCCCACCTCGACAGCCCAGTATTGGCGCAGCAGGATGGATCCCGTCAGCGCCCAGTTGGTTGTAAGGGCAGGCTGACCCAAGTAACAACGGCGTTTAGCGGCCCGTCCCACTCATGGACGGGCTATTTTTTTGCCGGCTCTCACCACCTCTCACCACTTTCGACATCGCACTGCCCTATTCGCGCGCAGCTGGTCTGCGCGATGCACTAGCGCGGAGCGACCGACCGGCAGTGGGTCGCCGCATCCGCCTAACCAATGCGCGCGTCAACAGCGTGACAGTCATGGAGAAGAAGCGCACCGCCTCGGGGCACGAAAAATGCATTCGTCGTTGCCGGGAGTCGCGTTAAACTGGTTATCACGGCGGGACGTCACGACACGCGTTGCCCGGCGGGCCGCGCCAGTCAACACGCCTGGCGGTACGCGGCACACAGGCCGGTGAACGGGCAAATCCGTAGAGCGTGACCGTGGCGCGACAGACGTCGCACTATCCTGCCCGTACAATGGCTCGATCAACAACGGAACAAGGACAACTTCGATGCGCACTACCGGGTCCTCCGGGTCAATGGCCCTGCTCACCGAATACGACGACGCAACGGCGCGCGAACTCCGCTCGCTGCGCCTCGAATCGACAGAAGACGGCAAAGGCATTCTTTTGATCGAAGTCGATGAGCGCAAGCCAGGCATTCACCGCGAAGTGCGCTACGAAATCACGCCAGCCGAACTGATTGCCGCGATTCGCGCGCATGGCGCCGAACTGCCAGGCGAACAGCACAATCATCGTCAATGAAATACATCAC
Source organism: Burkholderia sp. WP9 (assembly GCF_900104795.1). NCBI lineage: Bacteria > Pseudomonadati > Pseudomonadota > Betaproteobacteria > Burkholderiales > Burkholderiaceae > Burkholderia > Burkholderia sp. WP9. Next base: position 1,793,071 of record NZ_FNTG01000002.1, read on the forward strand.
GCGGCATTGCACTCGGGTGCAATTGCCGCGTGACGCTTACGCGGCGCCGCTCTTAAATTGCTTACCGATACGACGCCTACGGCATATCAATCGGGCATTATTTCCGCTTCGGCATGCGGCGTGTCATTCAAGCCTTTTCGCTTTGTTCGAATTGCGCTCCTAATGCGCCTTTCGAACGGTTCAGTGTGCTTGCGATAACGCTTTGAACGCCCGAATAACGGACGTCTTTTCGGGGCGTTTCCTCGTCTCGAAAATGCGTCCATAATCCTTGCATTCTCCTTCGCATTCCCTACCTGCGCCGCGCCCGAAAGGGCTGCGGATGTAAGCCGATGCTACATGATCTCGTCGAGCAGTATGGGCCGGCGCTCGTGTTCGTGAACGTGCTCGCCGCCTCGATCGGGCTGCCGGTTCCGGCCATGCCCTCGCTCGTGCTGTTCGGGGCGATGGCGGCCATGCATCCCGGCTCAGTGGGCACGCAGTTGGCGCCGGTGCTCATCCTGTCGATATTCGCCACGCTGATCGGTGACAGCGCGTGGTATTTCGCCGGCCGGATGTACGGCGGCAACACGCTGAAAGCGATTTGCCGGCTGTCGCTCTCGCGTGACACCTGCGTGAAAAAGACCGAACGGTTTTTCGGCCGCTGGGGTGTGCGCGTGCTGGCCGTGGCCAAGTTCGTGCCGGGCCTGTCGATCGTCTCGATTCCGATGGCGGGCGCCATGGGCACGCGCTATCGCACGTTTCTCACTTACGACAGCATCGGCGCCGCGTTGTGGTCCGGTACGGGCCTGATCATCGGTGCGTTGTTCGCGAAGCAGATCGATATGCTGTTCGCCCTGGCCGGGCGCCTCGGCCGCACCGCCGCGCTGGTCGCGGTCGCGTTGCTGCTGGCGTATGCCGCGTACCGCTGGATCCGCCGGCGCCAGCTGATTGCGAAGCTCGCGTCGGCGCGCATCGAAGTCGACGAACTGGCGGCGCTGGTGAAGGCCGGCAAGACGCCGGTGCTGTTCGACATCCGTTCGCATGAGAAGCGCAAGCTCGATCCGTTCGTGATTCCGGGCTCGCAATTCGCCGACGAGCGGCAGCTCGACGAGATCGTCGCGACCTATCCGCGCGATCAAAAGTTGGTGATCTACTGTTCCTGCCCGAATGAGATTTCCGCGGCATGGATGGCCAAACAATTGAACGAAGCCGGCTTCTCCGACGTGCTGCCGCTGCGCGGTGGCATGGAAGCCTGGCGCGACTCGGGCAAGCCGGTGGATTCGCTGCCCGACATGCCGCCGCCGGAAGTGGCGGTCGAGGACGTCGCGCCGAAGGCCGTGTAGCGCAAGCAGCGCAACTTGCATTTGCGCCATTCGGCGCCGCGCCGCTTCGCCTCCCGTTCGATCCGTCAATGAACACGAAGGAGCGGTTCAATGCTTTCGACTCAAGAAACTGAAGCACAACAACAAGCGGAAGGGCAACAGCAGGCCGTCGTCGCCGACGCGCCGTTTTCGTCTCTCTCGACGCGCATGCATCAGATGTTCCCCGCGCTCACCTGCGCGGAAATCGGTCGCCTGCGGCGGTTCGGCGAGATCGGTCACTGGAAGGCGGGTGAGCTGCTGTTCGAGACCGGCCACACCGGTCCCGGCATGTTCGTGCTGCTCGAAGGACGCGTGAAAGTCTATCAGCGCGATGGCATCGGGCGTGAAGTCCTGATCGGCGAGCACGGCGCAGGGCATTTTCTTGCCGAAGTCGGTCAATTGTCGGGACGGCCCGCGCTGGTCAACGGCATGGCGCTCAGTTCGGTGGAGGCATTGCTGATTCCACCGGAGGGGCTGCGCGCATTGATCGTCGCCGAAGCGGAACTCGGCGAGCGCATCATGCGCGCGTTGATTCTGCGGCGCGTGTCGCTGATCGAAAAAGGCGCCGGCGGGCCGATCCTGATCGGCAGCAGTAACGACGCGCGGCTTGTCATGCTGCAAGGCTTTCTGTCGCGCAACGGCCATCCCCATTCCGTGATCGACGAACGCGACGAAGACGCGTTGCGTCTCATCGAGCAATTCGCCGCGCAAAAAGAAGACATGCCGCTGGTGATCTGCCCGGACGGCTCGGTGCTGCGTCATCCGAGCATGCCGGAACTTGCCACGTGCCTGGGCTTGCTGCCCGATCTCGACGATGCGCATGTGTACGACGTCGCGATTGTCGGCGCGGGCCCGGCTGGGCTCGCCACCGCTGTGTACGCGGCCTCCGAAGGCCTGTCGGTGATCGTGCTGGACAGCCGCGCGCCAGGCGGCCAGGCCGGCGCAAGTTCACGAATCGAAAACTATCTCGGCTTTCCGACCGGTATTTCCGGCCAGGCGTTGGCCGGCCGCGCATTCGTGCAAGCGCAGAAATTCGGCGCGCACGTCGCGATTCCGGTCAACGTGAAGGCGCTGCATTGCGCAGAGCGGCCACATCGGCTGGAACTGAAGTGCGGCGGGCATATCACGGCGCGCGCCATTGTGATTGCGAGCGGCGCGGTTTACCGGCGCCCGGCGCTCGAAGGGCTAGACCGCTTCGAAGGGCGCGGGGTCTACTACTGGGCGTCGCCCGTCGAAGCGAAGCTGTGCAAGCGCCAGGAAGTCGTGCTGGTGGGCGGCGGCAACTCGGCCGGCCAGGCGATCGTGTATCTGGCCACGCATGCGGCCAAAGTCCACGTGCTGATCCGGCGCAGTGGTTTTGAAGCCACCATGTCGCGCTATCTGATCGACCGGATCCGCTCGTTGCCGAATGTGTTCGTGCATCCGAATTCGGAAATCGGCAAGCTGGATGCCGACGAAAGCGGCTTGTCGTCAGTCCGCCTGAAAAAACCGTTGCCCGATGGCACCGATCATTTCGACACGCGCCATCTGTTCCTGTTCACCGGCGCGGATCCGAATACCGACTGGCTGCGCACCTGCGGCGTGGAACTCGACGACAAGGGCTTCGTGCTGACGGGCACGAGCGTTGAAGGAGCGTCGGTCTGCGATCTCGCCACCACGGTCGAAGGCGTGTACGCGATCGGCGACGCTCGCGCCGGCTCGACGAAACGGGTGGCGGCGGCGGTCGGAGAAGGCGCTGCCGTGGTCGCTCAAATCCATCAACTACTGGCAGTGACAGCGGGCGACGCGGTCGCGCTGGGCGCCTGAAACAATCTCTCCTGAACCGCCCGCCGGCCTTGCAACCGCCGGCCGGCGGGTAACCTGCTGTTACACACCCCTTCAACTGGTTGCACCTGCTTTTCTTACTGTCTCGTAATATTGTAGTCAGCCATTCGACAGCGAATGGCCGGCTCTTTCGACACGACAGGAGACAAGCATGATCCAACGCGCGATCCTTTTCGCCGCCTTCGGCCTTGCCGCCGCCTGCGCCTCGACTGCCGCCTCGGCCAGGGTGGACGTCGGCGTCTTCGTCAACACGCCGGGACCCGTGTATGCAGCACCGCCGGTCTATGCGCCACCGCCGGTCGTGTACGCGCCGCAACCGGCCTATGGCTACGGCTACCGGGACGACTACTACCGCGGCCGCCGCTGGCATCACGATCATGGCCGTCACCGCGGCTGGGACCGGCATCACGGCCGCGGGTGGTGACAACATGGTTGGGCGCTTCACGCTACAGTAGCGGCTGCTGATTCAGGCCGGACCGGATGTCCGCCACCATCGCACTCACTCACTGATCGAAGCCCGCGTGAAGACCCTTCCGCTTTCCGCCGCCCGCACCTTGCATCTGGCCGCGCAAGGTTTGCTGACGCCGCCGCGCCGCAAGGCTGTCAAAGCAGACGTGCTCGACGCGATTCGCCGCATGGCGCAATTGCAGATCGACACGATCCACGTCGTCGCGCGCAGCCCCTATCTGGTGTTGTTCAGCCGGCTCGGCACCTATCCGCAGCAGTGGCTCGACGAGCATCTCGCCGAAGGCAAGCTGTTCGAGTACTGGTCGCATGAAGCCTGTTTCGTGCCGACCGAAGACTACGGCCTGCTGCGCCATCGCATGCTCGATCCGAGCGGCATGGGTTGGAAATACGCGGCCGAGTGGCACAAGAAGCATCGCAAGGACATTGAGAAGCTGCTCGCCCATATTCGCGCGACCGGTCCGGTCCGCTCCGCGGATTTCGCCCGCGAGGCGGGCAAGGGCAACGGCTGGTGGGACTGGAAGCCGGAGAAACGCCATCTGGAAGTGCTGTTCGCGATCGGGCAACTGATGGTGGCCGAGCGGCGCAATTTCCATCGCGTCTACGATCTGGCCGAACGCGTGCTGCCCGACTGGGACGACGCACGCGATCTGCCGCCGGCGCACATCGTGACCGAAGAAGTGTTACGCCGCACCTGCCGTGCGCTCGGCGTGGCGCGCGCCGATTGGGTCGCCGATTACTACCGCTTGCCGCGCCGCCCCTACCGCGACGAACTGCATGCGCTCGCCGAGCAGGGCGAGCTGATTCCGGTGCGCGTGGAAGGCTGGAAGCAGGACACGTTCGCTCATCACGACTTCGCCGCGATACTCGACGACGCCGCGAGCGGCAAGCTCGCGTCGACTGTCACCACGGTGTTGTCGCCGTTCGATCCGGTCGTGTGGGATCGCAAGCGCGCCGCTGCGCTGTTCGACTTCGACTATGCGATCGAATGCTATACGCCCGCCGCGAAGCGCAAATATGGTTACTTCGTGTTGCCGCTGCTGAGCCGCGGGCGTCTGGTCGGCCGCGTGGATGCGAAAGCGCATCGGACCCAAGGCGTGTTCGAACTGAAGTCGTTGCACATCGAACCGGGCGTGCGGCTGAGCGCCCGTCTTGCCGGCGATCTGCGCCGCGCGTTGCAACGCTGCGCGGATTGGCACGGCACGCCGCAACTGGAAATCACTGCCGCGCCGCCAGAATGGCTCGAAGCACTAAGCGTCGACGACGCCCCGCAAGAAGAAGTCCGCTCGCGAGCCGGCGCGGTCGCCTGAATGCGAGATCAGCGCCACGCTCAATGCAGCGCCGCCCATGCCAGCGACAAGGAAAACACGCCGAGCACGATCGAAGCGCCGCGCTGTACCTTCACCGGATTCAGCCAGGTGAGCTTGCCGCTGCCAAGCGCGGCACCGAACGCGATCCAGGCGAGCGCGATCGGCACCAACAGGCACGCGAACATCAGCATCGCAAACGCGTAGGCCGGCAGCTGCGCGAAGGCGATAGCCGGAAAGATCGTGCCGGCGAACAACAAGCCCTTAGGATTAAGCAGCGTCGCCACGAACAGCGTGCGCATGCCGCTCGCGCGCTGCGCCGAATCGGGCAACGCCACCGCCGCACGCCACATGTCGACGGCGAGGTAGGCAATGTACAAGCCAGCCGCCACGCGCAGCAGCGAGGGCAACCACGGCAGCGCATGGGCGGCCTGGGCTAGGAAATGTCCCCAGACCGAGATCGAGATGAAATAGCCGCCCAGTTCGGCTGCGATCAGCGGCAGCGAGCGCCGCACGCCCTGGCGCAAGCCGGCTGCCGCAAGCAGCGTATTGGTGGGGCCAGGCGTAATCAGCACGACGACAATGCCGACGGCCAGTAGCGCGATAGCAGACGCAGAGAGCATAAAAAAGGACGCAGTGTTGGAAACAGTGCGCCCTTTTTATCATAGACAGCCGTCCCGCCGAAATGTAGCGGCTCGATGCGGTGGGAATCGAACGGCGATTCGCCGCCGCGTTATTCCGCCACACCGGGCGATCACTTGGAAATCACCTGACAATGGCAACGCCCGCGCCAGATCGGCCAGCATGCCGATGCGAATCGCGCCGCCCGCAGACGCCGCGCCATTGCCTTTAGTGATCCAGCTTCGCGCGTAATTCGCGCGCGGCTTCCAGCAATCCTTCGTAACCCGAACGTGCGTGCTCCGGCAAATCGGGGTCGCCGACAAACGTACCGAGCGTTTCGATCAGGCTATACAGAATGCCCTTCGCGGCACCCGATGCAATGCTGCCCGAGGAGACCTGCTGATCCACGTGAGTGAGCGCTGCGTCGAGGTGCTCCAGGTCCGGCCGGTCGCCCGTGGGCGGTTTGGGCGTTACGTCTTGCGTCATGATGAAACTTCGCTCCTGTTGATGCATCGGTGAACAAGCCATCCTTTCACGTTGTTATATACCGATCGTGCGTTGCCGTCTATTCGTGATCAGAGCGAATGCGATCGACGTTAAGGTGTCGATCGATAAATCAGAAATTTCGCGCGGATGCTGTCGTGTTCGAGGAGGACGGCGCACGCTCAGCTTGACCTATTCGCCGATTTCACGCGTGTTGAGTCGCGGCAGCCTGCGCGGCCGCCGCGGCCGCCTCCGCCACGGCGACGGCAGGCGACACGATCGACGGCTGCCCCGTCTGCCGGCGCGAGCGGCCCGAACTGAGGTAGTCCGCAATCGAATCCTGTGTGACTTCGCCGACGTAACGGCCGTCGCCGTCCAGCACCGGCATCCATGACGAATTGAACTGGTACATCTTCGACAGCACGATGCGCAGATGCTCGTCCGCGCCGACCGTCGCCTTGAACGCGCTCAGGTGGTCGCCGCACACGCCTTCGCCCGCACGCGCCGCGCGGCGCGTCACATAACCGAGCGCCTGCTGGTTTCCGTCGACGATGGTCAGATAGCGGCTGTCGTTGTCATCCATCATCTGGAACGCACGCGAGACCGGCGTATCGGCGCGCGCGGTCTCCGGCTGGGTGGCGGCGTCGCCGGCTTTCACCAGCAAGAGGCGCTTCAACGTGCTGTCCTGACCGACGAACGCACCGACGAACTCGTCGCGTGGATGCGCGAGCAGCGTATCCGGATGGTCGTACTGCACCAGTTGGCCACGGCGGAACACGGCGACGCGGTCGCCGAGCTTGATCGCCTCGTCGATGTCGTGGCTCACCATGATCACCGTCTTGTTCAGTTGGCGCTGCATCTGGAAGAACTCGTTCTGAATCGACTCGCGATTGATCGGGTCGACTGCGCCGAACGGCTCGTCCATTAGCAGCACGGGCGGATCGGCGGCCAATGCGCGAATCACGCCGATGCGCTGCTGCTGACCACCCGACAGCTCGCGCGGATAACGCTTCAGATACTGCTTCGGATCGAGCGCCACCATCGACATCAACTCCGTGGCCCGCTCGCGGCAACGCTTCTTGTCCCAACCGAGCAAGCGCGGCACGACGGTGATGTTCTCTTCGATCGTCATGTTCGGGAACAGGCCGATCTGCTGGATCACGTAGCCGATGTGGCGGCGCAGTTCGACTTCATTCAAACCCGAAGTGTCTTCACCGTTGATCAGCACGCGCCCTGAGGTCGGCGCGATCAGACGGTTGATCATCTTCAGCGTGGTGGTCTTGCCGCAGCCCGACGGGCCGAGAAATACGCAGATTTCGCCTTCGCCCACCGTGAGGCTCACCGAGTCGACCGCCTTCACCTGCTGGCCGTCCTTTTGCGTAAACGTCTTGGTCAGTTTGTCGAGTTCGATCATGTCTTTTGTACTCCCTTCGGGGTCAGAAAGCGTTGCAGCGCCTGCAGCAGCAGGTCGGCGACGATCGCGAGCAAACTCACGAGCACGGCGCCCACCAACAGTTTCATCATGTTGCTTTGGCCAATCGCGCGGATGATCAGCGTGCCGAGACCGCCCGCGCCGATCACCGCGGCAATCGTCATCACGCCGATGTTCATCACCACCGCCGTGCGCACACCGCCGAGAATCACCGGCACGGCGAGCGGCAAATCGACGAGGCGCAGCCGCTGCCACACCGTCATGCCGATGCCGATACCCGCTTCCTTGATGCCGGCGTCGACGTTGCGTAGCGCGAGGTAGGTGTTGCGCATGATCGGCAGCAGCGAATAGAGGAACACGGCGGTAATCGCCGGCACCGCGCCGATGCCCTGGCCGAAGCGCGAGAACACGGGAATCATCAAGCCGAAGAGCGCGATGGACGGCAAGGTCAGCACCACCGTCGCAATGCTCAGCAGCGGCGCGGCGAGCCATTCGTGCCGATTGATCAGGATACCCAGGGGTACGCCGACAACAATCGCGCAGCCCACCGCGATCCCCACCAGCCACACGTGTTGCGCCGTGAGTTGCAGTAATTCAGGCCAGTTGGCCGATAGATAGTCGAATACAGTCATCGTGAGGTTCTCCGCTCAGGGCAGCTTGTGCGTGCGCAGGAATTCCGCCGCGACCTCGCGCACCGGTTTGCCGTCGACGTCGACCTGCTTGTTCATCTCGAGCATGGTGTCGTTGTTCAGCGCGTCGGACAACGCGTTCAACTGCGGCGCGAGTTGCGGGTTCTGGTCGAGCGTCGCTTTGCGCACCACCGGCGTGGCGTTGTACGCGGGAAAGTAGTGGCGATCGTCTTCGAGCGGCACGATGTTGAAGCCCTTCACCCGGCCGTCCGTCGTGTAGATCAACCCGATCGGCACCTGGTTGTTATGCAGCGCCGTGTAGACGAGGCCCGGATCCATCTGCCGCGTTTCCTCGCGGCTGAATTGCATGCCGTAGGCGGCTTCGAGCGGCTTCAGGCCGTCCGGACGATTGGCGAACTCCGCGTCCATGGCGAACACGTGCTTCTTTTTCGGCTCCGCCGCCATCTTCGCGGCGAGTTGCGAAATCGTGCGGATACCGGTTTGCTGCGCCACCTGTTGCGGCAAGCCGAGCGCGTATGTGTTGTTCAACGGCGAGCAATCGAGCCAGACGAGGCCACGTTTCGCGTCCAGCGCTTTCACGCGTTCATACATGGTCTTCGGATCGAGCTTTTCGGTGATCTTGTTGTAGACGATCGCGGCCGTGCCCGTGTATTCCCACGTGATATCGACCTGTCCGTTCTCCTGCGCGCTGCGCAACAGCGTGCTGCCGAGACCGGTGCGCGCATCGATCGTGTAGCCCTTCGCGCGCAGGTATTGCGACGTGATCTCGGTAAGAACGTATTGCTCAGTGAAGTTTTTTCCACCGAGCACGAGCGTTGCCGCGCTAGCGTGAAGGCTCGTGAAGAGCAAAGCACCGGCCGCGATCCAGCGGCCGCGTTTGAACAGATCGATCATGCCGTCACCCCGCGCCGTGCGAGCAGGTAGCGGCTGCCGGCCGAGACGATGCCGTCCAGCACCAGCGCGAGAATCGCGGTGGCCGCCGCGCCGAGCAGAAGCTGCTGCTGGTTGTTCAGGTAGATGCCCGGGAAAATCAGCGTGCCGAGACTATCCGCGCCGATCAGATAGGCGAGCGGCGCGCTGCCTACGTTGATCGCCAGCGCAGTGCGCACGCCGCCGACGATAATCGGCATCGCGTTGGGCAACTCCACGCGCAACAGCGATTGCCAGCCTGTCATGCCGAGCCCGCGCGCCGCCTCGCGCAGCGCGGGCGACACGTTCTTCATGCCTTCGTAGGCATTGCGTGTGATAGGCAGCAACGACGCGAGAAACAGCGCGACCAGCGCCGGTATATCGCCAATGCCGAAGATGCCTAGCGCGATGGCCAGCACGGCCAGCGAGGGAATCGTGTTGCCGATGTTGAAAATCTGCATGAAGCGTTCGGCGTGACGCGCGAACGACGGGCGGCTGAGCAACACACCGGCGGGGATGCCGACCAGCAGCGCAAGAACCATGGAATAGCCGACGAGCAGCAGATGCCGCTTCGTGTAATAGACCAGATCAGGTGCGTACTGATGCAGCGCAGCGGGGTCGATCGCGCGACCCAGCAACGCGATGACAATACCGATGGCTACAAGACTGCCGATCAGTCTGGCAGGACGATGAATCATGAAGATGCGCCTCCTTGTTCGAGCGACGCGCGCAAACAGCCACGCCGCACAGGCGTCGTGACGACGCTGCGAATGGGAAGTTCGGGACGCGGCACATGCCGCGAGGTGAACCGAGGGGTGCCAAGGCGTTTGTGTTTGCCCGGCGCGAGGGCGGGGTGAATTCGCCTTCGGTGGCGAACCAGTCAGCAAAACTGGTGCCAGATCCATCGATGATTTGGACAGCAGCGTCGAGCCGCTTGTCCGACGGAGGTTTGGGGCCTCCTTTGAGTGCCGGTTCGCACCGGCGCTAGGGCGTTTGCAAAGTGTTGCCAGTTTGCACTCAACCCCTTCCAACTTAGCCTATTTGGCTGCTATCTCGCGATTAGGATGCAACGATTATAAGTGCGTTGGGCGGATCCGTCTACCCATGTGGTTAATGCGGAGGCGCTGGCGGCGTTCGCACGCCTCCATTTCCGGCTGTACTCGGGGTCCCGAATAAGCTCACCAATGCGCTGACCGACCGCGTCATTAGCCCCCGAAAACGCTCACCTCAAACGCCGGCGGGTGCGCAGACGACCGTTGGGAATTTCACCTTTGAGCGAACGGATCAATGCGACGCCCGCCCCCTGCCAGGATGCCCGTCAGGAGGTTCGCACCCGTCGCACGAAGATGCGCCGTGTAAGATCGAATGCCACCAGATTGCCGGCGACCACCAGCAACAGGCCGACCACGGCTAGCGCCGACCACTGATAACCTTCGAATACTGTCGATACCGCCAGCGCCACGATCGGGAACAACACCGTGCAGTAAGCCGCACGCTCGGGTCCAATGCGCCCGACCAGCATCAGGTAAGCCGTAAAGCCGATCACCGAGCCAAAAATGGCGAGATAGGCGAGCGCGCCGAGATAACGCGCGGACGGTTCGACAGCGAACGAGAAACCTGCCAATACGCTTCCCACCGTCAGGACGCTAGCGCCGATCATCATCGCCCAGCTATTGGTGGCGAAAGGGTGCAAGCCCATCGATTGCATGCGGCTTGACAGCAGGTTGCCGGCCGAAAAGCACAGCGTGCCGAGAAACGCGATTCCCAGACCCAACCACGCGGCGTGATCGCCGAGATGTCCCGCCATCTGCTGCACGAACAGACACACGATGCCAACGAGCCCGAGCAACGCCCCGGCAATTGCCGTGGGTTGCAAAGGCCGGCCCATGAACAGCCGACCGTTGATCGAATTCAGCAGCGGCGCGGTGGAAAACACCACTGCCACGAGGCCGCTCGGCACGACCTGTTCGGCGTAGTAAAAGCACAGGAAGTTAAGGCAGAAGAGCGCCAACCCTTGCGCGACCAGAAATCGCCACGCGGCGCGCGGCGGCCAGATCGGCCGGCGCATGATACGCAGCAAAGCGAACAGCACCAGTGCGGCGATCCAGAAACGCCAGGCAATCGACACCGGCGGCGGTACGGCCCCCAGTTGCCATTTAATTGCGATCCACGTGGTGCCCCAGATCAGAACGGTGGCGACATACAGCGAAAGATTCATGGCCAAGCCTGCAACAGCGAATACGGGAACTCACTATGCCGCAGCCCCGTCGGTTGCACTTGTCCAAAATTGCGCATTTTCCGGTAGTGGCAAGCCGCCTCGCGCGGGTCGCCGTATACTGACGCTCATTCAGTCAAGACAAGTTTCCGCCCGTTTCGTGAACGCCAGACCGCCCGCCACCGCGACCCACTCCGCCGAAACGCCGTTCGGCCTTCAGTCGGTGTGTCACACGCTGAGCAGCGCCAACGCCAATCTGGACCGTTTCGCGTGGCTCGGCGACCGGCTGGCCATCGCCGTCTGGACGCGCGACACGGAAGAAGCCGAAACCATCTACGAACGCCCCGGCCATCACACGCTGTCGTGCTACCTGGATGGCGGTTATCGCACCGAGCGCCAAAAAATGCCCGGGCATTACGGCGCTCCGTCGCGACTCTGCGCACTGCCCGGTGACCACGAGTCACGCTGGTGGGTACGGGGGCACATGCATTTCATGCATCTGTACTTCCTGCCGGAGCATTTCACCCAGCGCGCCGTTCAGGAGCTCGATCGCGAGCCGCGCGAACTGACCCTCGCCGACCGCACGTATTTCGAAGACGCGCGCATCGCCAGTCTGTGTCAATCGCTGGCGAATGAGGACTGGCAAGATCCTGACGGCTTGCTGCGCACCAATGAAACCGCCCATCAGGTGCTCAGTCTGCTGTTGCGCGCCCAAGGCGTGCGCCGCACGGATGCGTCGCTCAAAGGCGGTCTGTCCGTCGCGACTCGCCGGCGGCTGCGCGACTATATCGAAAGCCATCTGGCGCAGACGCTCACGCTCGGCGAGCTTGCCGGCGTCGCGGCGTTGTCGGAATTTCATCTTGCGCGCATGTTCCGCACTTCGTTCGGACTGCCACCCGCCGCGTGGATCGCGCAACAGCGGCTCGAACGCGCGCGTACTTTGTTACGGACTACGACGCTGCCGCTCACGCAGGTCGCCGAACAATGCGGCTATGCGAATGCCAGCCATTTCAGCCACCGGTTCCGCGAGAGTGTAGGCGTCGCGCCGACCGCGTATCGGCAGGCGGTTGCCGGCTGATGCGGAATGACGGCATGTCCCGCGCTACGCGCCGTTATTACAACGCCATTGCCAGCAAGCGTGCCACGTGGATCGCCTCGACGCCCGCACCGTCGTGAATCTGATGCCGGCAACTCGTGCCGTCCGCGACCATGAGCGTGTTGCCGTCCATCTTGCGCACCGCCGGCAGCAGCGATAGCTCCGCCATCGCCTGAGACGTCGTGAAGTGCTCGGCTTCATAGCCGAAACTGCCCGCCATGCCGCAGCACGACGATTCCACGGTCGACACCTTCAACTCAGGAATCCATTTCAATACCGTCTGCACGGGCGTAAAGGCGTCGAAGGCCTTTTGGTGGCAGTGGCCATGCACCAGCGCCTGCTGTTTGGCCAACGGCTTCAGCGCAAGCTGCAAACGTCCGGCTTCGTTCTCGCGCACCAGAAACTCTTCGAACAGAAACGCCTGTTGGGAGAGCCTGCGCGCTTCGTCGCCGAAACCGTAGTGCAGAAACTCGTCGCGCAACGACAGCAAGCATGACGGCTCCAGTCCGACGATCGGCACACCGCGCTCCACGAACGGCTTGAACAGATCGAGCATGCGCCGCGCTTCCTGCTTCGCTTCATCGACGAGACCCGCCGCGAGGAACGTGCGGCCGCAACATACGGGCCGCTCGCCCTGGCGCTGATTGAAGTGCACCGTGTAGCCCGCGGCTTCCAGCACTTGCTGCGCAGCGCGCGCGTTGTCCGGCTCCATGTTGTTGTTGAACGTATCGACAAAGAGCAGCACCTCTTTCAGCGCGGCGCCGCGAGTCGCCTTGGCCGGCACCGCACTAGCCAGAAACGACTTCTGAAAGCGCGGCAAGCTCCGCTCGGGCGCGAAGCCCACGGACCGCTTGAACCACGCCGACAGCACCGGCACGTTGTCGGCCAGCGCCATCAACCCCGGAAAGCGGCTCGCCGCCGACGCGTAACGCGGCATGAAAGCCACCAGCCTGTCACGCAAACGCAGTCCGTGATGCTTGACGCGCGCGGCCCGCGCCTCGATCTTGAACTTCGCCATATCGACGCCCGTCGGACAATCGCGCTTGCAGCCCTTGCAGGACACGCACAGATCGAGCGTGTCCTTGACGTCGTCGCTGGCGAGGCCCGCTTCGCCGAGTTGACCGGAAATCGCGAGACGCAAGGTATTCGCACGGCCGCGTGTGAGGTGCTGTTCGTCCTTCGTCACGCGATAGCTCGGGCACATGGTGCCCGCGTCGAACTTGCGGCAGTGGCCGTTGTTGTTGCACATCTCCACGGCCTTCGCGAGCCCGCCGGACAGATCGTTACCGGTGCCGGGCGGCGTCTCCCGTCCGGTCAGCGGGTCGCGTTCGACATTCCATGCCGACCAGTCGAGCGCCGTGTCGATACGCTGTTCCTTGTAGCCTGGCGCGAAGCGGAAATTGCGCGCATCGTCCATTTTCGGCGGACGCACGATCTTGTCGGGATTGAAGCGGTTATCCGGATCGAACAGCATCTTGATTTCGGTGAACGCCTGATTCAGGCGCGGCCCGTATTGCCACGCGACCCATTCGCCGCGGCACAATCCGTCGCCATGTTCACCGGAATACGCGCCCTTGTACTCGCGCACGAGCGCCGCGGCTTCGTCGGCGATGGCGCGCATTTTCTGCGCGCCGTCGCGCCGCATGTCGAGAATCGGCCGCACGTGCAGCGTGCCGACGCTCGCGTGCGCGTACCAGGTGCCCTCCGTGCCGTGCCGATGGAACACCTCGGTCAAACGGCTCGTGTACTCGGCCAGATGTTCGAGCGGCACCGCGCAATCTTCAATGAAAGACACCGGCTTGCCGTCGCCCTTCATGCTCATCATGATATTGAGCCCGGCCTTGCGGACTTCCCACAACGCTTTCTGTTCGTTCGCGTCCGGCATCTCGACGACCGAATCGGGCAGGCCGAGGTCGGCCATCAGTTCCGTGAGCTGCTTGAGCGACGCGAGTTGCGCTTCGCGGTCCTCGCCCGCGAACTCGACCAGCAGAATGGCCTGCGGCTCGCCGACCAGCGCCTTGCCGATCACCGGACGAAACGCCGGATTGCTCATCGCCAGATCGATCATCGTGCGATCGACCAGTTCCACCGCCACCGGCTTGAGCTTGACGATGTGCTGCGTCAGATCCATCGACTGCCAGAAAGTCGGGAAGTTGACCACACCGAGCGTTTTATGCAATGGCAGCAGCGCAAGCCTGAGCGTGAGTTGCCGGCTGAACGCGAGCGTACCCTCCGAGCCGACCAGCAGATGCGCGAGATTCGCGATGCCGTCGTCGGTATAAGCGCGTGGGTTCTGGCAATCGAACACGTCGATGTTGTAGCCCGCCACGCGTCGCAAAACCTTCGGCACGCGCGCCACGATTTCGTCGTGCTCGCGCTCGGCGATCTGCTTCACGCCTGCGAGTATCTGCTGCAGGCGCGCACCTTGCGGCGCGTCGCGCAACGAGCCGAAATGGGCTTCGCTGCCGTCCGCGAGAATCGCGTCGATCGCGTCGACGTTGTGCACCATGTTGCCGTATTCGATCGAGCGCGAGCCGCACGAGTTGTTGCCGGCCATGCCGCCGATCGTGCATTGCGCGGCCGTCGACACATCCACCGGAAACCATAGACCGTAGGGCTTGAGCCAGGCGTTCAGGTGGTCCAGCACGACGCCCGGTTCGACCGTCACCGTGCGCGCTTCGGCGTCGAACGCGACGATATTGTTCAACCACTTGCTCGTATCGATCACCAGCGCTTCGCCGACCGTCTGGCCGCATTGGCTCGTGCCCGCGCCGCGCGCGAGGAGCGGCACCTTCTCGCTGCGCGCGATTTCCAGCGCGATGCGCAAATCGTCCTGGTCGCGCGGCACCACCACGCCGATCGGCGTGATCTGATAGATCGACGCGTCGGTCGCGTAACGGCCGCGGCTCGCCGCATCGAACAACACGTCGCCGCGCAGCGATTTACGCAGATGCTGCGCGAGCGGACTCGTCAGACGCGCGGCGGAAGGGACCAGATGGATCGGCTTGACGAGTAGAGCGGAAGTGGGGTTCGGCATATCGTCGCCCTATGGCAATAACACGGGAAGCGGCTAGTAGAGCGTGAGGCTGACCGGCGCGAGCCCTTCAATGCGCCCGCTTGCCGTGCCCGCGTTCTTCGGGAAGAACATGCCGGTGTACGAACCAGTCGTGACGACCATGGCCGGCGTCACGGCAATGCCGCGCGACGTGGCGTGATTGACGAGCCACGTCAACAGACGCCGCGGATCGCCGGCCGGATTGGCAGGCGTGCTTTGCACCACATCGTGCCCGTCGAAACTGAACCGCAGCGACGGCGCCATGAACGAAAAGTCCTCGCGATACGGCGTGAATTCGCCCACGATCAACGCGCCATGGTTCTGCAGATCCGCGAGTTGTGCGAGCTTGTCGACCGAGGGCCACGCCGCGTAGCGGCTCGAGACGATTTCAATGGTCGCGCCGATCGAACCAATGCCCGCCCGCACCTCGTCCTCGCTATACGGCGTGGTGGACGGTTCGAAGCTGCGTCCGAAGCGAAACGCGATTTCCAGTTCGAGCCCCAGCGGCGCGAAAACTTCACGGGGCAGACGCGCACCGTCTGCATGCAAGTCGAGGTCGGGCAACGGCGCGCCCTGGATCGGACCGCTGTCGGACTTCGCGCCGATCTTCCAGCCGGCGATCCGCGCGCCGCATGCGTCCAGGATTTCGTGCTGGATTGCGTAGGCTGCCGCGGCATCGGCGGGCGTGTGCTCCGGCGACAACGTGTCGAGCGTGGCGTGATTGCGGCGTGCGTCGGCAAGAAGCCGGCTGAGTGCTGTCGTCATGTCGTCAAAGGCAAATAGAGAGGGAACGGTGCGGTGTGCTCAAACGCCCATGCTGGTGGGAACTTGAGCCTTGTCGCCTGCGTTGAGCGCGAACTTGCTTTCCGGCTGCATGCGGAACGCGAGCACCACGCCGATCGCCATCAACAGCATGCTGCCGACGAACGGCAATTCCCAACTGCCGAAGTAGTCGATCAGAAAGCCGCCGACCACTGGCGAGATAATCGCGGCCAATGCCGAGCCGGTATTCATCATGCCGCTCGCCGTGCCCGAGAATTCCGGCGCGATGTCCATCGGAATCGCCCACATCGGACCGATCGTCATTTCGGCGAAGAAGAAGCCGGATGCGAGACAGGCCATCGACAGATACAGGCTGTGCGTGAACATCAGCGGAATCAGCGAGAGCAGGCAGAAGAACATGCAGACCGACACCATCCAGCTGCGTGCGCGTTTCAGGCTGCCAGTGCGCGTGAAGATCCAGTCGGTCACGATGCCGCCGAGCGTGTCGCCGATCACGCCGGCGAAGAACACCACCGAAGCGAAGATGGCCGACTTCTGCAATTGCAGGTGATAGCTGTGCAGAAAGTATTGGGGAATCCAGCTCAGGAACAGCCAGAGCGTCCAGCCGTAGCAGAAGTACACGATCGTGACCGGCCACATGCGGCGAAACAGTTTGCCCCACGGCACACCAGCGGCTTTCGGCTTTGGCGCGGGCAGCACGGCGAGTTCGTCGGTCGTGATACGCGGGTGGTCTTTCGGATGCTCGGTAAAGGTAATGGCCCACACGGCGACCCACAACAGGCTGAACACGCCGCAGATATAAAACGATTCACGCCAGCCCCAGGTCGCCATCACGAGCACGATCAGGCCAGGCGCTACCGCATTGCCGATTCGCGACGCCGCATGCGTGATGCCCTGCGCGAAGCCGCGTTTTTCCTTGGCAACCCAGCGGGCCATCGCGGAGGTGGCGGCCGGAAACGTCGCGCCTTCGCCGAAGCCGAGCAGCACGCGCGCGGCCAGCAGCGAAACCAGACCGCCGGCAAAGCCGGTCAGCAAGGTCGCGACGCCCCAGATGGCCCCGCAAAAAATCAGCGTGCGTTTCGCGCCGAAACGATCGCTGACCCATCCGCCGATGATCTGAAAGATCAGATACGGATACGCGAAGGCCGAGAACACCAAGCCGACTTCCGTATGCGAGAGATGGAATTCCTTGCCGAAACCCGCCGCCGCGGTGCTGACGTTGACGCGGTCGAGGTAGGTGATGAAGTACATGATGCATAGCATCACTAGAACGATACTGGTCGCACTGGTCACACGAAACCGCTTCATCGTCTCTCTCCATTGCATGTGTTGACGGCGGGCCTGATATGGCGCGCTGCGTCGCGGCCCGTCGGCGTTTTGCTCAGCGAGCCCATCGCATGTTGTTCGGACCGCTTTCTATGCGCGGCTCCTTGAGGGAAGCGCAGCATGCCTTCCCTATCTCTGCGAGTCGCTGGTCGCGCGCGATACTCAGGCCGCGATACTCAGGCCTTGCGTCTTGATCGGCTGGCTCAACCACTCCATAGCGGCAGGCAAGCCACTTTCCTTGAGGGGCACACCCGCGAGCCGCAGTCCCATCTCGCAACCGGCAAGCGTGGCCAGCAGCATCAGGTCATTGCAGTCGCCGAGATGGCCGATGCGGAACATGCGTCCTTTCATCTTGCCGAGACCCGTGCCGAGCGACATGTCGAAGCGTTCATAGATGAGTTTGCGCACCGCATCGGCGTCGATACCGTCGGGCATCATCACGCCCGTGAGCACTGGGCTATACACCGACGGATCGGCGCACTGAATCTCCAGGCCCCATGCGCGCACTGCGCGACGCGTCGCTTCGGCGAGACGTTCGTGACGGGCGAACACGTTGTCGAGCCCTTCGCCGAGAATCATTTCGAGCGCTTCGTTAAGGCCGTAAAGCAGGTTCGTGTTGGGTGTGTACGGCCAGTAGCCCGTCTTGTTCATCTCGACGATGTCGCTCCAGTCCCAGAAGCTGCGCGGCAGTTTTGCCTGCTTGCTGGCGGCCATGGCCTTCGGCGAGATCGCGTTGAAGCTGATGCCCGGAGGCAGCATCAAACCCTTTTGCGAGCCCGAGACGGTAACGTCGACGCCCCATTCGTCATGACGGTAGTCGGCGCAGGCGAGGCCCGAGATCGTGTCGACCAGCAGCAAGGCCGGGTGACCCGCAGCGTCGATTGCGCGACGCACGGCGGCGATGTCGGAGGTCACGCCGGTCGACGTTTCGTTGTGCACCACGCACACCGCTTTGATGGTGTGTTGTGTGTCGGCGCGCAGGCGCTCCTCGATCATTTGCGGCTGTACGCCGCGACGCCAACCTTCAATGCCCGGCAGGCCGAGAAACTCCGGCT